>NZ_JADPJC010000135.1:0-16847 GCF_023073215.1 Bradyrhizobium sp. 35
AGCCCGAACCATTTATCTGGGAACGGCACGCGCGGATCTCATCATGGCCTGGCTGCAACAGCGGCCCACTTGCAAGAGGCCGGATACATTTGTGCAGACTGCATCGTCCTGATTAAACGACCTTGCACGGGCGGGGCGGGTCATACATTTTTTGACAAAAGCTCGCGTAGCGCTGCAGCATCCAGCATCTGCTCGGCCAGGAGCTTCTTCAGCTTGGCGTTCTCGTCCTCGAGTTGCCGTAGCCGCTTGGCATCGGAGACGTCCAGACCGCCGAACTTCGCCTTCCAATTGTACAGCGTCGCTTCAGAGACGCCATGCTTCCGCGCCAAATCGGCAGCCTTCGCACCCGCCTCATGCTCACGCAGCACGCCAATAATCTGCTCTTCCGTAAACCTGGCTCGCTTCATCTGTCCGTCCTTCAGAAGGCCGGACTCTAACTTCAACTGGAGGAAATCGGCAGGGGCAGGTCACTGCCCTCGCTTCTTGGCTTCTGGCCTGAGATGAAGATCCTGAACTTGTGATCGGGCGGCGCATTATGGCCGCGGTATCTTTTGGCGGAGGGGGTGCGTGCGATTGTGTTGCCGACCAGAGCCTCCATGCACATGCGGCGCACTAGGAACTCGCGCCAGCCGGCGCCGAGAGAGGTCCTCTTAGGGCGCGCTGCAACGCCTCTCATTCCGCACTCGGCCGAAGCGCACCTTCGCTGTCAGTTGATCCTGTAGAGCGATCGGTTGTTCTTATAAAGTATCATCCTGGCGCCCTCAATTGCCTCCTCCAGGCTCAGGCTTCCTCCTACTATGTGCTCAGTCAGCGCTTGAGCAAGATACCGCTTGCCCCACCGACCGGAAAGCCAATAAAGCTCAGGAATGTGGCAAGCATCACTCGCATACATTATCTTAGATAGTGGAACGACCTCCATCACTTGCATGTATCTCTGAAACAAGCTCTGATGCACGAATGGTGTCATGATAGATAGCTCGAAATAGCAATTCGGATACAAATGACTAAGCCAAGCGGCCTTTCCCACCGATGGATAACCGGCGTGTAGAGGAATAATTTTCGGCATACGCATTACATCATCTCGGTCGAACCGACAGACCTCCTCAAGAAAAAATGGGTCTTGATTGCGGAGAATTACGTAAGGCGCTTCTCCATCCCCTGTATGGATCTGCATGGGAATGTCGCGCCGGAGACACTCTTCAAGAGCCAACGTGAAATTGTAGCGCCGGAGATCCTTCGATACATTGTAATTAGCTTCTCGTTCCTTCGGCATATTGTGAAAGCATTCTCTGAGATTTTGCCAGGATGCCTGAGCGACCCCGCGATCATAAAGGGGCCTTATCAACCCGATGAACGGCAGGAGGTAGGACTTCATTCCAAAAGAGTTTTTCCCATAGTTTCCGTCTCCGGTCCCGTCCAGCATTTCGCGCATCCTAGTTAGAAAGCGCTGCTCGTATTCTTCGAACGAGACATCGAGAGGAAAAAGCTCTTTTTGGATCATCTCTATCCGGGCGAGACGATTGGTACGGCAAGGCAGAATGGCTTCTTCAAAGCGCGATATCTCTTCCGCTCCACACCCCTCAGCATATCCCGTATCAAGCATGATGTTCTCATACTTCACGTCCCGTAATAAGCTATTGACGTAGCCCCAGTAATCCCTTCCGCGCTCATTCCTGGCTTCGATGACCGCCTCGAGTCTCGACTCACAACCCAGGAAGTGCGACAGCTCCCTAGTAAGGAACTTCATAAATACACTTTCTGCGATATCTCGAGTGATGCCGTCGACCTTGCTCTGGATGTCAAACTTTCGATTAAAGTCGTGCCTGGTTGCCTCATCGCCATTTAGCCAGCGGTCATAAACGCCCTGGGGAAAGTAACTGGCGACAGGATATCCCGCCAAGGATATGCGTTCCACATAACGCTGCGGAGTCGTTACGGCATCGCGATCGGTGATTATGTGGCAATGGGTATCGTCGATAGGGAGATCATTCACTACCTCAAAGACTTTCATGAACTCAGGATGCTGTCTGGACAGGAACAGCGGAAGGGAGTCGAGGCCACGTGAGCGATTGCGATCGATCGTCATGGCTGTCGTAGCTCCAGGCCGGGGCCTCTATTTGATCCGCTATTGCGACGAGAGACCTATCTCTATGGGTTTTGCGAACCCAGGCGTTCGGAACGATCCAAATACGTCTGTGATGTCAACATATCACGCAATCGAGGATGTTTTGAGCGCGCACCCACGTTGACGCGAAGGATTTGCGCAACATTCCGCCAGTGCTTGCAGCTTTTTATCGCGAGCTAGTGGTCTGATTCATTCGGGAAGATTCCCAAATCGACCGAAGCAGATCAATATGTCGGCATGAGCGCAGGAGCTATCGTATGGCAATGCGACCGAGCAACGATCACACATCTTGCTCTGCTCCGATCGGCGCTACATGCGCCTCGCGCAACAAACAAGACGCAGAAGGACAAATTACGAAAGCCGTCTTTCACCAACTGGCTAAACACAGTCGGTCTTTGACTCGCGTGTTCATAGATACTTTGAGAAGATTGGCGCGTCATCGTCCCGGGAGGATTGTTGTCACGCCGTGCAACTCTTCCCCGCGTCCGCCGATGTCGACCATAGCGGCGCTTCCTACACCCGAGCGCAGACGGCCAGCCTTATCTCTTTCAGCACTAAGCTTTGTAAGGAGTGCACCACCGACACGATATCACTTTCAGCGATCTGAACGAAGCCCGTCATCCGAACGTCAACATGCCGGCATATCGCTGTCCCGGATGATGCAGCAGCCTTGATGACGCCACAATACCTGTCCGCATGCGGCTTGAACTTGGAGGATGATGTCACATGGTGACCACGCGAGAAGTCTCTGTTGAGGACGCCAAGACGGTGGCTGGTTTGGTTGCTGCCCTGCTTGCCGAACTCGGGCCCGGTGAACGTGGGGCCGGAGTAGACACCCGGCTCGTGGGCGATCTCCTGGCGATGAAGGAGCGCGTCTGTGGCTTTCTCGCATTCGACCTCGAGAACCCTGTTGGTCTCATTATGCTATCTGAGGGGGCGGCACTGCTCGCGTGTGGGATCTATGGAATCGTAACCGAACTCTATGTGGTCCCGGACCAGCGATCATCTGGGGTGGCGATGCGACTCATCGATGCTGCTGTAGATCTCGGAAAGGAAAAGGGCTGGCGCCACCTCGAAGTTGGGGTCCCAAGGCAGCCGATGTGGAGCCGCAGCCCACATTCCGCATTATATTTAAAGGCGGGCTTTGCGGAGATTGGCCCCCGTCTTAGGCTGCCCTTGCATTCTCCCAGTAGGGCGCCTGCTGAAGCGGAGAGACCCAGGCTAGGCCGTAGGCGGCGCCGCGTGCATCGCTGCCCGACTTCATCTGCTGCACACTTTGCCTAAGGCATCAGCCTGCTACTTATGACTGCCCGCGAGGATTCCGAGTTGAAGCTGCCTCACAACTTGGTGCGTCGCCGTAGCAGCACGCGCATATAATGTTCAGGAACGGATTTCGACTTCTCGACGCTTTTTTGCTACTGGCGCACGTGCGTTATCTTTGGCATGCATCGAACACTCGCTCCGCGAATCATTCTGCCGCAGGCCCCCCACATGGGGCCGCTGCTGACAAGCCAGCACGAACGCGACCGGAGGTCCATATTCCTTCTACGCGCCGACGACAGCCTGAACCGGTAACGCAGGATCCTACGATATCGAGTAGAAGTGTTGTCCTGCGGAGAAGTCCCGAAGCACACCGCGAAGGTCAGTAGCCCGCGTGAATGGCTAAGTCCCGACCGAATACTTCAATGATCCAGATGTAGAACGAATAGAATAGGGGAAATCACAATGACGCAACGAAGGTCTTGTAATGCAGGCTGCTAACTCTAATGGCTTTCTCGAGAGCGTCGGCAAACATTTCCAGCATTCGATGGCGTTTCTCGATCTGCCCGAGGGTTTGGCGGAGCGGATCATTCAATGTAACTCAACCTACACGGTTCGCTTTGGCGTGAGACTGCGCGGCCGCATGTACAGCTTTGTCGGCTGGCGATCCGTCCACAGCGAACACACAGAGCCTGTGAAGGGCGGTATTCGCTACGCGCCGAACGCCGACGCCGACGAAGTGGAGGCGCTCGCTGCGCTCATGACGCTTAAATGCTCACTTGTCGATGTACCCTTTGGCGGCTCGAAGGGAGCCCTCAAGATTGATCCGCGCGAATGGACCCCACAGGAACTCGAGCGTATCACCCGCCGCTTCACCCAGGAACTCAACAAGCGTGGCCTGATCGGCCCTGGCGTCAACGTTCCGGCCCCGGACATCGGCACAAGCGAGCGGGAGATGGCCTGGATGATGGACGAATTCCGCCGTGCGAACCCGACCGATGTCATCAACGCACGGGCCTGTGTAACGGGAACACCTTTGTCGAAAGGCGGGATTGCCGGTCGCACCGAGGCAACGGGGAGGGGTCTGCAGTTTGCGCTCCAGAGCTATCTTCGCGATCCGCGCACCCGAGGTATGAATGGCAAGCGCGATCTCAAGGAAGCTTCTATCGTGATCCAAGGCTTTGGCAATGTCGGCTATCACGCGGCTAAATTCCTGTCTGAGGAGGACGGCGCCCGGGTAATCGCCGTTGCTGAAAGCGACGGTTATGTCGCGAATTCAACGGGGCTCTCCATTGAATTGCTGAAGCGTCATCAAATTCAAACGGGCAGCATTCTGGGCTTCCCTGGCGCCACGTCTGCTGCTAACGATATGTCGGGTATCGAAATGGCCTGTGATGTTCTCGTTCCTGCAGCAATGGAGAACGCGATTCACACAGGGAATGCGGGCCGAATAAACGCGCATCTTGTAGTAGAAGCCGCCAACGGCCCTGTCACCTTCGAGGCCGACAAGATACTCCGCTCTCGAGGAATAACCATCCTACCGGATCTCTATGTGAATGCCGGCGGTGTTGTCGTCAGCTATTTCGAATGGGTGAAGAACCTAACACACATCCCGTTCGGCTTGATGGAACGGCGGCGACGAGAAAGGCGGAACCATACGATCGCTACAGCGCTGGAAAGGATGACTGGCAAGCAGTTTCCAGCTGACATGCGCGACGAGTTTCTTGAAGGAGGCGCAGAGATCGATCTCGTTCGATCCGGCCTTGAGGACGTCATGCGGAGCACCTGGGCGCGCATTGCAGATCTCATGGAGAAGCGGCCGGAGCTGGGCGACTACAGGACCGCCGCCTACGTCGCATCCATTAGACAGATCGCCGAAGCATACGAAGCGATCGGGATCTAAGAGCGGGTAGGAAACCAAAGGCCAGCGATTTGACCGCCAGCTTCGTAACGAAGGGCGAGGATCGCAAGAAACTCATGCGCAGTCCTAAAGCAGCCTTGGCCACAAAGAGAGCGCTGAGAGGCTGTTTGCTTCTTTCCTGACCCTGATAGTGAAAGCTTGACTTCAGTACGTCAAAGTGCGGCATCGCGTGACACTGGTTGTCCGTTCAGTATTGCCGGACCACCTCTCTGCGTGCACCCTGTCCTGCGAGAGCCCCGTGACTGGCGTTCTAGTCGCCACGGAGTTTTCCGTCCTGCAGCAGCGTCTTGTAGTACGCCAGGTGGCGCGGGTGGAGCAATGGGCATGGACGGAGCTCGCAGCGGTTGCCGAGCCGATGGTCCGTTGCGGTGAGGTGAGCGCCGCGTATGTCAGCGACGAGTAGGGGCGCTGGGGATTGTAGTCGACGATCCAGACGGCGAGATTGGCGCGCGCATCGTCCAGATTGACTAGCAGTGTCTGTTGAGCAGCTCCTGGCCCGCAATCTCTCGAGACAAACAGCGGCATGGGGTTAAGCTGAATCGATTTGGATTCTCAAATCAGTATGTCTCTGATTCACCATGTTGGCCGGCCGGAAGCCTGCACGGACGGGCAATCCTTTTAGCGCCTGCAGGCTCCCGATCCCTTGCCGTTAGGCGACATAGCATTTGTTACGTCGTTGCGTTACCAGATTAAATTTCGAACAGCTCACGGGGCAGCTTGGTAAATGGTTCACCACCAAGATCTGTGACGCGAAACGTTTCGCTGATCACATAGCCGATATCTTCACCGATCCAGTTTCCGAGCATGAGGTGAAAGGTCATGTTCGACTTCAAGATAGTCGTGTCACCTTCCTTCAAGCTCGCCGTTGGCTCTGTCCAATCGATTCCGACCGCGTAGCCACACCGCGACTCCTTGTGAAAGCCATGCTTCCTCAGCGTAGGTTGAAAGCCGCGGCGACATCGTTACACGTCATTCCGGTCTTGGCTACCGAAAGTGCAGCTTCCAGGCCAGCAACTTCTCCTTCATGCAGCCGCCGTATCTGATCTGATGGTTTGCCAATCGACAAGGTGCGCATCAATGGGGACGTATAGCCGTGACGCACGCCGGTTAACTCGAGGTTGATTTGCGAACCTTGTTGGAAGACGTCCTCTGTCCAGCTAATGTGACACGTGGACGTTCGCGGTGTCGCGCACAGAAAGAAGCTCGCGGCGTCGGTGCCGGGCTTTCCGTTAGCACCGCGCACCAATGTTGCGATGATCTCTGCGGATGCATCGGCTTCGCGCACGCCCGGGCGAATAACGTCCATCCCCTTGAGCATTCCCGCATCAGAAATTGCGGCGGCTTCGCGCATGATGCCGATTTCCAGGTCCGACTTCTCGCCTCGAATCCAGGTCACGAGGTTCGTGCAATCAAGGATTTTCGCGCCAACGAACCGGGACCTGACTTTTTCGACGGCTATCGTCGACAGAAACTTTGCTTCAAGGCCAATCCTCTTGCGGCCGAGCCCCTTGTCCAGGATAAGATCGATTATCGCGTCGTACCCATCGCGGTCGGCATTGCCAATCAGGGCTTCCGGGTAGCCGATCACATTGGTTCGATCGATGAACATCTGATGGAGTGCAGCTGGCGCGTCCATCCGCCGCGTAACAAAGGTTGGCTCTTCCTCGCTCAAAGAGACGAGTAGAGCTTGAGGCACATATCCGGACTTTGAAGTGTATCCCGAAAGGTATGTGATGTTGGCTGAAACCGAGACCACCAGCAGTTCGACCTCGCGTCGCTTCATCTCCGACTTTACGGCGGACAAGCGTCGCATATATTCAGACCGGGGAAACACCAGCTCGGCTCTTGGCATTGCCATGATTTCAGCTCCTTGCATAAATAATCAACCGCTTAAGCCCAAGTAGATTCGGTCTTGTGGAAGGCGTCGCCCGATGCTCCACACCTTTCTGGAACATCAACATTTCATTTGCGGAGTTTTCCAGCGGTAGCTGGACGACTCCGGCTCGTGACGCATTTCGGAGGTTGCTCTCGCTCGCGACCGGTGAGCAAGTTGTTCGCCGTGGTTCCGCCACCGTCGCGTTCCAGGCTTTGTCGCGCGAAGTCGATAGAAACACCGGATCCTTCTGGTAGTGGTCCCAACCCAAAACACTCCCGGCAGCCAGCTAATCTTTTTGAACGACCTTCAACGCAACTCGGAGTAACGATTAAACCTGCGACGATACTGCGGAAGCTTCCCTCTGAAGTTCAAGGCTAACTACAGACTGGCGATGTAAAGCTGTAAACTTGCTAAGTTCGGCGCAGATTTTCTGCGGAATTTAGCGTTCCGTGAGCCGTACAGCTCTCTCCACTATTTCCGAAGCGTCGCGTTTCTCACCAAGATGAACAGCCCGAGGGGCAGTCCGTCTGTGTGACCGCAAGGCTTGAATGCATTAGGATCCCGCAAAGTGTGTGATGCCGCATTCGGGCGCACCGTTCGTTCGATGGCTCGCGGTCCTCCTGCTCGCACTCATGCTCACCCTGGGCAGTTGGCCAGCGAAAGCGCGACTCCCCTCAAATCGCCTTAGGTGAGCCATTATGCACACCCAGCATCTTACGGGAACGCATGTTGGATAACCCGAAGGCGTGGTGCTCGCGCTATCGTCCTGCGGGTTTGATCTTATTTTGCCGCCATAGAGAGCGGAGGTTCGGCTTCTGGTCCTACCGGATTTTTGAACTCGTTGTCTTTACGGTAACTCTCAAGCGCTTCTTTTGCCGCAGCGAGGAGAGCAGGATCCGAAAGGACGTCGGCGGCCACGCCTGCCATAGCTTTTGCGGCGAAGGCGATTCCTTTGTGAGCAGCGGGGGACTTGCCTTGTGCAACCAGCTGCCAGGAATGACCTGGCGTCCCGATCGCATAGCATGAGACTAAGCATTGCACCGTAGGAACGACCCAGCTCACGGTCCCTACGTCCGTGGAGCCAATCGAGTCGGTGCGAGAGCCATCCGGTGGGTAAATTTTGCCGCTGAGGGGGTCTGCGGTCACCGGCAGACCGTGACGACCATACGCGGAACGAATATCGTCGGGCGGGAGAGTGCGTTGAATCTGTCTGGCGAACTCCATATCACAACTGTCGAACTCAACTCCGCCCAGTTGCAGCAGGTTCTCATGCATGGTTTCTTCCAAGGGAACGTTGGCAACTAAGTTGGCCTCGCCCGATAGTTGTTTCATTTCCACTCTGGTCTCCGTCATCAGCGCCGCGCCCTCAGCGATCTTCCGGACCCGCTCGACCAAACCCCACATGTCATTGAGTTTAAGTGCCCGAACGAGATGACGAACAACAGCACGCGGTTGCACCACGTTTGGGGCGATACCTCCACCATCCACGAGGGCGTAGTGGACGCGAGCCGAGGAGGGCATGTGCTCGCGCATATAATTCACACCTACGCTCATGAGCTCCACGGCATCGAGCGCGCTTCGCCCAAGATGCGGCGCCACCGCAGCATGGGCGGCGCGCCCATGAAACGTGAATTCCATTTCCACACACGCGAGCGAAGCCGCGGGCCACACGCCCGTAAAGGCTGAGGGGTGCCAACAAAGCGCAATATCGACATCATCGAACGCGCCAGCTCGAACCAAAAAGCTCTTGCCAGATCCGCCCTCTTCCGCAGGACAGCCATAGTAGCGCACTCGGCCAGGTAGCCCGGCTTGGGCCAGCCAATCCTTTACCGCCACTGCAGCCAACAGCGAGGCCGAGCCGAGCATGTTGTGACCGCAGCCGTGCCCTGAACCGCCCGGAACGAGAGGCCGCTGTTCAGCGAGGCCTGCTTCCTGGCTCAAACCGGGCAGCGCGTCGTATTCACCGAGGATAGCAATAACAGGGCCGCCTTTACCCGCTTCACCCATCACTGCTGTTGGGATTCCGGCCAGCGCTTCGGAGACCGTAAAGCCCTGCAAGGCGAGCGTCTGACGATGTTCGCTGAATGCGAAGAATTCCTGATAGTTCTCTTCGGGGCGCCCCCAGATCCGGTCGCTCAAACCGAAAAATTCCGTTTTATGAGACTCAACGCACTCCCAAACTGGCTTCGTGTTCCTTAGCATGAATTCCTCGCCTAAGATCCGATCACTTACTTGCTCTTCGCATTTCCGCTCATTCACATGCCATCGAGCCCCACATCGAAGTCAGGCTCGATCAAGCAAAGATGAATCTGGCAACCGTCTCTTTGACTTTGCTAATGCTGCACGACCCGGAAACGCTCTCTGTGCGAGATTACGCCATCTGCCGCAACAATCGGCGGCAAATGCGCTGCGCCTGCGATGGAATGCGGCGTTGGGAGCGGTTGACGTGCCGAAATCCCTCCTTGGACTCTTGTGCCGCTTTGCCACATTAGCATAGCCCGCACGGTCTATCCTTCGGCCTCAGCAGCCAAGTCTATGGGATAGAACGCAATTCGTTCGAAACACTTGCGCAATGGAAGAGCAGGCGAAGTTGCTGCTGATGCAGACTCACTCGTTTGGCATGAACGTAGCGCGGAAGCCGCCATGGTCTCAGGTTTGACGTCGCGACAACGATCTGCCGACGCCCCAGGCGCGTCGTGCGCGGAGCCGTATTGAGTTGTTACGCCTAAAAACCTCTTATAACGGCCCAAGACGCACGACTTCGAGCTTAAAGGCGCGCCTACGAGCAGTTTCTCGGCAGGAACTCGGTATAAACTACCAACCGATGAGGAAAACGACGGATCTTTGATAGTACCAACACCTAGGACCGAGATTCACTGGCGGCTTAGCTTCTGAATGACTGGACCACGAGGGCCCAGGATCTGCACCGAGGACAAATTGATGGAGTCTCGTGCTTGGTTTGCTGGAACGAGCGATCTTGCGTCCACCCGACGCGGCGCCTCGTCATTCTTGGATAGCCTCTCGTCGCATGACTGCGAGTTAGCGGCGCTGCAAAGCTGGGCCAAGACTTGGATAACGATAGGCCAGCACAATTCCAGTCTTGTTGAACTTAACTTGCAGAAGCAAGCGCTCGATATCGCCAAGGAGGCTTGGCTGTGCGCGCTAACTGCGTTCGAGGTTGCCAGAAGCCTACTTGCGGACGGGAACCGAGACGACCCAGAGATTTCCGCGAGAGTTGAAAGCGACTTTCGGAAATTCGGACCAGCTCTAGGGTACACGGTCGAAAATCTGCGAATTTCGTGCGATCAGGTTCAAGTGCCTGCCTGCTATTTGCCTGCCGGCGGCTCCAATTTACGCTTGCCGGCAGTGATCTGCATTAGCAGCGACGAAGAGAAAAGAATGAGCCTGCTCCGCAGACTCTTGCCGGTCATCATTGGTCGCAAGATGTCTATCCTCGTTGTCTCCTACGAGGACGTCGCAGGAAACTCTCGCGGCGAATCCGAGATGCTATTGTCTCGATGTTTGGACTATTTGTCCTGCTGTCCAGACATTGATCGCAATCGAATTGCTGTCTACGGTGATGGATCGTCGGCTGCCCTGGCCACTGATTTCGCCGCGTATGATGACCGGGTCGCCGCGGCGGTTTGCGACGCTGGGCTTTGGAATCGCGCGCGAACTTTGGGATGCATTAGATGGCTGACTCGCGCCACAGAGGACGCTGAGGCGAATTCGGCACATTCGCCTCAATTGACGCACAAGATAAACTGTCCAATTCTTGTGCCTGTAAGCGCCCGTGGCATTGTTAGCGTCTCAGATGTCGTCGAACTCCATGCAAATTGTATGGCCGCGGCGGTTCCTCTGGAGGTGATTCTACCTCAGATGTACCGTGGAGGCGCGGAGCCAGAAAACTTTGTGATCTTAGATCAGCGCATCTTTGATTGGCTCGAGAAGAAGCTCAACGAATAATGAGCAGGCGCTTGGGTTTCGTTTCGGCCTACAACACGCCTATGCTAAGCTTCTGCGAAGCCAGTCGGCTATTCTTTGCAATCGAGTTCAGCCGTTTGTTGAGGTAGTCGAGCGATGCCTCGTCGAGCCCCTCGATGAGCGCAGAATTCAACGCCTCTCTCTTGATGGACAGCTTCGCAATTTCCGCACGAGCCTTTTCGGTCAAAGACATTTCAATATATCTTCCATCCTCGCGCGAGATCTCACGCGTCAAAAAGTCCATCTCCTCGAGCTTCTTAGTTTGGGTAGTGACAAACGCAGGGTGGAACCGCAGCTTGCCGGCGACTGCTATGCCCGAAACACCACGCCCTTCGTCGAGTTCTTCGATCGCCATCAAAATCAGCCATTGGGGCTCGGTCAATCCCATAAGCTGTGCCCAGCTCTTGTGTATGCCCTCCAGTTGAGAGTGAAGCTCGACAATATTCCAAATCAGATCTCGAACAGCCCGGTCTACCGCTTGCATCTCAGACATCGTGATTGTTCCGCCGAAAGTCAGCGATAAGTCCGCTCCTGAGAGGGGTAACGCCCTAGAGGGCCCTAGGAAAGCCCCTCAAGAAACATGAAGCCTATTCCGAAAATGAATTGATATCATAAATTGAGAAAAGATACGATCCGGCCAGATCGATTAGAGGAGGGACTCTTCCACGATCATGTAAATCTCCAAGAAGAACCTCCGGGGTGCCCCCCGGTGGTTCTTTTTTTGGTGACCAGGGACTTTTTGCTCGTGAACACACGCTTTGGTGCCAAAATACAACACTCCGTAGCGTGTCATTAATTCGCATCATTAATTGATTGTATGAATTCATTTGGCGGCTTAGATCGTGAGTTGACGGAGAGGGGGCGCCTCGACGTCGTCCGTCAAGCACCTGCCCAGTCGGTGAGGCTAGCAGCGGCGGATCTTTGAAGGACGGAAACGACGTTTCCAACTTGGAGGTTCATCATGAAACTGACAAAGACTCTTTTCCTTGGATCCGCGGCAATGATTGCCAGCGCGACAGCTCAGGCAGCCGATCTTCCGGTCAAGGCCAAGGCGATCGAGTACGTAAAGATTTGCTCGCTCTATGGTGCTGGATTCTATTACATTCCCGGCACTGACACGTGCATCAAACTCGGCGGCTATTTGCGCACATCGCTGGCGCTGGGCTCGAACGGAGTTTATGCAACCGCCGACAGCGGCGTTGCTGGCGCCCGAAATCGGTTGAGCAACTACTACACCGCTCAATCCCGCGCAGACCTAAGCATCGACACCCGTACCGCCACGGAGTACGGGGTGGTTCGCACCTATTTCGAGGCTGTTAACACTTGGACGACAGGTGGCTATAGTGGCGCGGGTTCCAGTGCCACGAACGGCGCAACCGCCTACACAAGCTCAATCGCTTCTCAGGTTTCTGCTGGTTCTCTTGGTGTCTACTACGCGTTCTTCCAGTTTGCGGGATTTACCATCGGTAAGGCACAATCCCAGTTCGCAGCGCCCTGGACCAACTATCCTGCCAACAGCTTCGATGGACTACCCGGTGGCGGCGGCTGGGAGCCTGTGAACCAATTCACCTATACCGCTGACTTCGGCCAAGGCATTTCCGCCTCATTTTCAGCGCAGGACCAGGTTGCCAATCTGACGAGCAACATCTGGAACGTCAGCGGTGCGACTTCCACGGGTCTTGCAACTGGATCTTATGGAGCCAACGATATCGGAGGTTCGCGGGCTCCTGATCTCGTGGCAATGCTGCGCGTCGACCAAGCTTGGGGTCTATTCCAGGCGTCAGTAGCATCCCATGAAAATCACGCAGCATATTATGGTGCCGATGAAACAAGCGGCCACCCGGGCGATAAATGGGGCTGGGCTGGCCAGTTGGCTTTGTCGATCAAAAATATTCCCACTGGCGCGGGCGACACGATCAACATGTCGGGCGTGTATACGAATGGTGCGAGCCGCTACAACTTTCAGGAGTATATGTCCAGCACCTACGCGATGTATGGAGGCGCTGGTCTTCCTGGTGCTTACCAGAGTGTCGGTCTCGCCGGTCTATCTGATTCAGTATTCGTCACCGGCTCGGGCCAACAGCTAACCACAACCTACGGCTTTCAGGGGGGGTACACCCACAACTGGGATCCCCACTGGAACAGCAGCGTTTATGGGGGTTGGGGCGCTGTGCGCTACAACACTACCGCAAAAGGCTACATCTGCGGCGCAGTCCTAGCTACTCTCGCACTATCAAGTGGTGTCGCTGGCTGCAATCCCGACTTCAACTACGGTGTTGTCGGGTTGGTCACGCGGTGGACGCCGGTGAAAAATCTGACCTTCACCGCGGATCTCGCCTACGTAATGCTTGATCAAAAGTATGCCGCCGGTAGCACGGTTACCCTCCCGCTGCAGTCGAGCATCGCAAAGCCCGGTGCTGCATACGAGCTCAAGGATCAGAACGCCCTGACGCTCCTTCTCCGCGCTCAGCGCAACTGGTGATCATGGTGAACTAGAAGGAGAACACGAACGGCTCTCTATACCGCTTAACCTCCAAGAAAGCCTCCGGCATGCCCGCCGGGGGCTTTCATTCGATCAGATGCTGCAAAGACATGCGATCTGGGAAGCCGAATCTTTGATTGCTTACGCGAACGGCCGCGCCGCACGCGTGCCACTCAGTGACCAAATCGTACGCGGGCACGCTCGCCGCAGCATTGGAGCAGGAGGGCGTGCTCGACGCCTCGAAGACAATCACGCACTACGTACCCGAGTTGCGGGTCCGCGTGGCACGATGCCACGCTGCGCCAAGTCATAAACATGCAGACGGAGCTGGTGTACACGGAGCCTATGGTGACGAGCGCGCCAGTGTCTGGGCATATGCGCGCCCCTGCGGCTGGCGGCCGCGCTGAGCGTACGCGGAACGGGCCGCTGGTCCTCAACGCGCCTAAGATTCAGCGGACAGGCTTTACAAATCCAATAGCTTGTTCAGCATGCGCCAAAGAAACGATAGAGCCGAATAGACTTAGCCGAGAAGAACCAGCCTATGGAGCGACCTGTGCGGGAATACTTACACGAGAACGGCTGCCATCCAGCCCAGCAGGGGGTCGGCTATGACACCATTGGGTCGATTGCAACGAACGTTGCGGACGGCTTTACGATTGCGGCGGTCGGCGATCTTATCGTGACGCGGCCGCTGACCAAAGGCCAGCATTCGGGCTTCGGCGAAATCGTCGCGCTCCTTCGTAAGGCCGATGTCACTTTCGGCAACATGGAAACTAACATCTTCAACATCCGGTCATTCCAGGGCAGTCCGCAGGCTGAGTACGGCGGCGCGTATCACGTCGGCTTGCCCGCGCTCGGAGCGGACTTGAAGGCGATGGGCTTCAACCTCGTCAGCTACGCGAACAACCACACCTTCGACTGGGGCGTTGAAGGCATGCGCGAGACGATCCGGGCGCTCGACCAGAACGACATCGTCCATGCCGGGGCGGGCGAGACCCTCGCTGACGCCGGTGCCGCTCGCTTTCTCGAGACCGCCCGCGGTCGCGTGGGGCTGGTGTCGTTTGCGTCCACGTTCACGCCGCTGTCGCGGGCGGCCGATGCGGCCTGCGAGGCGCCGGGCAGACCGGGGATCAACGCTCTTCGTGTGGCGCGAAGCATCGTAGTTCTACCGGAGATGCTCGACAGCTTGAGGCACATACGCAATGCGTTGCCGGGCTTCGGGTCTGGCCGTGAAGATCCAGACCGAGTCGTACTCGCCGGAACGACATATACGGCTGGGCCCAAGGCGGGTTACAGCTACGAAGCCAACCCGCAGGATGTGGCAAACGTCCTCCGAAACGTGCGTCGGGGCAAGCAGTTCTCCGACTGCTGCGTCGCCACGAACCACGGTCACCAGCCCGGGAATTGGAGTCAGGAGCCGCCTGATTATGAACAAGCGCTTGCCCGTCGTCTCATAGATGCTGGGGCTGATGCCTACATTGGCCATGGACCGCACCAGCTGCGCGGCATCGAGATCTACAAGGGGCGGCCGATCTTCTATAGTTTGGGGAACTTCATCATGGATGACCTGCGGACGCCCGTGGGCGCTGACATGTTCGATGCTTATGGCAAGGACCCGCGCGTCGACACGGATGCTGAGGTGACCCTGGCCGAGATGGCCGGAGGATACGAGACTGATCCCGGGTTCTGCGATCCCGTCTACTATGAGAGCATTATCGCGGTTAGCCGATTCGAGCAGAACGAACTTGCTGAGGTGAGACTTTATCCTATCGAGCTTGGTCACTCGAAGCGGTTCGCCAACCGTGGGATTCCGTGTCCTGCCCCCGGGCTTCAAGCAAAGGTCATTCTGGAGCGTCTGCAGAGGCTCTCAGCGGCCTTTGGGACGGAGATCTCTATCGAGGACGAGGTTGGAGTGATTAGGCGGCGGCCCAGCTCGGCGCGGTGACGCAGCATTTGAACACGATGACGTAATTGCGGTCGGCGCTCGTGACAGACAACCTCCGTTATCGTTGAGCCCTCGCAATCAAATGATTCGAAGGAGCTCCCATGAAGCAGTACGTCGGGCTGGACGTCTCACAGAGAGAGACCGCTGTGTGCGTTGTCAACGAGACTGGTCAAGTAATCTTCGAAGGGAAAGCAAAGTCTAATCCTGGTGCCTTGACTGACCTGCTTAACAAACATGCGCCTCATGCCGAGCGTATCGGCTTCGAGACCGGTGCTATGGCGAGTTGGCTATGGCATGAACTCCGCAGGGTTGAGCTTCCCGTGGTCTGCATTGACGCTCGGCATGCGCACGCAGCTTTGTCGGTCCGAATGAACAAGAGCGATCAGAATGATGCGCGAGGGCTTGCCGAACTGGTGCGGGTTGGATCGTATCGAGAGGTAAAAGTCAAAAGTGAGGAAAGCCAGAAGATCCGAGCGATCCTTGTCGCCAGATCTCGGCTAGTGTCCATGCGCCGAGACATCGAGAACCAGGTTCGCAGCTTGATCAAGGAATGTGGATTGCTGTTCCCTCGCGCGATCGGCCAACAATTCCGCAACAGGTCAGCGAACTCTTGGGCGTCGATCATTTGCTTCTCAGCGTGATATCGCCGCTGCTCTCGATCCATGAGAACGTTTGTCAACAACAAGGTAAGTTCGACAACGAGGTCCGCCGGTTGGCAAAGCTGGACGAGACGACGCCTCGCCTGATGACGGTCCCGGGGGTCGGTGTCGTGACGGCCTAACGTTCCGCCACACGATCGATGACCCCTCGCGCTTCCGATCGGCTTCGACGGTCGGCGCCTACCTAGGCCTTACGCCGAGGCGCAGCCAATCCGGCGAAACCGACACCAACGGAAAGATATCTCGATGGGGCGACCGGCTTCTCCGAACTTACTTGTTCGAGGCCGCCACTGTCCCACTGTCCTTCTTTATCGAACCAAAAAGTGGTCGTCCCTAAAGGCCTGGGGCATGAAGCTCGCCAAGCGGATCGGCATGAAGAAGGCAAAGGTCGCCATCGCCCGAAAGATCGCCGTGATTCTCCACTGCATCGTAAGCGTAGCGCCGCGGCCCTTTAGATTGTCTGTGCGCGATCTTGGGAGCACCGTTAGAAGAGTCATCTTCTGCAAGGGTGCTCATAATGGACGACCATTCGGACGACATAAGACGACCATTGACACAGCGTATCGAAGTGTACGCCGGCGCAGGCCGTAAGCAG
>NZ_JADPJC010000066.1:0-16596 GCF_023073215.1 Bradyrhizobium sp. 35
GCCCTGCGAAACCATTCGCGCCGGTGTGGCCCAGCGTCCGCCGCTGTCCGGCCCGCGTTCGTGACGATCGCGATACGCCCCTCTTCCTTGGGCCGGGTTACGGCGACACATACGCCGTTTCCGAATTTCGGTAAAGTGGAATATTTTCAGCGGCGGGCGTTGACCTGCCGCTCGCGTGTTTTGCCCGTCGGCCAATGCAAGGGCTTGTAGCCCGGATGAGCGAAGCGACATCCGGGATTCCGACCACGAGCTGTCCCGGGTATCGCTTCGCTCACCCGGGCTACCGGTCTGTGTTGATTTGCTCTACCACAGCCGACGTTGGTATGGTTCGTGCAAGCACTTCAGCTTCCATCCCCCTGACAAGAACGTGACAATGCCAAGCTCAAGACCCGACCGTATTCGCAAGCTGCTCGCCGACCTCGTCGGCTTCGACACGATCAGCGATCGCTCCAACCTGCCCCTGATCGCGCATATCGAGAGCTATCTCGCCGCACACGGCGTCAAGAGTGAGCGCATCGTCGACGAGACCGGACAGAAAGCCGCGCTATGGGTCACCATTGGACCCGAGGACCGCCCCGGCCTGGTGCTGTCGGGACATACCGACGTGGTGCCTGTGGTCGGCCAGGACTGGAGCCACGATCCCTTCAAGCTGATCGAGCGCGACGGCAAGCTTTACGGCCGCGGCACCACCGACATGAAGGGATTCGTCGCGGTGTGCCTTGCCATGGTGCCGGAGATGCTGGAGGCGAAGCTGACAACGCCGATTCATCTCGCCATCTCCTATGACGAGGAGATCGGTTGCGTCGGCGTGCGGCCGATGCTGCGCGAGCTCGCGAAGAAACGGATCAAGCCGCTCGGCGCCTTCATCGGCGAGCCGACCGAGATGAAGGTCATCATCGGCCACAAGGGCAAGCACGGCGTGCGCGCCACGTTCCAGGGCCTCGCCCGCCACTCCTCGATCGCACCCGAGGGCGTCAACGCGATCGAATACGCCGCCGAGCTGATCGTCGAAATCCGCCGCCGCGCGTTGCAACTCGCAAGCACGAAAGCAACGAACAGCCTCTACGATGTCCCTCACTCGACGCTGCTCACCAGCATCGTGCATGGCGGCGCCGCGCTCAACATCGTGCCCGATACCTGCACGGTGGATTTCGAATGCCGCGGCATCGGCATAACCGAATCCAGGGAGGTGACGGATGCGATCGTCGCCTGGGCCAAGACCGAGATCGAGCCGGCGATGAGGGCGCGACACCCGGAGTGCGGCATCGACTTCGAAGAGATCCTCGATTATCCCGCCCTCGACACCGCCGCCGACGCCACCATCGTCACGGTGGCCAAGAGCCTCGCGGGGCGCAACGACCACGCCAAGGTCGCCTTCGGCACCGAGGCGAGCCTGTTCGCCAGCATGACCGATATCCCGTCAGTGGTGATCGGGCCCGGGTCGATCGCGCAGGCGCATACGCCGGACGAGTTCGTGGAGATGGCGGAGCTGGAGAAATGCGCGGGCTTCGTGGAGAAGCTGATCGCGCATTGCGTGAAGGGGTAAGGTGTTTCCGCGTCATTGCGAGGAGCTCTTGCGACGAAGCAATCCAGACTGCCACCGTGCGAAGATTCTGGATTGCTTCGCTTCGCTCGCAATGACGAGCGTCTGGAGACACCCGTAGTCCGCATGAGCATAGCGGCGACATGCGGGGCCGCTGTCCCGGATATCGCTGCGCTCATCCGGGCTACGAATGAGCGGTGCGCCCCATCGCTCCTGCAAAGCCAGCCGCACGCCGACGGCGCAGTAGATGGTCCCGACCACCTTGCCCTGCCATTTCACGACGGCTGGATGGCGGCGAAGCAAATTGCCGAGACGGCCGGCGCCGACGGCGAACACCACCGTGCTAAGGAGGCCGAGCAACACGAACACAGCGCCGAGCAGCGCGAGCTGCAGCGTCGTCGAGCCATGCTCGGGCCGGACGAACTGCGGCAGGAACGCAAGGAAGAACAACGCGGTCTTCGGATTCAGCACCTCGGTCAGCACGGCCTGCCGGAATGCCCGCGCTGCGCTGATCGCGGGCGCACCGCCATTCACCTCGATCGGCGTCTTGTCGAGCATGGCGCGAATGCCGAGATAGATCAGAAAGCCTGCGCCCGCGTATTTGACGACGCTGAACAGGAGTGCCGAAGTCGCGATGATCGCAGAGAGGCCGATGATTGCCATGGTGGTGTGGACCACGTCACCAGCCGCAATTCCCGCGCCCGTCGCGATGCCGACCCTGGTTCCCGAGCTCGCGGCGCGCGCCATGGTGAGGAGTGTCGCCGGTCCGGGAATGAAGACGAAGCCGAGGACGATGAGGATGTAGGTGATGAGGGTGGTGTGATCAATCATGCGGGCATCTCTCTCGTCATTCTGTCCCGTGTCCAGACACGAGAGGAACGCAAGCAAAGGCGCGGCCGTCAGCCGCGCCTTCGGATTCCTTAAACCGCGCCCGCCTTCTGCGCGTACTCCCAAGACGCCTTCGACAGCGGAACGGTGCGCTTGGCTGACTCCAGCGCCTTGGCATTCGCCGCGGTGCCGTCGCGGACCCGGCCGGCGATGCCTTGCGTGATGCCGGCGAGACGGAACAGGTTGTAGGCGAAATACCAGTTGAGGTCAGGCACCGTCATCTTGGTGACGTTGCAATAGATCTGCGCGGCCTCCTCCACGCTCGGGATGTTGAGCGCCTTGAGGTCGGCGCCGTCCAGGCCGGGCATGACCCACTGCATCAGCAGATAGGTGAAGTCGGCCATGGGATCGCCGAGCGTCGACAATTCCCAATCGAGCACGGCCTGCACGCGTGGTTCCGTCGCGTGGAAAATCATGTTGTCGAGGCGATAGTCGCCGTGGACGATCGAGACGCGCGCCTGCTCCGGCACGGTCTTCGGCAACCATTCGGCGACCTTCTCGAACTCCGGAATGGTCTGGGTCTCGGACGCGCGGTACTGCTTGGTCCAGCGGTCGATCTGCCGGGCAAAGTAGTTGCCGGGTTTGCCGAAGTCGCCAAGACCGATCGCGACGGGATCGAACATGTGGAGTTTTGCCAGCGTCTCGATCTTGCTGGTGAAGATCTTTCGACGATCATCCCGCGTCTGGCTCGGCAGCGTCGGATCCCAGAACACCCGGCCGTCTTCCATCGACATGATGTAGAAGGCCGAACCGATGATGCTGTCGTCCTGGCACAGCGCATAGGCCTTCGCGACCGGAAAGCCCTGCTTTCCCAGCGCCGCGATCACGCGATATTCGCGATCGACCGCGTGCGCCGACGGCAACAATTTGCCGAACGGTTTTCGGCGCATCACATAGGAGCGGTTCGGCGTGTCGAGCCGATAGGTCGGGTTGGACTGGCCGCCCTTGAACTGGAGCACGACCAGCGGTCCCTCATAACCCTCGATGTTCTCGCGCAGCCAGGCTTCGAGCCGCATCTCGTCGATGCGATGACGCTCCTCGACCGGTTTGGTGCCCGAGAACTCTTCGTCTTTCCTGACGCCGTCAGCCACGATGACGCTCCCTCTTCAGTCCGAACATGATCCTAATCGGTAACCCCCAGCGCACTTGCGTCAAGCGGTCATCCGATCACGGATCATGCCCTGTCGTTTCTTCAAATCGGGAGCGCCAGCGTGCTCTCCCGCTTAATGACTGGAAGAGTTTGCATACTTCCGAACCTCGAGCCTGGCAATGGCGCGATTGTGCACCTCGTCCGGGCCGTCGGCGAGACGGAGCGTGCGGATGTGGGCGTAGTCCTTGGCGAGGCCGGCTTCGTCCGAGACGCCTGCACCGCCGAAGGCCTGGATCGCCTCGTCGATGATCTTCAGCGCCATGTTGGGGGCTGCGACCTTGATCATGGCGATCTCGGCCTGCGCGGTCTTGTTGCCGACCTTGTCCATCATGTCGGCGGCCTTGAGGCACAACAACCGCGTCATCTCGATGTTGGTGCGGGCCTCGCCGATGCGCTGCTCCCACACCGAATGCTCGACGATCCGCTTGCCGAAGGCAGTGCGCGAGGTAAGCCGCTTCACCATTTTCTCCAGCGCCTCCTCGGCCTTGCCGATGGTGCGCATGCAGTGATGGATACGGCCGGGACCGAGGCGGCCCTGCGCGATCTCGAAGCCGCGGCCTTCGCCGAGCAGGATGTTCTCCTTCGGCACCCGCACGTTCTCGAGCAGCACCTGGGCGTGGCCGTGCGGCGCGTCGTCGAAGCCGAACACGGGCAGCATCTTCTCGACCTTGATGCCGGGGGTGTCGAGCGGAACCAGGATCTGCGACTGCTGCTGGTGCTTGGCCGCCTTGAAGTCGGTCTTGCCCATCAGGATCGCGATCTTGCAGCGGGGATCGCCGACGCCGGACGACCACCATTTGCGGCCGTTGATGACGTAGTGGTCGCCGTCGCGCACAATGCTGGTCTCGATGTTGGTGGCGTCAGACGAGGCCACGGCCGGCTCCGTCATCAGGAAGGCGGA
Organism: Bradyrhizobium sp. 35; assembly: GCF_023073215.1. Classification (NCBI taxonomy): domain Bacteria; kingdom Pseudomonadati; phylum Pseudomonadota; class Alphaproteobacteria; order Hyphomicrobiales; family Nitrobacteraceae; genus Bradyrhizobium; species Bradyrhizobium sp. 35. Next base: position 4,483 of record NZ_JADPJC010000066.1, read on the forward strand.
GCGGATTTCGCCGTCCATCAGCGGACGCAGCCATTTGCGCTTCTGCTCCTTGGAGCCGTAGCGCATGAATACTTCCATGTTGCCGGTGTCGGGCGCGGAACAATTGAAGACTTCCGAAGCCCAGGAGATGTGGCCCATCTGCTCGGAGAGCAGCGCGTATTCGAGATTGGTCAGTCCCGCGCCGCGGAATTCGTCGTCCTCATGCTCGTTGGGCGGCATGAACATGTTCCAGAGGCCTTCGGCTTTCGCCTTCTTCTTGAGATCCTCGAGCACCGGGATCACCTTCCAGCGTTCGCCGCTGCGATCCTGCTCATCATAGACCGGCACCGCCGGGCGCACGTGCTTGGCCATGAAGGACTGCACGCGGTCGAGCCATTCCTTCTGCTTCGGCGACAGATCGAAATCCATGGGACGCTCCTCGTCTTTGCCAACTCGTTTGGCGAACTTGTTTTGCGCCGGACTGTCCACCCGCATTGTGCGACCCGCAAGTGCGAATGCGCGGCTTGCGGATGCTCCGGAACCCATTCGCGCGTTTGCGAACGAGTCCCGATTGCGGATTGACTTTCCCGGCCTTCAAACGATAGTTTCATACAACTGTTTGAATTGCAACTCCCTCCCCGAGGGGCTCCCATGGCCAGCGATCATACCCGGACTGCCATTCTCGCCGCCGCCGAACGGCTCTATGCCGATCGCGGGTTCGGCGACGTGACGTTGCGCGACATCGTCGCTGAGGCCAATGTCAACCTCGCGGCGGTGAACTATCATTTCGGCTCGAAGGACGAGTTGATCGCGGAGCTGTTCGTGACACGCTCGATCGCCACCAATCGCGAGCGTCTGCGCGAATTGAAGGCGGCGGAAGAACAAGGCGGCGGCCGCGCGCCGATCGAGGTAATCCTGCATGCCTTGGTCGGCCCGACGCTGCGCGGCTGCCTCGGTCCCGAGAACCAGCGCTCGAGCGCGGCGCGCTTCATGATCCGCGCTTCGATCGAATCCGTGCCGCCGATCCGCCGCATCAAGAATCGCGAGATCGACCATTTGCGCAAATTCGCCGGCGCGATGCGAAGGTCCCTGCCCGACCGCAGCGACGTCGATATTTACTGGGGCCTGAACTTCGCGCTCGCCATGGCGCACCACACCATCCGCGAGAGCGAGCGGCTGACGAAACTGTCGGAGGGCAAATGCGACCTCGACGATGTCGAGGACGTGGTCGCGCGCGTCGTCAGCGTGGCGACGATGGCGCTGACGGCGGGACGGACGGAGGCGAAGGCGCCGTCAAAAATGGCGGCGCGCTAACCTTCACATCATCGCGATGCAGTCGATCTCGACGTCGAAGGGGCCGAACCATTCCGGCGTACAGACGAAGATCCGCGCCGGCGGATCGTGCGGGAAATAGCGCGCATAGACGTTGTTGAACGCGGCGAAGTGCTTGGTCGAGGTGCAGTAGACGTTGCACTTCATGACGTTGTCGAGGCTCGCGCCCGCCGTCTCAAGGCACAGCTTCATCTGCTCCATGATCAGCTCGCTCTGCCGTTCGATCGGCACGTCCGCGATCTCGCCCGTCTCGGGGTCGAATGGCGGCAGGCCGGCGACGAAGATCATGTTGCCGGCGCGCGTGACCGGCGAGACCGGCGCCTGCCGACGATCGAGGAAAGTCGAGATCGGTTCGACGCGGAGCGCTTCGCGTTTCATTTCGAGATTCATGGGCGGCCACCTTCGGTCCAAGCGAGATGACGGCTTGCTACAGCATGTTGCAGCCGTCATGCTTCGCTTCTGATCGAAGTTTGGTCGCCGAGCCGCCTAGGCGTGCTGCGGCATCTCCTCGGCCTCTTCCTTGGCGAGCAGCAGCAGCATCTCGATGCCCATGTCGCCTTCCTGCGGCGAGCGGATGAACTTTATTTCGTCGGCGCTTTGCCGCAACGCGGCAATGATCGCGACGGCCTGGTTGGCCGTTGCCGCCTCGGTCGCCAGAATTGCCTTCTGGTTCTTGGCCTGAAACCCGATCGTGTAGGACATGCGTTCCCTCCCGGACTGAGTGGACCGATCGAATCTGAGTCGCGCGCGGAGCGGAAGCCTGTGTGAGTACGGACCGGAATTATCTGGGGATTGCCCGCAAGGTTCGCGCAAGGCCGCAGGAGCGTCATGTTGACGTCCCTTTTTATCCAGCGGCGATCAGGCCAAACCGCGCGCGCCGCTTCGCCGAAGCTAGATAATCCCCTGCTGCTTCAGCGTCTCGATCTTGCCGGCATCGTAGCCGAGCTTGCCGGCGAGCACCTCCTGGGTGTGCTCACCGAGCAGCGGCGGGGCGCGGTAATCCTTGATCGGGGTTTCCGAGAGCGTCAGCGCGTTGCGGATCAGCGAGAGATCGGGCTGGAAGGGATGATCGACCTTCACCCGCATGCCGCGCGACTGGACGTGCGGATCGGAAAACACCTGCTCGAAATTGTTGATCGGGCCGGAGGGCACGCCGGCCTCCTCCAATCTGTCCAGCCAATAGGCCACCGGCTGCTTCAGGAACAGGCCGGCGAAGATCGCCATGATCTCCTTGCCGTGCACGACGCGGTCGTTGTTCCTGACGAAACGCTTGTCGCTCGCGAGTTCGGGCGCGCCGAGCACGGCGCAGGTGCGCTGGAACTGGCCGTCATTGCCGACCACCAGCATCAGCTCGCCGTCGGTGCAGCGGAACACGCCGGCCGGCATGCCGCCATTGCCCCAGGTGCCGCGGCGCGGCGGCGTCTTGCCGTTGACGAGGTAGATCTGCAGCCAGTGCGACAACGACGCGATGACGGTGTCGAACAGGCAGACGTCGATATGCTGCCCCACGCCATCATTGGCGTCGCGATGATAGAGCGCCGAGAGAATCCCGATCGAGGTGTTCATGCCGGTCATGTAGTCGACGATCGACGGGCCGACCTTCATCGGGCCCTCGCCGGGCTCGCCGTCGATATGGCCGGTGACGCTCATCAGGCCGCCCATCGCCTGCAGGATGGCGTCGTAGCCGGCGCGCGGCGCATAGGGGCCGGTCTGGCCGAAGCCGGTCACCGAGCAGTAGATAATGCCGGGATTGATCGCCTTGATGGTCTCGTAGTCGAGGCCGTAGCGCTTGAGATCGCCGACCTTGTAGTTCTCCATGAAGACGTCGACATCCTTGGCGAGCTCGCGGATAATCGCCTGCCCCTCGGGCTTGGCGATGTTGACCGTGACCGACTTCTTGTTGCGGTTGGCGCAGAGGTAGAATGAATTGTTGTTGTTGGCCTTGCCCTCGGGGTCAGTCAGGTAAGGCGGGCCGAAGGCGCGCGCGTCGTCACCGGTGCCCGGCCGCTCGATCTTGATAACCTCCGCGCCCAAATCGCCCAGCATCTGGGCCGACAGAGGCCCGGCAAGCACGCGGGTGAGGTCAAGGATCTTGATGCCTGAGAGCGGCAGGGCCGACATGTCGAATTCCTCCGGGAACTGGATCTTGGCGCGGCGGCGAGATCGCAGGCCGCGCTTCCTGCGGATACACTATTTTGGCGATCCGAGCACTGCACTGTGGGCATACGGCCATCCCCCAGCCCGCCCGGCGCAGGTCACCGCGCGGTGAATTACCGCATGGCGAATATTCTCAGGTTGCAGCCGCTGCAGCCACCTGCGGCCGGCGGCGGCCGAGCAGGACCAGGATCAGCACCGTGGCGCAGGAGCAGACGAAGGTGAGACCGAGCGCGCCGCGGCTGCCGAACTGGGTGAGCAGGCCGACAAGGAGCGGCGGCGAGACCGCGGAGGCGAGATTGAGCGGCAACGCGATCATCGACATCGCCTTGGCGAACTCGGTCTGATCGTAGAACACGAGCGGGATCGTTGCCCGCGCCACCGCCATCGCGCCGCTGCCGGCGCCGTAGAGCAGGATGAAGGCCGCAACCGCCCAGGTCGCGCCCTCGCGCGTCATCAGCAGCAGCATGGCGATCGGCAGCGCCGTGCCGGCGACGAGCCCGGTCGTGATTCCATCCCACCGCCCTCCGCCGAGAAAATCGAGTCCGCGGGCGCTGACCTGGATCACGCCCAGCATCGAGCCAAACGCAAGCGCCTGCGCCGGGGGAAGCCCCTCCGCCCGGAGCAACTCGATCATGATGGCGCCGATGCCAAAATTGACGAAGGCATTCAGCGTGATCGCGGCAACGACGAGGCTGAAGGTGCTCCTGGGAATCGCAGGCGGCGGCGAAGATTTCACCGGCTCGCCGCCACGATCACCGACGATTTTCCGGCGCGGTGCAAAGAATGCATAGAGCGGAAGGTTGATGACGACCATCATGGCTGCATAGACGAGGCACGTCCCGCGCCAGCCGAGCAAACCGCTGAGGAACGACGTCGTCGGCCAGAAGATGCTGCTCGACAGGCCCGTCACCAGCATCAGCGCGCCGATGGCATTCTTGGCCTGCCGCCCGGCGACCTCGTTCAGCATGATATAGGCGCCGGTCGAAAGCGTGGCGCTGCCGGCGATGCCAAGGACGATCCAGGCCGCGAAATACAGCATCGGCTCGCGCGCGAGGGACAGCAGGATGAAGCCCGGCACGGTGAGGACCGTGCCTGAGATCATGACCTTTCGTGCGCCGTGCCGCGCAAACGACCTGGCGAGCCAGGGCGCGCATAGCCCCATCGACACATAGAGGACGGACGTCCCGGCGAACACCGCCGGCAGGCTCATGCCGAGATCGGCCGCGAGATCGCGTCCGACGATGGCGGGAAGACCTATCGTACCCCACCCGACAAGCTGGGAGACCGCAAGCACCAGCAGGACCCCGATGAGCCTGCTGTCAGATTTCAAGAACCGCATTCCAATCGTCGCCTGCCCGGCAGGCGCCGATCACGCCTGTGACACCTGTCTTACCCCCGGACTTAGCGCAGGGAAACGCCGGCCGTCGAATGGCAGCAGGCGGCCGGGAGCATGTCAGGTGGCGGCAGGAGCGCCCTACCCCGCGAGCCCGAGCAGGGATCGCGCCTCGGCCGCAGTCGCCACGCGCCGGCCGTGACGCGCGACAGCCTCACCGGCGACGGCCACGAGCTCGGCGTTGCTGGCCGCGAGGCGCGCCTTGTCGATCCTGATATTGTCCTCGAGGCCGGTGCGGACCGCATCGGCGCCCCGCGCGAGCGCCCAGCCCATGACCTCGGCCTGGTGGCGTCCGATCCCCGCTGCCGTCCATGTCGCCTCCGGGATCAGCCGCCTGAGCTCTCCCAGCAAGATGTCGAGGACATGCTCGTCCGCGGGCATGGCGTTCTTGACGCCCATGACGAACTGCACGTGCGGACGCTGGTCGATCAGCCCCGCCTCGATCAGGCGGCGGGCGCCATGCAGATGCGACAAATCGAAGATCTCGATTTCCGGCCGGATGCCATTCGCCTTCATCCCGGTGGCGAGGGTCTCGACCAGCGCGGCGCTGTTCTCGTAGACGATGGTCGGAAAGTTCACCGATCCCGTGGACAGCGAGGCCATGTCCGGCTTCAGGTAGAGCGATGATCCGCGCGCCGAGGGATCGCGGCCCCGCCCTCCGGTCGAGAACTGAACGATCATGTCCGGACAGTGCTTCTTGATCCCCGCCTGCACCAGGGCGAAACGCTCGGGATCGGAGGACGGCGTCTCGTCATCGTTGCGAACATGGATATGGGCGAGCGTGGCACCGGCTTCAAAGGCCTGGTGCGTCGACTCGATCTGCTCGGACGGCAGAATCGGGACCGCGGGATTGTCCTTCTTGCGCGGAACGGAGCCGGTGATTGCGACGGCAATGACGACGGGGTTCATCTTGCAACCTCATATTGATTGCGCTCGCGCGCACCAAATTCGAATCGGCGGCCTGACTATGCAGTGAGGCCCTGCCGCCGCGAACATCATCGATCGCGGCGGCAGTTGCCTCTACCATACCCGTCAGGTCCGAACCGTGGCAGCCCCGCTCACCGCATCGCCGGCGCGCTGACGGTCATAATCTGCCCGCAGCATTGGAACGGCATTGGGATTGCCGAGATCGTCGATCCTGATCCGATAGGTTTCCCGCGCGGTCAGGGCGGCCAGCGCGGCGATGACCGTGATAGCGAAGGCAATCGCCCCCACCGTCAACGGAATGTTGGTCGAGCCGGGAGGCGCGACGGTCGCAAACAGGGCGGGCAGCAATGCGGTGATGGTGGTTCCGATGTTCTGCGATATCGCCATCGCCGAGACGCGGGTGCGGGTCGGAAACAGCTCCGGGTAAAAGCTCGGGAAGATCGCGTTGTAGCCCTGATAGACTACGCCCCACATCAAGAGCGACACCAATATTGCCAGCGGCACATTCCTGATGCTGATGGCATAGAGATAGCAAAAGGCGAGCAAGCCGGAGAGAAGCGCGCCGACGATGATCGGGGGCTTGCGGCCGACCTTGTCGGAGAGATTGCCGACGAAGGGAATGACGAACACGGCCAGCATGTTTCCGAGCACGGGGATCCAGAGATAGACGTCCTTGGCAAAACCGATCCCGTAGGCCGGCTGCACCGCATAGGCCGCGCCGAAGATGGTCGCAACGACAGGAATGACATTCATCAGCGCCATGCAGATGACCCTGAGCATGTCGCGCCAGCTCAGCTTGATGGCCTGGACGATGGGCGCGCGCGGCGTTTCTCCCCGTTCGCCCTCGCGGGCAAAAGCAGGGGTCTCGTCGACTTCGCGACGAATGATGTAGCCCGCGACGATGACGAAGAAGCTGAGCAGGAAGGGAATCCGCCAGCCCCAGCTGTTGAAGGCGTCGGTCGGCATATAGGCCGCCAACGGCAGGAAGATTGCTGCGGCGAGGATCTGTCCGGCCTGCACCCCCTGAAGGGCGAAGCTGGCATAGAAGCCCCGTCGGCCGAACGGCGCGTGCTCCAGGATCATCGAGCTTGCGCCCGAGATTTCGCCGGCAACGGCAAATCCCTGCACGAGGCGCAGAATGACGAGCAGAATTGGCGCCAGGATGCCAACCTGCTGGTAGGTCGGCAGGATACCCACGGCCATCGTCGAGATGCCCATCAGGAACATGCAGACGATGAGAACCGTCTTGCGGCCATGGGTGTCGCCCCAGTGCCCGAGGACGAACGCGCCAATCGGCCGGGCCACATACCCGACGCCATAGGTCGCCAACGAGGCGACGATCGCGACGGTGGGATTCTCCGACGGGAAGAAGATTTGCGGGAAAATCAGTGACGCGGCGGTCGCGTAGATGAAGAAGTCATAATATTCGAGAGCCGACCCGATCCAGCCGCTGGCAGCGGCTTTCCTGGACTGACTCATCTGATGGATCGCGGTCATCTCAAGATTCCTCCCTTGGGTTTTGCTGACGTCCCGTTGACGGGCTTCGCTCAAAATTGGGCAGCACTCTCCGGCCGCTCTGCGGAGTTTCGCGAGCGCTTGTCATTGCCGATGGGTGTCTGCTTGGTGGCGACGATAAGCTTTCGCCGGGCTAACACAATTACCCAGTTATTCGACAAACCTAACATGATGTTATTTTGTACGGAGAGCCCACGTTCCGGCGAACACCGCCGGCAGGCTCATGCCGAGATCAACCGCGAGATCGCGTCCGGCGATGGTGGGGTGGGAGGTGGTTGACATTGGACCATTGCATGGTCCATTTTATGAAAACTGAGGAAGGACAATGAGATGCGGGTCTCCGTTACCGACGCAAAAGGACAATTGACCGATCTTGTCCGCCGCGCAGAGGCCGGCGACGAGGTGATCCTGACGCGACATGGGCATCCCGCGGTACGGCTCGTCCCGGTCAAGCTTTCGCCGGACCGCGCCACCCGCCGGACCGGGCTTGAGGCGGCGCGAAGGACCGGCGGGGCCAAAGCTATTCCCGGACCGAGCGCCGCGCGCAGTCAGGACTTTCTTTTCGGCGATGACGGACTGCCGGAATGATCGCAGTCGATACCTCCGCACTGATGGCGATCGTGCTCGACGAACCGCAAGCCGATGCTTGCATCACCGCGCTGGACACCGCCGACGAAATCCTGATCTCGGCGGCCTCCGTTGCAGAAAGCCTGATCGTCGCGGCACGGCGGGGCGTCGACGAAGAGATGAACAAGCTGATTAACGATCTCGGTTTGAACGTGATCTCGGTGACCCAAGCTTCGGCCGAACGCGTGGCGCAAATCTACTCGCGTTGGGGCAAAGGCATTCGTCCTGCCGGTCTCAACTTTGGTGACTGCTTCGCCTACGATGTCGCCAAGGAGCATGGCTGCGCACTTCTTTATGTCGGCGACGACTTTGCCAAGACGGATATCGTTGCGGCGGCGTAAGTCGACGGCCGGGCGCCGACTTACCGGCCGAACAGAAAAGCCGCGGGGCAGCCGTCAGGCCGTGTGACCGGGATCGACGTGCTTCGGCGTTTTCTTGTCGCGTTGGGGTGTCATCTTGGCCGGATCCGGCGCACCCGGCACGCCGCGCGGCCCGAGCTGGTCTCGCTGAATGTCGTCTTCAGAGCGGGAGGGTTCAATGCCGTTCGGTTCACGGGGCTTGGTCATCGCAGCCTCCTGAAGTGTGTTCTGCTCGGAGTGTCCCATCAAATTCCCAGCGCGTTCTCGCCGGCTTCGCGGCCGGGCACGCTGACATGGACTTCGTGTCCCTCGCGAAGCGCCAGCGAGGCGGCAGCCACCGCCGATTCGAAGGCCGCTTCCTTGGTGGAGTATCTGTTCTTGACGTCGCCGTCGTGCAGCACGCCCCATTCGTCCTGCACCGGCACGATCGTGTATTGAGCAAGGCCCATGGTGTAACTCCTCGAGATCTATCTATCGCTGCGTGAGCTGCGGGTGCGCCGCCGTCACCCGCCACACCGTGTTGCCGCTGTCATCGGCGACCAGCAGCGCGCCGGTCTTGTCGATGGCGACGCCGACGGGCCGCCCGCGCGCCTGGTTGTCGCTGTTGAGGAAGCCGGTGACGACGTCCTGCGGCGGGCCGCTCGGCCTGCCATCCGTGAACGGCACGAACACCACCCTGTAGCCGTTCAAGACCTGCCTGTTCCAACTGCCGTGCTCGCCGACGAAGGCGCCGCCGCGATAGGCCGCCGGCAAACTCGCGCTCGTGTTGAAGGCCATGCCGAGCGGCGCGACATGCGAGCTCAGCGCATAGTCAGGCACGATCGCCTTGGCGACGAGATCAGGACGCTCCGGCTTGACGCGAGGATCGACGTGCTGGCCGTAATAGCTGTAGGGCCAGCCATAGAAGCCGCCGTCCCTCACCGACGTCATGTAGTCCGGCACGAGATCGGGACCGAGTTCGTCGCGCTCGTTCACCACCGTCCACAGCGTCCCGGTCTGCGGCTCGAAGCTGAGGCCGTTCGGATTGCGCAAGCCGCTCGCGAAGATGCGCCAGCGGCCGCTGGCACGGTCGATCTCGAGGATCGCGGCGCGATTGTGCTCGGCCTCCATGCCGTTCTCGGTGATGTTGCTGTTGGAGCCGACGCCGGCATAAAGCTTTGAACCGTCGGGGCTCGCGACCAGGCTCTTGGTCCAGTGATGATCGATCGGTCCGCCCGGCAGCGGCGTCAGCACCGTGCCCGGCGCGGTGATCTTCGTATCACCCTCCGTGTAGGGGTATCTGACGATCGCATCGGTGTTGGCGACATAGAGATCGTTGCCGACCAGCGCGACGCCGAACGGCGAGTTGAGATGGTCGAGGAAGACGCTCTGCACGTCCGGCACGCCGTCGCCGTTGCTGTCGCGCAGCAGCGTGATGCGGTTGCTCGCGCCGGTGTCGCCGCCTGATGTCGCCCAGGACTCGATGTATCCCATCACGATTTCCTTGGGCCGCTTGATCGGAGCGCCCTTCGGCGCCTTGGATTCCACCACCAGCACGTCGCCGTTGGGCAGCACGTAGAGGAATCGGGGGTGCTGCAAGCCGGTCGCGAAGGCCTTGGCCTGCAAGCCCTGCGCGACGGCCGGGGTCTCGTCCTTTTTCCAGCCGACGATACGGGCGATGTGCATCGGCGGCAGCAGGTATTGCTGGATGTCGGGCAGCGTCGGGTTGGCGCCGGTTTGCGCCTTCGGATCGCCACTGCCGTCATTGCAGCCGGCGAGACACAGCAGCGAGGCACACAACAGCACCCGAACGATTGCGGAGTTCATCGCGCAACTCCTACACCGTGGCGATACACCATCGCCCAGCCGAGCCAGCCGGTGACCGGCAGGATCAATACGGTGATGGCTGAAAGAATGAGCCCGGTCGGCCACACCGAGGTCCAGGCATCGCGCGTATGGATCAACGCATTGACGATCGCCAGGACCAACGCCACCGCGTTGCCGATCAGATGCGGCCAGGCCGGCGGTTGCGCCCGCACCAGACGGTTGCCGAGAAAATCGGTCAGGCCCGCGATCGCCGCCAGTACGCCGAAGATGACGCCGACGACCAGAAGCCAGGCGGAAAAATCCGCCCACATGATCTCGGCACTGACGACATAGGCGATATCGGTCAACAGCGCTCCGATGAAACAAGCGATCGGTATCGGCACCAGCATCGGATGAATCGGATGGCCCGCGATCTGCGCGGTTGAGCGCACACGCAAATTGTCTTGCACGGTTGGCCTCTTGTCAGATCGCCACCCGCCCCGGTAGAAAACACCCGCTTTCCACGAAGGTTCCTGATGGTCGACCACGGCGCCGCCGCTGTGCCTCAACAATGCTGCGGCGTGCGAGCACTTACCAGGAACCCCTTGCCGCTCCGAGCCTTGATCCCGGCATTGAGATGAACCTACCCTTCAGGAGACCGCGGAGTGGACCAGCCTGGCGACGGCGCCTCCTTCAATCCAGCCTCAAAGCTCGACGGCGTCTCGCGGCGCCAGACGAAACAGATCGAATCCCAGAGCCGGCCTAGCGCAGCGCTGATCCATGAGACAATCCGCGCCGAGGGTGAGCAGGAACTGGAACGGCGATGGTGGGCCATCGTGCTGTCCGGCCTCGCCGCCGGCCTTTCGATGGGATTGTCCCTGATTGTCCAGGGCGAGTTTCACGCGCTGATTTCCGACGAGGCCACCCGACGGCTGGTGGCTCCGCTCGGCTACACGGTCGGTTTCCTGGTCGTGGTGCTGGGACGGCAGCAGCTCTTCACCGAGAACACCCTGACGCCGATGCTGCCGCTGTTGCACAACAGGGATCTCGGCACGCTTGGGAGCGTGATCAAGCTTTGGGGCCTGGTCCTCGCCTCCAACATCGCAGGAACCTGGGCCGTTGGATCCGTGCTCGCGCACACCAGCATCTTCGAACCCCGCATCGTGGGCGCCTTCGTCGATCTCAGCCGCCACACCATCGAGGGTACGTTCGCGACGACCCTTGTCCGGGCGATCTTTGCCGGCTGGCTGATCGCCTTGATGGCGTGGCTACTGCCTGCCGTGAAGGGATCGCGCCCGCACCTCGTCGTCGTGATGACCTATGTGGTCGCGCTCGGCCAGTTCGCGCACATCATCGCGGGCTCGGTCGAGTGCGCCTTCCTGGTGCAGAGCGGCCTGGCGTCGCTCTCGCAATATGCCTCGGACTTCTTCGTACCGACACTCCTCGGCAATATTCTGGGCGGAACGACCCTCGTGGCCCTGCTGAACTACGGACAGGTCGCCCCCGAAATCGACGACCACAGGGAGTAAAGAGCCTGCACAAAAGCTGCCGCCTCGACAGGAACGATGGGCCCGAGCCGAGCTTGCCTCGGCAAATCAACGCGCGCCGACGAGCAGGATCAATCATGAGCACCGATACCAAGAGCCCATTCGACAAGGACCCGGCCGAAGGATCACGCGACATCATCGATCGTGAATTGCAGCGTGCCGAAGATACCGCCAACAACAAGGTCGATCATCTCCCCGGCGTGAAGGTCAGCGGGCAGCCCCAGGGCGGCGCAGTCGATCGTGCCCGGAAGCAGCGCGAGGAGAAGGACGGCAAACAGGAATAGAGCCGCTCTGCCGACCCGAAACGCACCCGGTTATCGCAAAGCCGCCCGCTCCAAGCTCCAGCCGTCACCGGGACCGACTTGACGGTCAAAGTCGGTCAATCAAGATGCATCGTAAGCGCGATTTTCTCCGCACGATGACGCCCGCGCTTTTGACGGATGGCCTTCGTATCGAGGGCGGCATCTGACCCGTTCAGGCAGCGGCGGTTTTG
>NZ_JADPJC010000119.1:0-16564 GCF_023073215.1 Bradyrhizobium sp. 35
CGCGAACCGGCTTGCGTCGAACTCGCTGTTGGAGGCCGTGGTCTACGCCGCGCGCATCGCCGACGACATCGCCGGCCGCACCACTCCCTCGCCCGCACGCCTTGCGGACGTGCCGACGCCGCGGGACGGCGCGCCGGATGCTGCGGCCGTGAAGCGGCTGCGGATGCTGATGAGCACGCATGTCGGCGTGATCCGCAATGGTAACGGGCTTGCGGACGCGGTTCGCAGCTTCGCCGCGCTCGAACGCGAAGCCACGAGCATCGCGGTCCGCAACATGGCAACGGCAGCCCTGCTCGTGGCGGCCTCGGCCTGGAACCGGCGCGAGAGCCGCGGCGCGCACTTCCGCTCCGACCATGCCGCGGACGTGCCCGCCCTCGCGCAACGCACGATGACGACGCTCGCAGCAGTGCGCGAGATCGCGGACAGCCTGAGCGAACGCCCGACACCGCGCACCGCGCAACCCATGATCGCCTGATGGAGTCTACCATGATCACCCTGAATTCTGTGCTCTATCCCGACGCCTTTGTCTCCCGCTCGCGATCGACGAGGCCGTGCTGCGCGCGCTCGATGAGGATCTCGGCCGCGCCGGCGACATCACCTCACTTGCGACGATCCCCGAAGCAACGAAGGCGCAAGCAATCCTGGTCGCGCGGCAGTCCGGCGTGATCGCCGGCTTGCCACTGGCGCTCGCCACCTTGCAAAAGCTTTCGCCCGACATCGAGATACGCGCACATGTTCGCGACGCCGCGCGCGTCGTCCCTGGACAGCAGGTGCTGACGATCTCGGGGCCGGCACGCGCCATCCTCACGGCGGAGCGGACCGCGCTGAATTTCGTCGGCCGCCTGTCGGGCGTTGCGACGCTCACGGCGGACTATGTCGCGCGCACCGAGGGCACCCGGATGAGAATCTGCTGCACGCGAAAGACCACGCCGGGGCTGCGCGCCTTGGAGAAATACGCGGTACGCTGCGGCGGCGGCTTCAATCACCGCTTCGGGCTCGACGACGCCATCCTAATCAAGGACAACCACATCGCGGTTGCCGGCGGCATCCGCCCCGTGCTGGAGCGCGCCCGCGCCCATGCCGGCCATCTCGTCAAGATCGAGATCGAGGTCGACACGCTGGCGCAGTTGCGCGAGGTGCTCGACACCGGCCTTGCCGACGCCGTGCTGCTCGACAACATGGACATTGCGACGCTGCGCGAAGCCGTCAGGCTCAACGAGGGACGCCTCAAGCTGGAGGCATCCGGCGGTGTCACCCTGGACTCGATCGCAGCCATCGCGGCGACCGGCGTCGACTACGCCTCAGCCGGCGCGCTGACGCATTCGGCACCGAATTTCGACTGTGCGCTGGATATCGAGGCCTGAGGAGGTCTTCTCCTTCTCCCCGTTCCTACGGGGCCGCAAAGAGATTTGCTCGCGCCGAGAGGACTGGGGTGAGGGGCATCTCTCCACGTATTCGACTGTCGAAAGACCTGTACCCCCTCGCCCGCATCGCAAGAGCGATCTTACGTCTCCCGCAAGCGGGGAGACGTAAGAAAGGTTACCGCCGTTCGCTCACGCCATCTCGGCCGAGCTCTTCGCTTCCTCGGCGAGTTCGGGGGGAGTGCGGCGGTCTGCGCGGGATGCCCAGTTTGGTTCCTCGCTGGCGTTGCCCCAGGCGCAAGGCCGGTAGAAGGTGTGGACGGCGCTCGTGTCATCTTCTTCATCTCGGCCACCCAGGACGGACGCACCCACTAGGCGTGCCTGCGTCGACTTGCCGACCTCGGGCCAGATCTGGTCACCAGCATCGCCTTCCAAAGTTTCTGGCGTGCTTCCGCCTACTTCAGCGGTTCGAGCGGCTGAATCGTTAGCGAGCGCGCAGCGTCGCGGGCCTGCGACCGATTGGGGATTGCGAGCGGCGGCGCGTGAACGGCTGAGGCGCCAGGCGGTGTGCTAGTAGGCGGTCTCTCCAGGCATCAATGCGAAGATGCAGAGACCAGTGCCGAAGGACGCGAACCGCGCGCCCTTCGGACGGGTACGCAAACACACAAGTCGCTACGCGCACGCTACGCTTACGCCAGAAAAATCGAACCGCAGTACATCCGTGCGATTCGAGTCTTCTCGTGAGTATCTAATTTAGGTTGCTGGGGCGGTAATCGGCGTTGCGCGTGCAGCGCACGCAAGCGAACACAGGTGGTTCCACGCAGTGACCGCGTGCACTGGTAAACGCCGCTCATGGAAACGATTAAACATCCGGTCAACGTGAGTGGTGAAGGACCCTTGCACGCCCGTGTCATAAGGGGATTCGCTGTGTTTCCCACTGTCTCACCATTGTGGTGCGGCCACTCCCTCGACCTCGCATCGGTGTTCGCCAGGAATTTATGAAGGGTACCCGGAAGCCCGATCGTGACCGGCAGGCCCTTCATGATCTCGAAGAAGCACCACGAAGTCGGCATGTGCCGCCGCGGGTCCGAAGCATCTATAGCTTGCCTGCTCAACCGTAAACTCGGTGTCCCGCATGTCGCGCTAGTGCTTCTCGAGCGGCGTGTGGATCCGCGTCAGCTCTTTCAATACCTGCGGCAGCGGCGATCCATCGACGCGTTGTGGGATCCCGTTTTCCGTGCTGCCTCACTGATGTTCTGCGGCGCACGAATGCTCGCCAATACGCTCTTTGCACGGAATTCACGTTGCTTGCGGCTCGCGCTCTACTGGATGCCCCACGCGCGATAGCGTCCCCGGCCAGTCGTCTCGCGAAGGTCGAGTTCGGCGACGAGGTTTTGGGCCGCACGGGCCGTGATCCCAAGCTCCGCCGCGATCATGCCGGCCGAGACGATCGGCCGGGTCAGCACGTAGTCGAGGAGCGCCGGCAGTTTCGAAGTGGCGCGCCGGCCGGCGAGTTTTCGGGCGAGGAGGTTTCTGGTCATCAGCCAGCGGTCGTGGTCCTTTAGGCCGGCCTCGGCGGCGGCCGTCATCGCCTCGAGCTGCACAACCAGCCGCGCTGCGACGTCGCGTGCCCGCCGACGCTCACGCGAGATGCTTTTCAGCCCTCCATGCAGGCACAACAGATAGCAGCGTGTCTTGCCGCGGTCGCGCAACACGCTAGCTGCGAGCAGGCACCCTAGCCAAGGCGTGTGCTCGAGCGGTTCAATCGCGTCCCAGGCATCCGCGGCGATTGCAGCCGCCAGAGTCGGTGGGAGCTTGCGGGTCTCATCGACGACGGCGCGCCAGTCGTCGAGGCGGCCGTCCTCGTCCCAGTCCGGATCGTAGACGAGCGAGTCCCGCTCTGGCCACGACCGAAGCTCGTCGGCGAGTCTGCGCTCCGCCTTGGCGTTGGCGGCGTCGACCGCGGCGAAGGCTGCGGCCAGATGGAGATCGGTGTTCATGACGCCAAGCGGTCCGTCGAAACCCACCGCGTCCCGCTCTGCGTCCTCGTTGAGCCCGAGACGTTCCTCGACCTCCTCTCGCTCGCGCCGGCCCCGAAGTTCAGCCAGTCCGGAAACCGACAGCGCCCAATTGGGCTTCGCGTCGGCAATGCGCCGACGGGCGCGCAGCACGGCGTGAGCCCGGGTCAGCTCGTGGGTGGGGGCGCGGACGTCCATGCCGGCGTCGTGGAGCACGAGGTCATCGAGGTGGACAAGTTCGCCGTCAAGCCACAGAGTGGCGCAAGCCTCGGCGAAGTGCATTCGGCTGATCGCACCGTCACGGATTGGGCTTTTGGCCAGTCGCTCGTCGAGGCGGGCGGCGGCATCCTCGGCCGCGGCAAGCGGCCCCGCGAGCTGAGCCCAAGGCAGCGGATCGGCGATTTTGTAGCCGGAAGACAAGGCCTTGATAACCTTAAGAGGAAACGGCGAAACGGAATCTAACACACCTTTATGTTCCGTCATAGCGAGGCCTGTTCCCGCTCCCCTCTCGCTATCGATAAGCACGCCTTATCGATAGGGTGCGGCCGCAGTGCGATCAGCACTCGCAGCGCTGCAAATCACCAGCGCCAAGCTTCAGATCAACCACAAATCGCCACTCGTGCCAACCCTGCCCTGTTCCGGACCAGCCGCTCCGGTGACTGTGCCCTCCCCGGCAAAGCAGGCGCCCTCGAAAATCAGGCTGCGCGGAATGCAAGGTGAAGCGTAGGTAAAACAGGTCCGGAAATTGACGCCCGCCGGACCGCCCTTAACCAAAGCGAGAACGGCGTCGAGCGAGCCGTGCGGTCTCAGGCTGCACCGGGACTGCGGCAATGAGGATCAGGCTACCTAATCTTCGAGCGCCTCCGCGGTGGCGCTGACCGAAAGATTTGTGCTGGCGCCACGGCAACCGCCCTCCCCACGGCCTGCGGCGACGTCAGACGCGTTCCGATTTCCTGCAGGCGAGCCAATAGCTCGCGTGCCTCGTCTCAGTCGCTGATGAGCGCGATGAAGGGCGATGCGCCGATGAATCTCCTCATACGGGCCGTCGCCGAATCCTTTTGGTGGGCCGTCCGCCGCGGAGTTGCCCTCTTTGGAGCATATCCGGGCAGAACTGGACGCCGCGGTCGAGGAAAAACGACCTCGGCTATCGAGCTCATGAGCGCGTGCCGGTGCACTGTTCTGAGGCGGACCTTTTTCCAACACCGTCACTTTCCGCGCCATCGCTTCGGTCTGCGGATTCTCGATGTGCAAGGCGATGGCATGCTCCTCTAGACGCCACCTCCGGTCATTCGATACACGGAATACGGGAGCAGGTCGCTGTTAGTAGGACCGCCAAGGTCGCTGGCTTTCCAGTGACGGGCGGCCTCAGGTCGACGTGCGGCTCTTTGTGGTGCTGACTGGAACTTTATGGTTAACGGCCGATAAACGCCTTCCCTATTCCGCGATCCTTTCCGCTCCCCCTACCCTGCCCTTTCCGTCTCTGACACGAGGCGCGCTTTGTTTCCATTGTTGCCGACCTAGCTGACCTCGATCCGTCCCGGACGACCACAACCTCGTCGATGCCCTCGCCCGCGCCTGCGTGGTTTCAAGACAACCGGTCCGAGACCTGCTCGGGCAAACCCTCGGCGTGGTGCGACCTGGATGGTGGCGGAAGGCACCAAGGAACAGCGTAAACTGGAACCCTCCGCCGACTACATCCGCATTCGCCCTCGGCTGCGAGCGGGAAATGGGCTGCACCGTCGCATATCCGCATTGTGGCCCGTTCCGCGAAGATGAAGAGATGCCGTTCCTTCCGAACTGGATTGGCCGAGACCGGCATCGTCGACACTGATCGCCCGTCCGGCTCCGGTCTACCTCTTGCCGGTCGCGCCGCCATCCCTGCTGCTTTCTTAGTCCCGCCAGTCGCGTGGAGCGTGGGACCTAGCAACCCGGGATGGCACGGCGGATGATCCGCATAGGACACCCGCGAGGGATAACAGGTCCTCAACCCCGTGCCTAAGCTCGAACGCCTGCCGCGCGAGGTCCACTGCTTCCGCGGTGTTGTGCCGCTTGGGAGCCGACCGTCCGCCAAAGCCCTTGATCGTCACGGTATGCGGGCTGACGTCGCGGTCGTGCTGTGCGAGCGCGACATGTTCGCAGCCGATGATCATGCGGCTTCGAGGGTGGAACGGCGGCTGGGAGCGCGCCGGCTTTAGCGGTGAAAGAGGGCACTTTCCCTCGCTGCAGCGCTCGCCGAGTCGGCTCGCCATTCCAAGCCAGCACGCGACGAATCGGTGCAAACGCAAGCGCCCGCATCTGGTGATGCGCTGGACGACTTGCTCGTGACGGGTCGCGGGACTCTCGACCTGCCATCCCCCGCGTCTGCACGGTCTCGGCGCGGGCGCCGCGCAGCGGATGTTGCGGTTGCGGCTGAGCGGAGCGCGCCAGGGCTCAACGCTGAATTTTGATCCGAATGGGACGGTGGTAGGGTTCGAGCGCGAGTCGATTGCGGGAACTGCGTCGGGACGACTGGAGAAAGTTGACCGCGGTCAACTCATGTTCGAGCGGCGCCTTAGGAACCGCAGCAGTCTCGTATGCCGAGAGTTGACCGCGGTCAACTTTGGACCAGCATGGGCCGGTTTGGACCGTTAAGGATTGGTTTACCCTTTAACTGTTGCGAGACTGGCCAGAATCGGGCGTAATAGCCACGCTTTGCGCATGCCGTGTACCCGAAATTCGTAACTACGCGAGAAAGCCGTGGCCCTGAACGACCAACAAGCGATGGCGTCAATCACGCCTGGCGCGCCGCAGGCGATCCACGACACGATCGCGGCAGACGCGCGGGAACTGTCGGCGAAGCTGCACGCCCACCGAACGAAGCTGTTCCCGCCAAAAGCACGCAAGCATCTGCGCCGCTTTACATCTGGCGAAGTCGCTAAGCTCGTCGGCATTAATGACGGCTATCTCCGCCAATTGTCGCTGGAGGGCAGGGGCCCTCAGCCGGACACCAGCCCATCGGGTCGAAGGTCGTACACATTCGACGATATTCAAAGTCTTCGTGCTTATCTGGATGAATCCGGCAAGGGTGCGCGCCGATACCGACCGTATCGTGTCGCGGGCGAACAGTTGCAAGTCATTGGCGTCGTTAATTTCAAGGGAGGGTCGGGGAAGACCACCACGGCTGCGCATCTCGCCCAACATCTCACGCTGCAGGGCTATCGGGTGCTCGCGATCGATCTGGATCCGCAGGCCTCGCTCTCTGCGCTGCACGGCTATCAGCCAGAGTTTGATGTCGAGGAAAACGGAACTCTGTACGGCGCCATCCGCTACGACGACGCGCGTCGCGAACTGAATGAGATCATTCGGCAGACTTACTTTTCGGGGCTCGACATCATTCCCGGCAACATCGAACTGATGGAATTCGAACATGAAACCCCGAAAGCGCTAGCTGCGCGCCAGTCGGGTGACCCGCTGTTCTTCGCCCGCGTTGCCCGTGCCCTCGCCACGGTCCAGGACCGCTACGATATTGTCGTGATCGATTGTCCGCCTCAACTCGGATTTCTCACGCTTTCTGCGCTCTGCGCAGCAACGGCAATTCTGATCCCTGTGCATCCGC
The DNA here is from genome assembly GCF_023073215.1 of Bradyrhizobium sp. 35. NCBI lineage: Bacteria > Pseudomonadati > Pseudomonadota > Alphaproteobacteria > Hyphomicrobiales > Nitrobacteraceae > Bradyrhizobium > Bradyrhizobium sp. 35. The sequence goes on from NZ_JADPJC010000119.1 coordinate 6,975, forward strand.
AAATGCTCGATGTCATGTCGATGTGCCAATTTCTAATCATGACATCCGACCTCCTTGCCGTCGTGGCCAAAGCAGGCGGCAACATGAATTACGATTGGATGCGCTATCTCGTCACGCGTTATGAGCCCGGCGATGGACCGCAGGCCCAAATGGTCGGCTTCATGCGCTCGCTGTTTGGCGACCGCATGGTCACGAACATGATGCTGAAAAGTACGGCGATCTCGGACGCCGGCATCACGAAGCAAACGCTCTATGAGGTCAGCCGCGATCAGTTCACACGGGCTACCTACGACCGCGCCATGGAATCGCTGGACAGCGTCAATGGTGAAATCCAAAGCCTCATCCAGGCTGCGTGGGGGAGGGCCTAATGGGTCGAAAAAACCTGCTTGCGGACCTCATTGATGACAAGTTGACCGCGGTCAACGAACCCTCGTCAGGTGAGCCCAGCGACAATCGCAGACCAACCCAGCCAACACTCGGGTCGCGTGGGGCTGTCGGCGCTATGAGCCGCTCGCTTGAGATGTTGTCCGCGGAGCGCGACGCCGCCAAGGCCTTGACCGAGCAACTCACCACCGGTCAAACCGTCGTCGAGATCGCCCCAGATTTGATCGACGCCTCGATCGTTCCCGATCGTATGACGAGCGTGGACGAGAAGCACTCTGCCCTCGTTGAATCGATCCGCGCCAATGGGCAGTTGGTTCCCATCCTCCTTCGCCCGCATCCTTCCAGCCCGGGCCGGTTTCAGATTGCCTATGGCCATCGTCGCGTTCGTGCGCTCGCCGAACTTGGCCGCCCTGCGCGGGCCGTGGTCCGCGATCTTAGCGACGAAGACCTGGTGGTGGCACAAGGCAAGGAGAATGGTGAGCGGGAGGATCTGTCCTTTATTGAGCGGGCAACTTACGCCGCCGCGCTCGAGGATCGTGGATTCAAGCGCGAGATCATCATGGCGGCGCTCAGCGTCGACAAGACGGAGCTCTCCCGCCTCATCACGGTCGCGCGGGCCCTTCCCCGGAGCCTACTCGATGCAATCGGACCAGCGCCAAAAACGGGCCGCCGGCGTTGGATGGAGTTGGCGGAGCGGCTTGTAGGCCGCCACGACCAAAAGGTATTGGCCGACAGCGTTGCCAGCGATCGGTTTGAGCGCGCTACTTCCGATGAACGGTTCGCGATTACTTTCGCCGCGCTGGCGCCCCGCAAGCCCAAAGTTACACGGCCGACAACCTGGGCGGACGACGGAGGCAAAAAGATCGTGAAGATTGAACGTCGCGCAGATCGCATCACGCTAGCTGTAGATGAAAAGGCCGCGCCTGCGTTTGGAGACTTTGTGATTTCGCGGCTGCCGGAACTCTACCGGGCATTTCTCGATGGAGGCACCGATGAGTGACATCGGGCGTCTTGCCGCTTTGGATATGGCGCTGCCTGGACCTCACACGGTCGGGCGGCGCGATGCGTACCCGCGTTTCCGTCCTCTCACCGTAGGAGCATAGCGGAAAAGAAAAAAGGCCCCCGGAACGTCTCCGTCCGAAAGCCTTCTCTCGTCACGTTTGGCGACTGACAGAGAATCACTTTCACGAATCGCAGTCAAGCGTCTTTAGCGACGGCACCGTTTTGGTGAGCGGATTTTCTTTGCCCGCATGAGGCAAAGACATGCAGTCACACTCCCCAACGACGCCCTTTGGGCGGCGATCGCTGACGCTTGCCCATGTGGCAAGCCAGATGGTCGCAACCGAACGTCCGCCCGAAAAGATCGTCCATAAGTGGAAGATCTTCCACGCCATCTGCACGGCACGGCCGCGCCTTGGCGTGTCGGAGCGCTCGCTCTCGGTCTTGAACGCGCTCTTAACGTTCCATCCCGAGACCGCACTGACGGGGGCAGGCGATCTGATTGTCTTCCCGTCCAATCATCAACTCAGTCGGCGGGCGCACGGCATGCCAGCGTCAACGCTGCGACGTCACCTCTCCGTGCTGGTCGACGCGGGCCTGATCGTTCGGCGCGACAGTCCCAATGGCAAGCGGTATGCGCGGAAGGACAATGCCGGCGACATCGAGCTCGCCTTCGGCTTCGATCTGTCGCCGCTGGTCGTGCGCTCGGAGGAGTTCGAGAGCCTGGCGGCCGATATCGAAGGCGAGGCCCGCGCACTCAAGCTCGTACGAGAGCGCATCACGCTGTGCCGGCGCGACATAGCGAAGATGATTGCAACTGGCATCGAGGAAGCCGTTCCGACGCGAAGGGGAGGGCAGGGGCCTGCCGATTGGCAGGTTGTGCACGCTGCCTTCCGCGCGATCGTCGATCAGATTCCGCGCACGGCTACGCGCCAGGAGCTCGAGCCGATCGCCGACGAGTTGTCTCAGCTTGCCGATGACGTGCTCAATCTTCTGGAAGAACACATCAAATCCAAGAATCCGGGCGCCAATGAGTCCCACTCTGAGCGCCACATACAGACTTCAAATCCAGATACCCCGATTGATCTTGAACCTGTCTTCCGAGAAGGCAGGGCGGCGGGAGCTGAGCCCAAACCTCAACCGTCGCGAGTCGGGGAGGGGGCTTATCCGTTGGGAATGGTCCTGAGTGCGTGTCCAGACATCGCCGATTATGCGAAGGGTGGGGTTTCGAACTGGCGCGATTTCCTCGCTACCGCGGCCGTTGTGCGATCGATGCTGGGGATCAGTCCGAGCGCCTGGGAGGAGGCTCAAAAGGTTATGGGCCAGGTGCCCGCGGCCATCGTCGTCGCGTGTATCCTGCAGCGCGGGACGGCGATCAATTCCGCCGGCGGTTATCTGCGCGGTCTGACGCGAAAAGCCGAGGTCGGCGAGTTTTCGCTTGGCCCGATCCTGATGGCGCAGATCAATTCTCGCCGGCGAGACAAGCAGCGGGCGTGAGGCGATGAGGCGCCGCCCAAACCTTACGTTTGTCGTGGATCGAAGAGGCCAGTCCAACCGGCTGCGGCGGTGTCGACGCAAGGCTGTCCGCAGAGATCGTCATGGCAGAAACTCCCCCCAGTTCCTCACTCTGTTTTTCCAGCCCCGTCATGGAGGCGCCGCTGAGCAGCGGATAGAGCTGGTGCGGTTCGCGGATGGGGGCCGAGCCCTGGGGACGCTAATCCCGTTGGATGGGAGATGGTCGAGCACGCCGTTCTGGGACAACAGACATTCGCGTCTGGTGCAACTTAGACGATCGCCTCCAACCGCAGCCGAGCAGCGACAGTCTTTTGAGGAGCTTCTGGAGAGAGGCCAATGAAGAGACGAGATCGGTGCCCCGATCGACGGACCGTTCCGCTCGGTGCGAGTGGGTGCGGTTTTCCTTCGACGGGCGGCAGTCAGGCCGGCAACGTTCTCAACCTCCTCCGGAGCACCAGTAATATCGATCTACGTACAGCCTCGCAGAAGATCTAAGGCGAGGCGAGTACCTGTCTATCTTAAGCGGGACGATGCGACGCCTCAAGGAACGCACTTCCTCTCCATCGGATAGGGCGGGATTGACCAGCAGCATCGTGCTTGGAATGACAGCCCTTTTTCAAATGGACATGTTCGAGGGAGGAGTGATCGATGCTGCGCCGCTGCACCAGGGCGCTGACCTCTTCCTGCCGCTGCTGGAGAAGTGGACAGCCATGGAAGACTATGAACCGGTCGACGGGCTAAACTTGGCCGAGGGATTGGCGCGATTTGGATCCCAGGACGCGTTGTCGGCGATCGAGCGGAGATTGAAGCAGGTGCTTGGTTCGAACGATATCGATCTTCTAGATTCTGACACGGCAGCACACGTTGGGCATGCACTGACGACATTGCGTGAAAGACAGCATCTTCTGCCGCTTTCATTTCTCGAGAGAGTGGTCGTCCGATGGTCCTACAACGTGGCATCCGGAGCCGTCTCTATGATCGCCGCGCACGGCACGCAAACCGCGCTAGATGTATTGCTGGAAATCTACACGGGTGCCACCATCTCGCTCAAGGGAGCGGTTATGGATTCGTTAGAAACGCTGGCGGGCCGGTTGGGCCTACGAGATCGGCTGACAAGCAAGGGCAGACTCTGGAACAATTGTAAGTAGCGCGAAATCGAATATACTACTAGGAAGTGGGATGAACCTCCGCGTTAGTGGGCGCCACAACGCGGTACGTTCGATCTTGATCCGAAGACCCCTTGTGGTCTACTGTCCTTAGTCCTAGGACAGCGGACGAGAAAGAATCCGTATGAAAAGCCAAGACGTTGTTATATTGCTGAAGCTCGTGAGCCTTGAGCAGGCCAAAAATGAGGGCGACCCGCATCTTGGGGAGGCTGCGCATAACGATGACCCGTACTCAGTACGCAGCCTGGAATCAGCCCTTGGTATCAGCAAGTCAGAGGTCAATGCGTCGATTAACCGGAGCGTTTCGTCGGGCCTTGCGGTCAAAGATCGGGAAACCGGCCAGGCAAAGCCCAACCGCCGCGATCTCTATAATTTCGTGGTGCACGGATTGAAGTTCGTTTTCCCGGCTAAACCGGGTGCGATGACCCGGGGCATCCCCACCGCCTTTGCGGCCGCCCCGCTTAAAAATCTTCTGATCAGCGCAGGAGAGTACATTTACGTCTGGCCGTACGCCAAAGGCAAAGACATGGGGCAGGCGGTAGACCCGCTGTTTAAAAGCGTACCCCAGGCCATTCAAAAAGACGATCGCCTGTACGAGTATCTGGCCCTTATCGATGGTGTCAGGCTTGGACATCAAAGGGAGGCTGGGCTCGCGGCCGAGCGTTTATCGGAAAGGCTTCTCAGAAAATGACCACCGTTAAAGGCCAATTGCTTCATATGTTGCAAACGGTCGCGCAGTCTTTGGGGGATGAACTGCGCGAGCGGCTGGTGTTTGTTGGCGGTTGCACAACAGCCCTTTTCATTACGGACGAGATCGAGCTCGAAGCCGTCCGGGCAACCGATGACGTGGATCTGATCGTTGATCTCGTCGGACATGCGCAATGGGCTCAACTGCAAGACGAGTAGCGTCAGAAGGGGTTCGTGGAATCTCCGGAAGACGAGGTCATTTGCCGTATGCGGCTCGGCGACCTCAAAGTCGATTTCATGCCGGATGATGAAAGTATTCTCGGCTTTAGCAATCGCTGGTACGCCAAACGCATCGAGACGGCGGTCACGTGTCACCTGAACGAGACATTGAACATCAAGCGCCTCACGCCGGAGCTGTTCGTGGCGACAAAGTTGGAAGCATATCTCGGCCGCGGCAGCGACGATCTCCTAGGCAGCCGTGACATCGAGGACATCCTTCTCGTCGTTGACGGCGAGAGGAACTCGTGGCTGAAATCCAAACGCAGACGATGATGTTCGCTGCTACATTGCAGAGAAGTTCAAAGCGCTCTTAGGTCATGAGGATTTTGACCATTTTCTCGACGTCAATATCAAGGGACCTGAAGGCCGGGTCGTTGTACGAGAGCGCTTTGTCGCCATAAGCCAGAGCGATGCTGCCGAGCGAGAGGGGAATGGAGATCAATCGGCGCAGTGAGCAATGAAAGAGGACGCGCGATAACCGGGATTGCGGGGGAGTCGGAGTGCGCGCCGATGCCGTGTTATGTCTCCTTCTCGACGGTTCAACCTCTGCCCCAACAAGCGGTGACCTCCCCCGCCAGATTATCCGCGATGTCGTAGACTGGTACGTCGCCACAGACGAAGCCGCAATGGCAGAAAACCTCAGCCGGCAATTGCGCCGCACTCATCGCAGTTTATCTCGGCGATTTCCGCGGGACAGCGTGAGCTACGTGCTCGCCCAACGTGGTGAACCAACGCCTGCGACTCGCCTCGGTTTCGCGCGCGCTGCTCGAGGTCTATGCCGACGAGGGCATGTCGCTCGAGCAGTTGATGGCCTTCGCCGTCACCGCGGATCACAGCCGCCAGGAGCAGGTCTGGCAGACCATCTCCGGCTCTTGGTAGAAAGAGCCTTATCAGATCCGCCGCATGCTGACGGAGAAGTCGGTGCGCGCCTCCGACCGTCGCGCCATGTTTGTTGGCCTAGATGCCAACGAGGCGGCCGGTGGCGTGGTGCTGCGCAACCCGTTCCAGTCCGACGACGGCGGCTGGCTCGAGGACGTCGCTCTGCTCGACGGTCTGGTCGCTGAGAAGCGAAAGGCAGAGGCGGAAACGATCGCCGCCGAAGGCTGGAAGTGGATCGAACTCCCAGGGTGCGAAGCTCATCGGCCAGTACGACAGCTCAGCGCTTTGTCGCTGGGTGGCATCCGACCGCTCGCCTGGACCTGCGCAGCAACACGCGCTTAGCCCTACGTATCTTGCGGCCGAGAAGTCGATTGGATGACTCCAGTTCTCATGTGATCCATCGTGAAATCCGAACCTGCCATCGGATTACTTGATCTCCGTCACCAGACGATTGCGTCCCAACGATACTGCGTCGGCCGCACAAATCTGACCTCCAGTGGATAGGGACAATGACACTCTCAGAAACGAACTTTCGCTTACTTCGAACAATCAAGCATGTTGTTTTGACTCTTGCGTCGGCGTCTCTCGCGTCGAGTGGGGCACAAGCTGCTGACCTGCCAGTCAAAGCCAGAGCAGTGGAGTACGTGAAGGTTTGCTCACTGTACGGCGCTGGCTTCTACTACATCCCTGGCTCGGACACTTGCATCAAGCTTGGCGGATATCTGCGCACTGACGTTGTCGCGAATAGCAACAGCGATTTTGACCCGGCCGCCAATGGCGTAGCGGGAGCACGCAACCGTCTAGGCAATAGCTACACTTGGCGCGCTCGTGAAGGACTGAGCATCGACACGCGCACCGCGACTGAGTACGGCCTCGTTCGCACCTATTTCTCGGGCGTGTTCACCTGGACGTCAGGCGGCTATACTGGCGCCGGCACGAGCGCCGTCAATGGGGCGACCGCTTACACAACGTCGACAGCTTCACAGGTCGCTGGTGGTTCGCTCGGCGTCTACTCCGCCTTCATTCAGTTCGCAGGCTTTACGATGGGTAAGGCCGTCTCACAGTTCTCGGCGCCCTGGACCAACTATCCAGGCAACGAGTTCGATGATCTTCCGGGCGGCGGCGGATGGGTCACCGGCGTGAACCAGTTCACCTATACCACTGACTTCGGACAAGGCATCACGGCCGCTTTCTCAGCCCAGGATCAGGTCGCCTACGGCACGACCAATATCTGGAATGTAAGCGGAGCAACGGCGGCCGCTCTCGCCACCGGTGCGTACGGTACTAACAACATCGGCGGTTCATCGTCTCCAGACCTCATCGCGATGGTTCGTATTGACCAGGCGTGGGGTCTCTTCCAGGCGTCGTTGGCGGCGCACGACAACCATGCTGGGTACTACGGTGGCGACGAAGCGACCGGGCATCCGGACGACAAGTGGGGCTGGGCTGCTGCTTTGGCCTTGTCAATCAAGAACATCCCGACCGGAGCCGGTGACACGATCAACGTGTCAGGCGCTTATACCAACGGCGCGACCCGCTACAACTTCAACGATTTGATGCCAACCACCTACGCGATGTACGGCGGCACGGGGCTGGCAGGTGCTTATCAGAGCGTCGGCCTGGCGGGCTTGTCTGACTCCGTGTTCGTTGCCGGTGCGGGCCAGGAGCTAACCAAGACGTACGGCTTCCATGCTGGTTACACCCACAACTGGGATCCTCATTGGAATAGTGCCATCTACGGCGGCTGGGGCGCCGTTCGGTATAACAGCGCAGCGAAGGGCTACATCTGCGGTGCATTCGTAGCCAACCTTGCGCTGTCGAGCGCCAATGCTGGCTGTAATCCTGATTTCAACTATGGGGTTGTTGGCGTCGTCACGCGCTGGACACCGGTCAAGAACCTGACCTTCACGGCAGATCTCGCCTACACCATGCTCGACCAAAAGTACGCGAGCGGAAGTACAGTGACACTGCCTGTGCAGTCTGCGGTCGCCAAGCCGGCGGCTCTTTACGAATTGAAAGATCAGAGCACGCTGACCCTGCTCTTGCGGGCTCAGCGGAACTGGTGAGGCTCTGTCTAAACCAGCGGAAGGAGAAAAGGCTCAAAGAACGAAGTTAACCTCCAAGGAGGCCTCCGGCATGCCCGCCGGGGGCCTTCTGCAATTAGTATCTAAATCAGAGCTGAGCATACGGCGGCTTTCAAACGGCGTTGAAGGACCGTTTTGGGCCGAGCTTCGTCGTTGTAGGCTTTGCTCTCACGTTTAAAACACGGGTGCTAGGTGAGATCTTCAGCAAGCTGGAATGCTGCTACGACAATCTTATGCCGTCTCCGCAAGGGCGGTCTTCTTACAAAGACGAACGAGCCACCGGCAAAAAGCGCGAGACATTTCGGGATTATCGCCTCGGTCGACAGCATAGGCGCGATACTGCATGCCGCTCGGAGTGCGCGATCGTGGAATCACATTGAGAGCTCCACCACGTACCAGGTCACTTACAATGATTTCGGGCGCGACGAGAAGACATTTGCCCGTCATCACCGCCGGCAGGGCCAGGTAATTGTGATCATATCGCGCTCCCGATTTTATATCCTTTGGGGTCAGGTTCATGGCCCGCAGCCATGTCGGCATTATGTCAGGCCGGGATGTGATGTTCAGGATGGGTACTGTGCGAACAACCGGGAGGCTCTTGCCATCGACGTGATTTGGTGAGCCCACACATACGAGTTGCTCGTTGTAGATTTCCCAATCATCTGCCGGCTCGATGACGGAAAGATCCCGTGTGATCAAAATGTCGTAATCGTCGGACGACGTCGGTTGCGAAAGTGAGCTAATCACATCCACAACTACACCGCCCATTTCATTAGAAAAAGCTTGGAGATTTGGAATCAGAAAGGCGTAAGCGAAAGTCGAGAGTGACGTGCGGACTACAATCCGATTGGTGTCTCGACGATTCCGTCGGCGCATTCTCTTAGCGGTGAAGCAAACGGTATCTAGCGGTTCTGCAACCGTGTTCGCAAAAAGCCGTCCGAATTCCGTCAATTCGCTACGCCGGCCGCGACGCTGCATGAGGTCACTGCCCAGATACTCCTGCAGCACGGCGAGGTAGCGGCTGACCGAACTCTGGGTCATTCTCAAGGCGCTAGCCGCGCGGGTTACGCTTCCCTCGCGCGCAATTGTGACGAATACCCGGATCGCATTGAGTGGCACTTCATCCGTTTCGGTAGCCATTTTGTGCTCCGGAATTTCGGGCATGCCCGTCAGTTCTCGCAGGAGGGCATTGCCAGAAACCAATAGTCCATCACATTATTCGATGATCGTAGCCGGGTTACTAGGGTCTGTACCTAATTAGCGAGTTCTGATTCCCTGGTGCCAAGTTGATTCGGCACGGGGGACTTCGATGCGCAAAGGACTGTTCTGGCTCAACGACAAGCAGTGGGCTCAGATAGAGCCGCATCTGCCAACAAACCAGACCGGCCCGGCGCGCGAAGACGATCGACGCATTATCAGCGGTATCATTCACATGCTCCAGTGCGGCGCACGCTGGCGCGATTGCCCGTCCGACTATGGCCCTTACACGACGATCTACAATCGGTTCAATCGCTGGGCTAAGCGCGGACATTGGCAGGCGATCTTTGAAGCGCTCGCCCGCTGCGGCAAGGACCGAGTGGCTTTGTCGATCGACCTC
>NZ_JADPJC010000166.1:0-15340 GCF_023073215.1 Bradyrhizobium sp. 35
TTCAGACGGCCCATCATGGATCGACCTCGCCGAGATTCGCGTCAACACAACGGAATCACGGTTCGTGACTTGTCTCGACTTTTGCAACAAAATCGGCCACAAGCAGACATCGGCCTGAGCGGGCATCCTGCCGGATCTGCCGACCACCCGAGCGATCGACCTCGGCGAAACGGGCTGAACCGACGGTTGCCAACGGTACCCGCGAGGCGCACGCTGATAGCGACAGCCACGCTTCTCGAGCCCCCAAATGGTTGGTTTCACACAACCTCCCTGCGAAGCCAACATTATCCGGGCCATACCAGCTTTTGACGCAGCACTGCCGCAAAGACGCAAGCGGCTGACGCTGGTGGCGACCATATTCGGTTCGAGCATGGCATTGGTCGACGGCTCCGTCGTGAATATCGCCCTGCCGGCGATTCAGCACGCCCTGCAAGCAGGGGTGGCCGCGACCCAATGGATCGTTAATGCCTATCTGCTGCTGCTCAGCGCTATGGTGCTGGTTGGGGGGGCGGCTGCCGATCTTTACGGCCGTCGACGCATCTTTGTTTTCGGCATTACGATATTCACCATGGCCTCCATTACGTGCGGCCTGTCGCCGAACATCACCGTGTTAATCGCAAGCCGCGCAATCCAAGGGGTTGGCGCCGCGCTCCTCATCCCGGCAAGCCTCGCGCTATTGGGAGCGACTTTTGACGAGCACGAGCGCAACCATGCGATCGGAGTATGGGCTGGTGTCGGCGCGCTGACCGCTGCCGTCGGCCCGGTACTGGGCGGCTGGCTCGTCGATCAGGTGTCGTGGCGTGCGATTTTTCTGCTCAATTTGCCGCTGGCGGCCGTCGCGACGGGACTTGCGAGCAGCTTCGCGGGCGAAAGCCGAAATGACAATGCAAAATCGCTGGACTGGGCCGGAGCGGCCACGGTTGCCGCCGGTCTCGCCGCGATCAGCTGGGGGCTTGGCGCTATTCCCGCGTCGGGATTTTCTGACAGAACCGTAATTGGCGCGCTCGGATTGGGATTTGTATTGTTCTTGTTATTTCTCGCAATGGAAGTTCGGCTCGGTGCACGAGCAATGATGCCGCTATCGCTGTACGGTTCGCGCAGTTTTTCCGCAGCCAACGTATTGACGCTGTTGCTTTACTTCGCGCTAGGCGGCGCGCTGTATTATCTGCCGTTCGGCTTGATCCGGCTCGGCGGCTACTCCGCGACGCAGGCCGGCGCTGCGCTGCTTCCATTTGCTGTCATCATGGGTTTCGGCGCGCAATTCGCCGGCAGGCTTTCCGATCGTTTCGGGCCGCAGCAGTCGCTCACCTTCGGACCCGTCATCGCAGGCTGCGGTCTGGCGCTGCTGGCTTTTGCCGATTTTCGACAATCCTACTGGGCCGGAGCGTTTCCGGCTATCTGCGTATTTGGCATCGGCATGACCATCACCGTCCCGCCGCTGACCTCGATGGTAATGTCGTCAGTGGGCGACGCCCACGCCGGGGTCGCTTCGGGCGTCAACAACGCGGTCGCCCGGGTGGCAGGTCTCTTTGCAGTCGCGGCGCTCGGCGCCGTTTTGTTCGCCAGCTTTTCGTATCATCTTGCCGGTTCGCCGCGCGCAGAAGCCAACGAAGCGCTGAATGCAATACTGGCCGGACAAGCCGGCATCACCGAAGCCGCAACGGCAGCGTTCGAACGCGCGCTAAGCACAGTGTTGCAGGTGGCGGCGCTCTGCTCCTTGCTAGGCGGCATTCTTTTTCGGTTGTGGATCCGACCGATTGGATCGCAAGCGGCGCGTTGAAGGCGGACGTCTAGGGAGGTCCCAGTCGGGCCGCGCTTCCGCCGATGGCCAATCGCCAACAGATATTCGCGCTTGACGAGCGGCCCCGCTGGCACAGCGTAGTGGCTCGACATCGCGATTGAGGTGCTCTGCCTGACCAAGGGGAAGGCTCGTCGAACTTCATCTCTTCCTATCCAGGGGGCGGGGCAGAAGGGGGTGACCAATCGGACATTCGAGCGCGGCACGATCCCAGCGTCCGACATCAGCTGCCGCCCGATAGGTACTTTCCAGAAACGACATGAGCGTCGCCTCCGGATTGCTCGACTTCCTCACAACCTCGTACGCCAGGAGATATTCCCCAAGCTTCTGATCGAAATATGCGCCCGTCGGCAAAATCTGTTCGTCGGCAAAACCGTTCGGAGTGGGATAGGCATAAGAGTAGAAAGCCGCAAAGTCTGTGCCGCCTCCGCCCGGCCAGAAGCCGGCAGACGAGACTTCATCACTGTAGGCCTCGCGCGTCACTTCGTCCGGTAAACCCGGTACGCCCCCCGGGTGAAGCGGAGCAGGACGTCCGGAGAAGCGCGTCACCGCGAGATCGAAGCTGCCCCAGAAGAGATGGACTGGACTGACCTTTCCGGTGAAGCCCGTCCGAAACCGATGAAACACACCGTCGATCGCAACCAGGGCCCTGAAAAACCGCGTCACTGCGTCTGCATCATAGGGTCGGATCTGACGGTCGTCCTGGAAGGGGATCGGATCGGGGACTTCATTGGGCCGACCGTCGAATTCCGGTGTACCGCCGAGACGTCCCACCAACTCACAGAACCGGGCGTGAAAGTCGGCAACGGACATCGGCCCCAGCGCCATTTCAACCCGGCGGCCATCAGAGGCCTCTCCGATCACGACATGACGGGAGAGATCGAAGGTGATCTCGATACCTGAGGCGTCTGGAACCAGTGAAGTCGTGAGCCCGCGAGCATTCACGTAGAAAGTCGCGTGCCATGAATGATTGACCCACGGCGTCCTCGCGAGCCGATACTTGCCGACTACTTGGCAATACAAATGAAGCGCGGAACAGGTTTCGCGCCACGCCTCGAAGGGGATTTCCGGCCAGATCGCGCTCATAGCGTTTCCTCCTTTGTGTTTGGTCGCACGGACGAGGCGCAGGTGTCGTCCATTCACGTATGAGCATTGACGTCGCAGGCATTTGAGAACGTTTGCAGCGAAAACCGGCTCTGATATGCGGTCCGCGCACGGTCTGGCTCTCGCTCTGGGTCAATATGCAACACCACTCGAGCCACTTCGCGCCAGTCCGCCCCCTCGCCCTCCGCCTGCAGAAGGCGAATGTACGTGACGACATGCTGTTCGTCATAAGCCGTCAGCGTCGGCTCATTCGGTGCGACATCCGCGACGTCAGGATCTAGCTGCGGTTTCGTCATGAGAATGATTCTAATCTTCAAGGAGGTCGAGCAGGACAATACGTCTCACTTTAGCCTCATTCCGATCTTGTCCACCAGCGATCGACTCTGAATACATATTATAGAAGATAAACCTCATAGTGTGTAAAGACGCAACTTGCGCCGATGGACATGCGCAAGTTGGTCGGCCGGAATTTCGCAAGACTGCGGAAGCAAAAGCGCTTCACGCAGGAGAAATTCGCCGAAGCGTCCGGCTTCACGCAGCAATATATCAGTGACCTGGAGCGCGGTCGCCGTAATCCAACTGTCGTAACCTTGTTTGAACTCGCCAGCACGTTGGGCATCAGCCACGTCGATCTCGTTCTTCCAGATGAAGAGGCGCGAGCCGAACGATCAAAACCTGCTAAGCGGAAGTGATCGCGCCGACAGAAATCCATTTCAAATTAGTCGTAGAGCTGACTTTCGCGAGCCGGGCCGGAGGCCCGGCGAGAGCCGGACGCGGAGACGCGTCATCGCCGCCGATCCTGCATGCCGGATCGGCGGCGACGCACTGGGGCCTGAGGGCAAGGCCGCGTAACCAGGCGCCGGTTACGCCGCCCTATCTTCAGATAGCCCGTTCCATCAAACGCTTTGCTTTCCCTTCCAGTTCAAGACGCGTGTCCTGATGAGCCTTGCCGCGAGCAAATGCGGTAATGCCCTGCACGAAATCAAAGATACTTTCCGGCTTGCGATTTTCTTCGCCCAAAACGGTTTCGATGATCTTCGATGTCTCAGATTTGGAAAACCCGCTTTTGCGCAGGAAAGTCTCTCGGTCCTCATCCGTCCGGGCAACGATGCGTTCCCGGGCTGCCTTGATCCCGGCGACGAATGGCGCGGGCGAGGAATTGGCGAAGCTGGTCAGCGCCGGTGCTGCTTCATGGGCGAACCGTTGAGCGGCAAATTTGGAATGCCGGATCGTGATTTCCTCGAAATTCTCGACACCCCAAAGATTCCGGTTCATGCAGACAGCGCGAAGGTAAAAGCTCGCGATTCCCAGCGTCTTGCTGCCGACTTCACTATTCCAGCAGTAAAATCCGCGGAAATACAAATCCGGTGATCCATCCGGCAAACGTCCCGCCTCGATCGGGTTCGTATCGTCGACCAGAAACAGGAACACATCGCGATCGCTGGCATAGAGCGTTGTCGTGTCCTTGGTCACGTCCACAAAGGGATTATGGGTCATAGTTGCCCAGTCCATCACGCCCGGGACCTTCCACCGCGTATCGCCGGTGCCATTGCCCGCGATCTTCATGACCGCAGCAACCAACTCATGGTCCCAGATGCGGCCATAGTCCGGCCCGGTGACAGCACGAAGCTCAACGCGCCCGTTATCGGCTTCCAAGGTTTTCACGAGCTCGGCGCGATGTGACAGCAAGCAGTGTTGCAGGTTGATGGCCGATAGGGCTGCGGGAAGCTGCCGCAGATAGGATGTCGGCGCACCAACGAGCGTGCACAACTGGCCAAAGCTCCAATGTGTCGGCGCCACCGGCTCGTCACGTCCCGGCACCGTCAGGGCCAGACGCTCGGCATTGTCCCGGCTCGCCTCCACCCGGATGGTCCGGCTTTCCACGGTTCGCGCTTGCGCGCGCTCGGCCCGTCCTCGCACTGCTTCATAAAGGTCCGGCAGGGTCAGATACCGCTCGTCATCTGGCCGTGCAAACCACTCGGACGACACCCGACCGATGCGCTGGCCGCGCGATACATCCACGCGGAAACCGCCGGAAGCAGGCTGTTCGCTTTGGGACATGTTCATGGTCGTTCTCCTATTGGCTGAGGTTGAAGCGCAGCGCTGCGCTGCAACCCTGCCCGTCGGCGAGACCTGGGGTAGCAAGGGCAAGGGCGGCCGGAGCGGAGGGGGATCACCCGCCTGACAAGGGCGCGCTAACAGCGCGCGTCTGCACGCGCCTGACGACGACGTCGTCATGAAGAACCTTTGCGCGGAAGACCGGGGATACCGCTCCGGACGGCACGGCGAGCCGTGCTTCACCCTTGCCCACGCGAGGGCGGAGCTGGTGCTGCTGAGAGTGGAACGTCTCGGCGAAGAAATATTGCGGCGGAATATATTGTGGTTCCATCTTCCAATTGTTGACGTGTCGATTCCGGACGAGCGATTCGAGAGGGACCGGGAACGGCGATGCTTTCCAGGATCGGATATCCCCACTGGGTGATCGTCTCAGGAGCTGTCCTCGGGCTGGCGGGATTGATCGGATGGGCGTTCCAAAGAAACCGCAAGCGGCAGAAGAAGTGCGAGAACCCGCAGTACTGATCAACCGGCCGTCGGACCGGAGGCGAGTCCCAAATCGCGTTGAGAGGACCACTCTCAAGGGCAGGTTAAGTGGTCACCAACGTTGACACGTCCCTGCTTCGTTCTCTCTGTTGAAGATGTTCGCGGAAGGCTTTTCCTACTCTCGGAAAGAAATTTCCGGCATTGAACTAAGCGCGAACATCTATCGCTTTGTGCGTGAGTTCTGACGGGCAGTCGCAGCGCTCTCCGCATTCGCGGATGCCAGCCCATCAACGCGTGCGCTGAGCGCGCCTAGTTGATCTGACATTAGCTTGCGATTACTGCCTTCCGAGGCAATTTTGCGCTGGACCTCCGCTATCCGGTCCACAAGGCTTTGCTGGCTTGACTGAATGTCTTTCACCGTTTGCTCAAGAGCTGCTACCGCCCTCTTTGTTTGTTCGACGCCAGAATCTTGACGAATAGCAGTCGCTGCCTGCAGGGCATCAATTCTGTTACTCATCCAAACGAACATGCCTCCAGCCAACACAACAATCAGCGCGACCACGAGCCAAAGCAACACCTGACGGTGCGTGCGTGCAGATTCTGTTGGTTCCATCACGCTTCCTAGGTGAACGCACTCCATCAAACACGTTGAATCGGACTTAGTTGCGACCCCGCCCTCGTGTTGCGTGCAAGATGCCGTGGGAGCCTCTTGTTAGGTTGTGCGTGTTGGCAGGTTCAGCGCGCCCCGCTCTCTTGGGATGCCTAACTTGCCCAATACCGGGATGAGCACCGAAACGTGGCCCGTCGTAAGTGAGCCTCGTCGATACCGGGCCTGTTAGGGTGACTCTGTTGGACGGCAATAACCTTCTCTATCTGTTGGCCAAGCACGGCACCGTTGCTAGGATCTAGCCGAAGCCAAAAAGCTCGGGAATGCTTTGACCCGCTGACAGGGACGGTGTTTGGGTTGCGCTGAACTTGGCGAGCCCGCGGGATCAGGTTACGCAACTTCGAGTCGCACCCCCGAATGCTTGGGGCCTGGGCGGCGCCATAACACAGGGCTCATCCAAAGGAGGCTGCGATGTTCAAGGCGACGCTTAACCCCCTCTGCCTCGAAATCAAGCTGCCCGACAGCGCGTTCGGCACCTGCCTCGGCATGGTCGTCGTGTTCGGCCGGCGATTGCCCCTCAAGCACCGCTCGCCGGGCCATTGGCGTCGGCGGGCGCACGGCCACCCACAACCTCTGCCCCTTTGTCAGTAGGCGGGTTGAAATTTCTCATTTTCCGGATACGCAACTTTTCCCATGGGCTGGTCGTATGTGGTGCGCGAGACTGGCCGCCCCTTAGGCCCCCGGGCCGGTTGCGCTAAATGGCGCGATGCATCGCAGCGAGATAATCGACTTGCTGCGGTGCTTCTCCGCACATCCTCGCAACGTCGGTATGCAATCACCTATTTGCGAGACGCGAATGCGTGTTCAGGAACACTGGCTGATGGGTTGACTTGTGCTTCAATTGTTTGATGAGGCCGAACGATGCGTCTTGTCCTCAGAATGGTTGCGATTGCGACAGTCCCTGCTTGGATTGGATTGAATGCGAACACCGCTGCAGCAGAGGATTTCAATGAGCGGTGGTCCATCACACCAAAGGCTCGCGCTGAGCCGGCTCCTGATGGGCTCGAACAGACAAAGAAGGATGAGCCGCAAGTGCAAGCTCCGAACGGACAACAGACATTGAAAGATCGTCAAGAGCCCTTGAAAGACCGTTCAGCCTCTCGCTCCCTCGACCGAGTGTTCTCCGGAAGAGCCTCATTCTACTCGTACTCAAAGGGCAAGACGGCGAACGGTTCATCGTACGACCGGAATTCACTAACCGCGGCGCACCGCCATCTGCCGTTCGGCACGAGAGTCCGGGTCATTCCATGGGTCCGTGGCCGCGTCCTCGACCTCTCGCTCGCCGCCGCGCGCACCTTGGGGATTACGGATCGTGGCGTGGCTCAGGTTCGTGCTGAGTTGTTGTAGCGGTCGTCCATCGCCTTGCAAAATAGCGCCGCCCCGCGCCCTTACATCAACGGTCCGGTTTTGGGTCTGAAAGTAAGCGCTCAGCCGGAACCCTTGCTTCGGGATCGGTATAGCTATGCGAAAGAAACCGCCGGCTGTGGACGGAGGTGCGCCTGATGGAGCGCTGGACGACTCCATCTGATGCTTAGCTGTTTGGGCGTTACTGGAGCCGCACCGCGGTGATCGTGCTGCGGATCGTGACAGTGCAGATCATGTTGCTGAGACCTACTGTGTCTGCGGCGTTGTTGTCGAATTGAAAGTTCCAGAATTAACCTCCGGCAAGGACATCAAGCTTAACGCGCGACCTTTGTTGCGTTGTTGTCGTATCGCGGAAATACTTTGATAAACGCGAGCATCTTTTTCTGATTTTGTTTCTCGTGACTGCCTTAACCGAAGGCGTCATTATGATCAGGTATTCATCGTACAGCAGCACCAACTATCGCGATAAACCTCGCGAGAAGATTGAATGGCTCGACCCGCTTCAACGACAATATAGCGAATTACTCGAGCTTCGCGAACGGGTGAAACAAGCCGAGGCCGCGAGAGCGCGAAAATCGCGCGACAGGCGACAATCACGAAAATGATTTCGATCGCGCCGCGCTACTTCAATTCGCGAGATTGTGCGCGCCGCTTTGATTTCATGGAGAAGGCCCAAGTTCGCGAATATCTCTCTCGGTCATTATCTTTCTCGGAAACATAGTGGCGATCACGGAAAACTAGATCGCCTCTATAAACGTCTGAAACGTGTCGTGGCTCTGAAGAACCCCGACGCTATTGCGGTAATCGTGACCGCCCTCCGGCTTACTCACGGCGACGAAGCTGCACGAGCCATGCTGGTCGGCGGCATGAGCCTGGCCGCGCTGATAGACGCGATGTTCTCCGCGCCGGTCGGGCGACGCGATGCCGTTCACAACATCACGAGCGCGTTGGACGACTTTGCCATTTCGCCGGAACTCGGCCCGGCCTGGCACCTTCGCTACCTTTACGAAATAACGGCTCGTTTCGCGTCGTCGACATGGAGATTGCGACGCCAACCGGCACGCTGTCCAGTAAAGACATCTGGCTTCGTCTGCCCGTCTAGCTATCTCGGCACCTCTGCGATGTCGCCGGTTGGTTTCAACACCTCTGAATTGCGATGACGAAGAACGACACCGCCGTGTTCGACGCGATGCGCCCTGATCCAAACGGACGGAGACAATGGGCCGGCCGGCTGGGGACGCGCGAGGCAATAAAACGGGATGGCCCGGAGCTGGATCCTGGCTCGCTCGTTTACTGTCCCCACGAGTGGATCAATGCCGCCGGCTATGTTGACCTCGAACTGGTCCGCAAATACCCGCTGATGTTCGCGGTCTAAAGTCGTGACGAACCAGAGCCGACGCGCAAGCGATCCGGACGAACCAGCGATTCGACGGCTGCTAAGCCGAGCGGCAAAACGCAGCCGTACAAAGCCGCCTGTGCCACCTGTGCCGTTCGGCACGGAAACAGATCCGAACTGTGAATTTTCCCGGGCCGAACCAGAGGCCGTTTGGTTCTTCGTCTTCTTGCCGATCTTCATGCTGCTCTATGCAATCGTTGAGAAAATGCACGTGAGATAGCACAGGGCTGACGTGTCGCAGGTGGCGCCAGCCGCCCAAATTCCAATTCACTGGCGGCGCCTTCCCTCGGCCCGGAACAATAGTTTCAACTCTCAGGCAGGGCATGCATCTGTAGGCGTAAGCGGCGGGCAGGTTCCCAATTGCCGGCAACATCGCGAGAAAATCCATTGGCCGCTGACATCTGTTGCAGATGAGAGTTGGTGCCTTGTCCGTGTCACCGCAGCGCGGCATTGAGGGTCCGCCCAAAGGTGAGGACGGTAATTCCGTTGATCGGCGTTTACATCTCCGGGCGACTACCGCCCTGCCGACTCGAAAACAGGCCTCGTCAGCGTGAGCCGCTATTGCTCCGGAACCGAGACTCAGTTCTCACTCCTATCATTGGAGCAAAAAGGGGCGATCGTGAACGGCGAAGCCGGATGCACCGTTTGTAGCCAAGCTCGACTGCTGAAAGCTGTTTTCCCCGTGACCAAAGGCTACGAACTGAAGCGTTATGAATGCGCCAGCTGCCGCAGCGATCTGTGGCTAGTTACGCGAGTGTCCCGATCATCCGCGCCTAAGCAGCAAAGCGGAAGATCCCGCCGAGGTACGCGGCTCAAGACCATCGAAGCGGCCTTGAGGGGCGGTCGTGGCACAGCTAATCCCAAGCTGAAAGGCCGGCCAACGTGAACCGCCGGGCTCCTCTTGGCTGGGGTGAAGGCCTTCTGCCGGCTGTGAACAGATCATCTCGGTGAGAGCTGAACCCGTCGCCATCGCAATCTTGCACGAAGCCATTTCCCCGCCGCGGCGAAATCTCGTTGAAACAGAGGGGGTCGAAGGTGCCGGCATCGAACACGGGGGATGCCACATGCTAGTCCTGATGAACCTGATCTGGCGGCGCCTTGCCTACACGATGCTGGCCGGTATGCGGTCCAAGCTCCGCCAATGACGAGAAGGGCGGCCGCATAAGATGGAAAGCATCCGTCAGAACTGTCCACCAGCGCGCTCCAGAGCCGGCGCCCTCCCTTTGGGCGCCGCGACTTCAACCGCCGGCGGGCCACCGTACG
Organism: Bradyrhizobium sp. 35; assembly: GCF_023073215.1. Taxonomy (NCBI): domain Bacteria; kingdom Pseudomonadati; phylum Pseudomonadota; class Alphaproteobacteria; order Hyphomicrobiales; family Nitrobacteraceae; genus Bradyrhizobium; species Bradyrhizobium sp. 35. The sequence goes on from NZ_JADPJC010000166.1 coordinate 10,135, forward strand.
AAAGGGGCTTCCGTTAGACCGCCAACGTCGAAGCCGCGACATTCCGCGGCGATGCCACCCTCTTCCGTGGGTGCGCATTTCAGTGTGTGACTCATCTTTCGGTCAGGCTTGCCGAAAAGCGGCCCCAGGACGGGGGCGGACCTGAGGCCGAAGATTACCTTCCCTATTTGCCTCAGGCTTTTACGCGAAACGACACCCGAGGGCATGTTCCAACCGTCGGCGCGCTAGACAGTTCCACCAAATCGGAACAGGCCCGCCAGCGGGGCGGCCTGCTAGTCTCTTCAAATTTTGATGGTTGTACGAAGGCTGGGTTACAATTTTTGTGTCAGATATCCGAACAGCCCATTGGAGGAAGTCATGGCTGTTCTCGGAGTACTGCTTTTTATTGTTCGCGCAATCTCGGTAATTATCCGCTTCGCTTCCTTATGATCCCGAACCGGCTTGTTGCCGTTTGTGGCCGTGATCGTATCGTTTGTAATCATCTCCGCCAACGCGCCGCCGCAGACAAAGACTGCGAATGCTGCCGAGCGGGCGCCGGCCTACACAAGCTCCGGAGGCTGCAAGACGGACGTCAATGGTGACATGAAGTGTTCTCACGAATCCCAGGTCAATCTCTTTGGGACCACCAGCCGCTCTAGTTCTGAGATGAAGTGCGGGCAAAACCTGGTCACGCTCGCCTACGAATGCAAATCTTCGAGCAGCGCGTATTAAACGATAGAACCCGCGGGGCGGCTTCTCCGCCTCACCCGCCGCGCTGCCGGTTGCGCTTCTTGTGCAACCGGCTTTTCCACACCCACGACGCGCAGTAGCTCGCGACTGTGTCGACCCACTAGGAATCGATAATTTGCGAGCTACTTCGGATGCCGCTTGATAGTGGCATGCGCACTCGCCGATACACGAAATGGTCCGGCCACTATCCGCCCCGAAGCCCTGCGGAATGGCTGGCCGACGGGCATGTGACGTGCAGCATCCAATGCCTGAACGGCTGTTGCGATCGCCGGGTGGACGTGCGGCTCGACACACTCCCGCAGGATCAGCCGTGGTCGCGCGTCGGCTTGCGCCTGGTCTGCTCAGCATGCGGCGCCGCAGGATCTGTGCATATCGTCCCGAACTGGCATGACAGCCGCGGGCAAGTCAGGCCAAGCAGGGACGTGAGGTTTTGATTCCAGCGATGAAGCACGTCACCGAGCGCCCTTTTGCCAATCCGGAAGCCGCCGCCCGCCAGCTCGTTCAGCTCGCTTCGGGCATCGAGGCGGTACAGGATGGCAGAATCCATATCGAGAAGATCAACTACCCCTTCCTCTACACGCTCAAGGCAAGCGGCGCAGAGTTCGGCGCCGGCATCAGGTGCGCTGTCGAGAAGGGCTGGCTGGAGCTGCATGAGAGCGGTACCTACGTGCGGCTGCTGACTTCGGGCCAGGATCTGCTGACGCTCCGTGAGGAACAGAGCGCGGAGTTCGCTGAGTCGCTGGCTGGCCAGTCAGCCCTCTAATCCTGCTCGGAACTGTCAGTCTGTTGATACTGAGCGCCCGAACACCGGAGACGGCGAATGATTGAGAACAACGAGGGCCGCACCCCTTCGCAGTGCACTTCTAGGTCCTTCCAAGCAAGCGGAGGCTGCAGTATCGTTCGCACTTTAAACGTCGGAAATTGCCGAATGAGCAGGTCCGTTTCGGTAATTGCAGCCCGCGGCTTCGTGGCCGGAGTTGCACTCGCTCGCTTTTCTCATCCCGATGCTTTTGTTGACGTCTGCTCATGCGGCCCGCCGCAGAAACCTGCAGCCTTGCCGTCTTACACTGCAAACAACAAAGCTATGAGACATACGGACAGCAACGAAAAATGCGCGGCTGCCGGAGAGCAGTGCAAGCGAAGCGGAACGTTCATCGGTCCTGACACTGGAAACGTCGTTCATGGCTTCGTAAGACAATAAAGTTAGGAGCGTGATTTCATGCTAAGTCGCATTCGAAACTTGGTCTTCAAAATCCAGAAGCGAACTCGTTCGCAGCGCTTCGCTAACAGGGTCCGGCGGATCAGGCGCCTAGCGCGATTGATGACCGTCGTGCAGCGAAAAAGGGCGTGAAGCTTAGGGACAAAGGCATTATGGACGGCAAGCTTTCGCTCTCGGTATTCACAATCGAGGTGGATCGAAACCCGGTCATTGCTTTTTCAGCTCGAAAATATTCGGATGCTGAGACGATCTGTGCCGACCAAAGAGTCCGCGACAAGCTCAGTTCGGCTCGCTCGGGCGGCAGACCTCTTTGTGACGAACTCGCAACCTTGCGCGTGCGACTGTCCAATTCCGACGAAAAGAAGCTTTACCGAGAGCAGACCGCGGCGCGATCGGCAGATGCTGGCCTCCCAGTATATTTGATCAAGATAGATGGATAGCTAAAACTGATGTCTGACCAAGAAACCCACGCGGACACGATGCTAACGGTGGCGCCGTTCGAGCATGCCGAGATCGGACCGGAGCTTTTCCGGGCGGCCTGCCGCATGGGCCTTGAAGGTCTCGTCTCGAAGCATCGCGATCGGCCCTACCGCGGCGGCACGCAAAAGCACTGACAAGGTGAAGAACCGCAGGCACCCAGCAATGGATCGAGAGCTGTGATGGCCGCGGAATTTGAGTAGCCCAGTTCCCAATGAATCAAGTCCGTGCGGGATCTATGCCGCACGGACTTGATTGCAACTGTCCAGGCCCAGCCGGATTCCGTCGCAGCAGATGTAGCGTTCCTGCGATGCCCCTTGAAGGAAGCCCGTCATTTGCGACGGGCTCAAGGTCAGGGAGGAAAGCGCCATGAAGGCGCGGGCTAAACTTTATAACGAATCGCGCCAGTACGGTGTGTCGCAACTCACACTGTGGATAACAAAAGTGCCCGTCGGTCGCGCCATTCGATCGAGCCGCATCAGCCTTGATCCGGCTGCTGAGACTGCCGGTCCGCGCACGATCAATGCACCACGCCGAGGTGAGCAGCCGTCGCGGATGCAGGGCGTCATCACACCCATGGAGCTCTCACACCCATACCCCGTGAGATCATGTAGCGTCTGCCGTGGGACATCGAAGCCGTTCGCCGCGGCGCTGGCAATGGCCGCCCGGCGGTGGGCGACGTCCGCGGCTTTCACCGCCGCTGCGTAGGTCGGTATGCGGCCGGAGTCCCGTCGAAGGCTGCCTTAGCCGCCGCGAGCGCGTTTTGCCTCGTGCTCTCCAAGGTGATGTTGGCCCTATGGCCGCCTCTCGCGATAACGTGCTCATTTCGATTTCTCCTAGGCGGGGGTCGGCTGATCGACGGGAAGACGCAACGCTTGCAGCAGTGACGGATTGAGGACCGCAAACGCTTGAAAGAATTTGGCGAGTGCGTCGAGCATCCCGGGCCGACCGGGTTTTCCCTCGTCGAGCTTTGCAGCCTCGCGAAAGCCACGCGGTATTCCCGGGTAAATGACCCCGTGCTTTCCTCAGGGGCAGGACCTGCGTCAGCCTGCGGCTGCGATCCGTTTATCGAAGTCATTGGGCAGCTCGATATCGACTTCAAGCGTCGACACACTTTCACCTCTATCCATCCGAACGATAACTTTTTCCGGATCGAGCATGACGTGTCGCGAGACCACGGCAAGTATCTCTTCCCGCAGAATCCCCAGTAAATTCGGCTGGCCGCGCAGGCCGCGTTCGTGCGCCAAAAGAATTTGCAGCCTCTCCCGGGCAGCCGGGGCGGAACCGGGGCGGCGGAGCAACCGCAAAACGTTCATGCTCATGCCGCCCTCCGTCCAAGCAGCCGTTCCATAAAGCCCTTGCGTTCGACCGGGACCATCATCGCAATTGTCTCGCCATTCAGGCGCCGCGCCGCATCGGCATAGGCTCGGGCGGGCGCGCTTGTGGCGTTGTTCAGCGTGACCGGGGAGCCGACGTTTGACGCCCGCAGGACGTCCTGGCTTTCGGGAATGATGCCCAGAAGTGGAGTGGTGAGGATTTCGAGAATGTCATCGATGCTGAGCATTTCGCCTCGTGCTGCGCGGCCCGAGTCATACCGGGTGATCAGCACGTGTTTCTTCACCTGTTCGCCCTTCTCTGCCTTTGCAGTCTTGGAATCGAGCATCCCGATAATGCGATCAGCATCACGGACGGACGAGACTTCCGGATTCGTGACGATAACCGCTTCATCCGCATAGCGCATCGCAAGGGTTGCACCTCGCTCAATGCCCGCCGGGCTGTCACAGAGCACCCAATCGAACTTGGTTCGCAGATCGGCGATGACGCGCTCGACCCCCTCATCGGTCAGGGCATCCTTGTCCCTAGTCTGGGATGCAGGAAGCAACCATAGATTCTCGAGCCGCTTGTCGCGGATCAGCGCCTGCGAAAGCTTTGCAACGCCGTGCACGACGTTGATGAGGTCGAATACAACGCGTCGTTCCGCCCCCATGATGAGGTCGAGATTGCGCAGGCCGACGTCGAAATCGACAACTACGACTTTTTCTCCGCTTTGGGCGAGCGCTGCACCGAGCGCGGCGGTGGAAGTGGTTTTTCCAACGCCGCCTTTACCTGACGTCACGACCAAGACTTTGGCCATCCTTACCTCCTTTGCCGGCGCGCCCGACAAGGAATCCGGGCGAACGGGCAAGCGTTGCGTCGATTCCCAAACCAGTTCACAATTGGCATGACCGGGGAAAACACGAACGTGACGTAAGACCGGCCACGGAGACGAACCGACCGACGTTGCAGCCGCACCTTTGAATCCAAGAGTGCCGACTCGCTGTTTTTGGTTGGTTTGTTTTAGATTGAGCGGTGTTCGTAAATCACCGGTTAACGACGTCTTCTTTTCGGCTGCGGACTTGAACAAGCCGATTCCGGCTGAACTCCGTGTTAGCGGACATTCTGGGACTTCGGGTTCGCGTCATGAGCGTCGTTGCGCTGCGATACACGTCGGCCAATCGATTTCGGCCATGGCCCTTCAGCGACGACGCACACTTCACATGCTTGTTCCGATGGCCCCGGACGGCCAGCAAACGAAACGCTGCAAGTACTTGAAAAGTTGCCGCGCAAAAGCCAAGCCGCTGGAGCGGCCGCTAAGGGTCAGAATACGAAAAACTCAAGGTGAGCAAATCTGGTCCGCTATACTGTCATTCGGCCTGCAATATTGACCCCCTAAGCCGGGGGATCGGCGTCCAAAATTGACCCCCTACAGGTTGGTCTGTTGCGCTGCCTGCTTCGTCATGA
>NZ_JADPJC010000159.1:0-755 GCF_023073215.1 Bradyrhizobium sp. 35
CCGCTACCAAGAGCTGGACCCTGTGGTCCGTCAAGCAATCATTCATGCTCGACCGTTTCGGTGGGGGCCCGGATTCGGACCGCCAATTTGCTCGGACTCCGAGCGAGAGTTGTTCGAAGAGGCAGGCAGGTTCGGTATCCGGCACGGATATACCATTCCAATTCACGACAACAGAGGTGAAAGAGCCATCATGACATTTGCGACTGACACGAACCGGACCGGATTTGAGCGCTCTATAGGGGAACGCGGTAACGTTCTGGAAGTGATCGCCTGGTATTTCCATGCGCATGCCCGACAGAAGCTTACGCCCGACCGTATGATCGATGGCGTCTTGCTGTCTGAGCGCGAACACGAGTGCCTCGAGTGGTCTTCTTACGGAAAGTCCATTGCCGACATCGGAGTTATCTTGGGAATCTCACGGAGAACGGCCGCGTTTCATCTGGATAATGTTCGAGCAAAGCTCGGTGTTCGCACGATTTGCCAGGCGGTGGCGCGGTTGGTGCAAAACCGTTCACAGACATAAGTAAGCGTATTTGCCTTGGGGTTGTCGCTCCGCACCACGGCGCGATTGTGGGACTGCAGCTAGAAGAACCGGCGGCCCTGGCCCGTGGTACTCAGGCCACTGAGCGCGACTGATAGGACATAGGCGAACGGGCGGATGATAACGCGCCTCTCCGTTCCCTTGATGATCCATGATCATGCTGGCCGGCAAGGCGTTGTCAAAGTCGCGGCGTAGGTGACCGAAGCCAGCTTCG
>NZ_JADPJC010000008.1:0-15163 GCF_023073215.1 Bradyrhizobium sp. 35
ACAACGGAGGGACTTCCCCTCTTGCTCGAGGCCGCCGGCCGTTGTCCTCCGGAAGATGCCGGCGGTGCGTCAGGCTATACCGAATACCTCGACGCCATCCGCGACCCCACCCATCCGGAGCACGAACAAATGCGCCTCCGGGGCCCTGAGCAGTTTGATCCCAACGTCGTCGACCGGAAGGCGCTCGAGGCCGCCGTCAACGCATTGTCGGAAATATGGAAGCCGCGCCGGCGCACCACGCGTTCAAAATAGACGTCAAGCACCAATCAAATGGGCCTCAGAGCGACGCTTACTGTCGATCCGGCCGCGAAGGCGGAACGCGGTTTCCGGCTTGCTCTGCCAGATCAGCAGATCAGCTTCGGCGCTTCGAGTACGTGTCCACGGTCACCTCCGAGACGCGCGCGGCGCAGGGGACGGGATAGTATCGCAGTGTGATCTCCATTGCGCAGGGTGCTTTATCGTTGCCCCAAGACGGCCGCATGACCCGATCAGCCGGTCGGCGGGAAATGCGACTAAGTATCCACCTCTAGTCTGGCCGCGGATATTTCTTCTTCGTAGGACGTGTCAGCAGGTCCGTGACCTCAACGCCAAGAGCGCGCGCCAGACGCTCGACGACATCTATACCGGCCGCATAAACACTCCGCTCGAGCGAGCTGATGTAGGTCCGGTCAATCTCAGCGCGATGTGCCAGCTCCTCCTGTGACAGGCCACGGGCTTGTCTATACTTCCTCAAATTGATCGCCAATATCTCGCGAATATCCATGCGCGAGAGGCCATGCTCTTGTAGAGTACTTCACCACGGAGTATTCTCGACAAACCATCAAGCGCGGCATTTTTCGGCTGCTTTCTATGTTGTCGGTTTCCAGAATGCGGCTACAGCTGCTGCGTTCAAGAAGCGGGGGTGGAAGTACACAGATGCCGCTCTACTTCTTGGCAGGAACTCCATGAAAACTCCGCCGCTTGACCCAGATGTCGCGACCTCTGCACCCGCAGATCCCGCGATCACGCCCTATGACGAGGAGCATCTGATGACGTATTGGCGGCTTCTCGACGCGGTGGGCGATGGCGCTGATTGGAAGGAAGTGGCTCGCATCGTGCTGCATATCGATCCGGAGGGAGAGGGCCAATCCGTGCGGGCTCGAATCGCGTTCGATAGCCATCTGGCGCGCGCAAGATGGTTGGCAGATCACGGCTACCGTCATTTGTTGCGCGGCGGCGCAGGTAGATAGCAGGATTTACCACCTGGCCATCCCAGTTAAGAACTCAATTCTCTCCGTCCATGATGGATCGTCTGTGCATCACGGGAGAACCAAATTGACGCCCTCCACAACAACCTGAGTCTGCACAGCCTTGCGCCTGACTGGCCCCGGTGGACCCAATCGCCCTGCGAGATTCCGATCTCAAATAGGGGCGGCCGAGTAGAATTATGGACGAATCTTGGCGGTCTTCTCCTCAAGCAATTGGGCGGGTCGAACTTCGAGAGCCTGCGAGACTTGCCAGATCGTAAGCAGGGTTACGTTTTGCAACCCTCTTTCCATACTACTGATGAACGCACGATCGACACCCATGCGCTCTGCCACGGCTTCTTGGCTCAGGCGAAGGTCTAAACGAAATCGACGCGTGTTTGCTCCAAAAAGCTTGCGAATGTCCATCCGCAGGATAGGAAGCAATCGTGTATTGTAGCGCTACGTGTTATAATACGCGGCGAGGTCTCGCTCAGCTACGGCTCCACCAGGTTCTGCTAAGGCGGGCGCTGTTCGCGCAGACGGACGTGGAGAAATGGATCCGGCGTCTTGTGGCTTTATGGCACGGTTGTGGCATGCCATGCAGAAATTGAGTAGGATCGAGCAAGGAAGTTGATGGTACAGCCATGCAGATGCCGCCGCTCGAGCCCGAGGTCGCCGATTCAGCACCGGATGATCCAGTCCTTACCTCCTATGACGAGAAGCTTCTGGTGACCTATTGGCGGCTGCTTGATGCAGCAGCCGCGGGTGCTGATTGGAGGGAAGTCTCGCGAATCGTCCTGCACATCGATCCCGATCGAGAGCCGACACGCGCCCGCACGGCCTTCGATAGTCATCTGGCGCGAGCGAATTGGATGGCGGACCGCGGCTATCGCGACTTGCTTCGCGGCGGCACCGGCAAGTAGCAGAAATCAGCTGCCGCAAGTTTCTTCTAGAGAATGGCCGTCTACGGAAATTCTGGTGATGCCCTGCAGGCATCGCGTGATGCCCAATTAATGACTTGTCGAACAACTGAAGGTTACGTAGATCGTTTCCCGCTACGGTCTGGCTTTGGGGTCTCTTAATGTCGACATTCGACTGGCGCTCACCGGAGAGTTATCAGCGCGCAATTACATCAGGTGAAATGGAGGATTTTGCGTGGGAGCTCCTCCGCCGCAATCCTGAATATCAAAGGGACTACCGGGAGGCACGCGCCAAAGGCGGGCACGTAAGCCCCGAGTTCAGAAGGAGATGGGGCGTCTGCTTTCGCCCATGACCCGCAAGGGTCTTTCTACGAGCAGACCATCTTCTGGGCGCCCGAGGCGATGCCAACGGTGGTGCCGATCGTTCGGAGCGCGTCCGGCTCTCAAGGCTCGGACGTAGTACTTCCGCTCGCTGACCTTACGTCGGCCACGATGAGGCAAGCACCGGACGGCTGGCATGCCCTCTTGCTGGTCCAGGGCACGCAGCATCGGTTATGGCTCAGAGAGGCCCCGCGACTCGGCACCGGAAATGCCACCGAATTGCCGCTCGACGAGAATTTCGTCGCGCGCGCCCACGCCGCGCATCGCTTATGGCGAGCGTTGAACGGCCGCCCGCCGGGACCTGCCTTTCATCGGCTTTCGGCCCAGCAGCGGAAAAGGCTCGGCCTGGTTCTGCGAGCGCGGGATGGGCATGAGGATGGCGCATCCTATCGAACGATCGCGGAGGTGATGTTCGGCAAAAAGCGGCTCATCGAGCGCGGCTGGAAGACGCATGACCTGCGCAGCCGTACCATTCGCCTGGTCAAAGCCGGTCGCTTCATCGTGCGTGCCGGCTACCGTGCATTGTTTCGATCGAGATCCCGCAAGAAATAGATCTGCATAGCGTACAACTGATGCAACCAGGTCAGGTTTGGCGCCTCTCGCCCTCCCGCTGACTTCACCGGCGGGCGGCCCGCGGTTGGATCTTACGCCTCATGCGTGCCGATCGCCTGCGGCGCATCGGAGCGCGTCGAACTTTCCCGCACCACGCCCAACAACTGAGATGTCCCTGGCTGCGCAGCAGAATCGTCGGCCGATTGCTGGACTACCGGACTACCAAGCCTGCATTCCTCTTTTGCCGATCGCAGCGCGGAAGCAAAAGGAGGGGTGCCGAAATCGTCCTAACAATGTTCGGCATCCCCTCACGTGCGTTCGCTCCTCCATGGTGTCCCTTGACGCGCGATCAAACTCCGTCGCGCTCCATGACATCACGGAGCCATCTGATGCCCGACCCGAACGCCGGCACACCGCAGCGCTATCTTCGCACACCAGAAGCGGCACGCTTTCTTGGCCTCTCCGGCCGCACCCTAGAAAAGCATCGCACCTATGGCACAGGTCCGACCTACCGCAAGCTGGGCGGCCGCGTCGTCTACGCGCTCGAAGACCTGAAAGCATGGGTGGACCGCGGCGCCAAAACGTCGACCAGCGATCCCGGGGTTGGCACGGTCTTCCCCGCCAAGCGGCACCCGCCCATCCCTTACGCTGGCAAGGAGCGGCGCTGACCCATGCCGGACAGCAACTCCTTTGCGCGCTTGCGGCGCAACTCAGAACGGGATCAGCTCGATCTGTTTCGTGCTCTTCCCGGTGATCTCGCGCCGCGCGACGCGCAAGACCTAATGGCTTACCCGTTCTTTTCTCTGGCGAAGTCGAAACGGACCGTTCCCATCGATTTCGGGGCCGGGACAATCAAAATCCGTGTCGAAGCTGTGCCGGAACATGGCATGGCGACCATCTGGGATGCGGACGTGCTGATCTGGGCCGCCTCGCAAATTATCCAGGCGCGTGACGCAGGTTTGAAGACGTCGCGCTTGATGGCCGCCACCCCTTACGAGATCCTGACTTTTGTGGGACGCGGCACAAGCGTGCGCGACTACGATCGCCTCAAGGCTGCGCTCGACCGCCTGCAATCGACCACTGTGATGACATCCATTCGCCAGCCGACCGAGCGCCGGCAGCATCGGTTCTCGTGGATCAACGAATGGAAAGAGACGGCGGATATGCACGGCCGCGCCCGCGGGCTCGAGCTGATCCTGCCAGACTGGTTCTACACGGGTGTTCTGAACGAAGCGCTCGTGCTGACGATCGACCGCGCATATTTCGATCTGACTGGCGGACTGGAGCGCTGGCTTTATCGCCTCGTGCGCAAGCACGGCGGTCGCCAAAAGGGCGGCTGGAGCTTTGATCTTGTGCACCTCCACGCCAAATCGGGCTGCCTATCGCCACTCAAGCACTTCGCATACGACCTGCGCCAGATCGTTCGACAGCAGAGATTGCCAGGATATGAACTGGTCATCTCGCACGACCCAAATGGGACGGAACGGCTGAACTTCGCTCCCACTCCGGTCGACCCGCTTACCCACCGGCTGCGCAAGCGCGGGCTTATCTCCGGCTCGGGGGAAAACCTGTGAATCCCGCCGTGCTATCAGGGACCAGCGCCACCGTGCCATCGGGGACCGAAAACGCGTGCGATCAGGGACCGCTATCGCGGAAAAGCCCTTGCCACAGAGGAGCTTCCGCTTCCTCTAACTTTCCTAACCAGGAATCCTTCGGATTCCTTCTAACGGACCCGCAGTCCACGTCGCGGCAGAGTTCGTGGCTGTCCAGTCAGCCTACCGCCTGCGCCAACCTCCGCACGACAGCGGCTGAGCTGCGTCTTGCTTCCTGGAAATGGATCTTCGCAGTCCTGGACCTGCAGGCGCGTTATCTCCTCCCAAGGCGCGCTTGGCGTTCTGACGCGGCCGTGAGCGTGGAGCAGTCGTGCTTCGCCCCGCCTGTCGTCTGCCTATCACGCCTCCTCGTCCTGGACTTCAGATCGCCACGTCTCAGCACCGCGCCTGCCGTCTTGCAATATGGAATTTCAATATGAATGATCTCACGACGGTTGAGCTCCTGTGGCTCGAGAAACGCATCGAAAACCGCATTCGGTTTGGCCGGCCTACATCGGAAACGATCATCGACCATCACCGGCGTGTTCTTTCATTTGCGCCTGGCAGCATTTTTGCGTTCGTACGCTGGAGCTCCAATGACTTCGGAACCGTACTGTCACGCATCGATATTCTGCGCGCGTGCGCGCCAGGGCAACGCTACTCGACCGTGCCTTGGATCAGTCCGGGCGGGGAGAGCCTGCTGAGATTGTCAGGTTGGCCGAAGGTCGAACGTGTCCTGCAGCTGATCGAGGCGGTGGAAGCACTGGGCATCGATCCTGCCGACGCGGCGCCCGACTACTGGCACCACGCGCACAACCGCCTTTCGGTGAATGAGACTCCGCGAAGCTACACCCGTGCCCGTCACCAGGCGTGGCTCCGGCGCCAAAGGGTGACACTCTGATGGGCCGGCTCATAACAATTCTTGCAATGTGCGTGGGCACGGCTCTTGCGCTCTCCGCCGACCGGGGCACAGCGCCATGGTATGTTTGGAACGCTTCGCACAGCGTGCCGATCGGCCTTTACCGCTTGCAACCGGTAGAGCGTCTCCGTGTCACCTCGCTCGTAGCCGTTCGCCCACCTGACCCGCTTGCGTCCTTCCTTGATTTGAACGGCTATCTGCCGCTCGGCATTCCCATGCTCAAGCGGGTCTTGGCGCTCCCTGGGCACACCGTCTGCAGACGAGAACTCACTATCCTCGTCGACGGCATCGAGATGGGCGAGGCCCGGGAGCGGGATGGCCGTGGGGGGCCTTTGCCCGCATGGCAAGGATGCCACGTCCTGATGGCCGGCCAGATCTTTCTGATGAACTGGCAATCGGCCGATTCATTTGACGGCCGCTACTTCGGGCCGATCGCGGCCTCCGCCGTCATCGCCCGGGCCTTCCCAGTGTGGACAAAGGAGGAATGACCATGCTTGCCTCGCTTCATCGACTTGCAGCTTCATCATGCTTCCGCAGACCACAATCCCTTTGCTCCTTCCCGGCCAAGCTCGTCAGCAGATGCGGGCGCGCCGATGATGATCAGCTGCAAAGGCCGCACGTTGACTTCTCCCAGGCTGCGCTCGAGCCGATGCGGGCATGCCGTCCATCCCTGCGTGTCGTCGTGGCATTGCTGGCAGCTTTTGCAGCTGTGGAATTGCCGTCGAGCTGTCGAGCCCAATCCGAATTGCAGGCGCCTGCTCCGCCCTCAACATGTCCTGGCAAATTCGTCCCATATGCGGCCTTCATTGCCGAGGCGTCCCGCCGGTTTGCAGTTCCCGTGCAATCGGTTTGTGCCGTGATCCAGGTCGAAAGCAGTGGCAAAGCGCACGCCGTGTCATCTCGAGGTGCCCTGGGCTTGATGCAAATCATGCCAGGGACGTGGGTCGACCTGAGCGCCCGCTACAATCTAGGCATCGACCCCTTTGACCCCCATGACAACATTTTCGCCGGGGCCGCCTACCTGCGAGAGATGCTGGACCGGTTCGGCTCGGACGGATTTCTCGCCGCCTACAACGCAGGCCCCCAGCGCTACGCGAAGGATCTGACGACGGGGCGCGCGCTGCCTGAGGAAACCCTGGCCTACCTGAACAAACTCGAGCCATTGACCGGCATGATACATCGCTGGCGCGATACTTCGGTCCCTGGTCACGGCACAAATTGGAAGCGAGCCAAGCTGTTCGTTCCGCGATTTTATCGCTGGTCGAGCGAACGGAGCTCGGCATCCGCTCTGCGCGAAACGCCTTCATCGAAAGACACGTTGAACCCCCACACGACTGAACTTTTGCCCCATGCGAGTGGCCTGTTCGTGCCGCGATCGGGCGAGGTGAAGTCTCAATGACGATAATCGCATCTGCTCGCATGCCATCGCAAGGTCTCGCATTTTGGAAAGTGATGAGGACACGGGCGGAAGGAGCGGACCGGGGATGGCAGGATAAAAGCCGCAAGGTGCGGCCGGTCGGTTGGGAGCAATCTTGCTTTAGTTTCAATCAGCCAATGCAACTTGCAAATGTTGAGCGCACATTTCACATTTTGCCAAATTGCAGTTGCTGCTCAGCTTTTCGCACTCTGCCAACAAACGATGGCCGGTAAGGACGATTTCCGAATCCGCCCTGGCCGCATTCGCTCTACGCGAGCGCCGCGGGCAAAGCCGTTTCTGGCGCAGGCCCTCAGAGCCGCGCAGAAGGCCGGCGGTCTGTCACGCGGGTACGGCCGTGGAACAAACTTCGGACGTGGGCGGGCCGCGAGCCTTGCAGCGTCCAGACTGCTCAGCAACCGGTCTCGCGGCGCCATGGTCAAGGCGCGGGTGGTGCGCCGAATGCGCACGCCCGGGGCGCTGCGGGCCCATCTTGGTTATCTGCAGCGTGATGGGGTCACCCGGGACGGGGCGCCAGGCAAGCTCTTTGACGCTCTCGGAGATGAAGCAGACGGCCGCGCCTTCGCCGAATGCTGCGAGGGTGACCGGCATCATTTCCGCTTCATCGTTTCGCCCGATGATGCAAGCGAGCTCACCAGCTTGCGCAGCTTCACCCGTGAGCTCATGGATCAGGCCTCGCGCGACCTTGGAACGCGCCTCGAATGGGTCGCGGTCGATCACTGGAATACGGAGCACCCGCACATTCATATTCTCGTGCGCGGACGCGCCGATGATGGAAAAGACCTCGTCATCAGTCGCGATTACATCGCAAGCGGCTTGCGCGCCCGGGCCGGCGATCTCGTCACCCGCGAACTCGGTCCCCGATCCGAGCTCCAGATCCGCGAAGGGCTGGAAGCCGAGGTGAGCGCCGAACGCTGGACCAGGCTCGACCGGGTGCTCGCGCGGCAAGCGGGATCAGCCGATGGCATCATCGATCTAAGGCCGGAACGGGATGGTGCCCGGGACCCGTTACGAGACATTCGGATCGGGCGGATGCGGATGCTGGAGCGCCTGGGTGTGGCAGAGCCGGCGGGACCCGCTCGCTGGGTACTGGCCGCAGACGCGGAGCCACGCCTGAGGGCCCTTGGCGAGCGCGGCGACATCATCAAGCGGCTGCACAAGGCGATTGCCAAAGATGGTATCGCACGGTCACCGTCCTCCTTTGCGCTCGAAGGCGAGCATCACGGTGAACCGATCATTGGCCGTCTCGTCGCCCGCGGACACGACGACGAGCTGAGGGGCAATGCCTTTGCCATTGTCGACGGCATAGACGGGCGCGTCCATCACCTCAAACTCCCCGATATCGAGGCCGCTGGCGACGGGCCGATCGGAGGCATCGTGGAGCTCCGCCGCTTTGAGGATACGAGGGGACGGACACGCATCGCACTCGCGGTAAGATCGGAACTCGTCCTCGAAAAGCAGGTCACCGCGGAAGGCGCCACATGGCTCGACCGGCAGCTTGTGGCGCGCGAGCCTCCTGAATTCTCGCGCGCCGGTTTTGGGGCAGAGGTCCGGGCAGCCCTGGAACAGCGAATTGACGTGCTGGCAGAGTACGGGCTTGCTCAGCGGCACGGCGACAAAGTGCGGCTTGGCCGCAATCTGATCGAGACCTTGCGAAGCCGCGAGCTCGATCGCGCCGGCCGGCGCCTTGCGGAGCAGACCGGGCTTACGCATCTACCTGCTCGATCGGGTGAACAGGTTTCGGGGACATACCGTCAGCGGCTTTCCCTCGCCTCGGGGCGATTTGCCATGATTGATAATGGGCTCGGCTTTCAGCTCGTGCCATGGGCTCCTTCACTAGAGCGGGAACTGGGCAAACAGGTGAGCGGGATCGCGGGTCCAGGCAATGTCGATTGGTCCTGGGGCCGCAAACGGGGCCTGTCACTTTGACTGGCGGTCTCTTCGCTGGGCTGCGATCCACGACTGCGGCTGCGCTCGCCCATGTACAAGCGAAGCCCGCTATCCTTTTGTCGCGAGAAGAAATTTTGCTGTAGTCGCGCTCACGGCAACCACGTCCCAGCGGGTCTTCGGGGCCGGGACATTCGCTGGTTCGACCATTCTGCGTGCCCGGTTCCGAGCAACTGTCTCCTCCTGGAGATCTTGATCCAGGTGCGAGTTTTCGCTAGATCGCATGTGTTCATTTAGGAGAAGTGACGGTGACGACCGGTACTGTAAAGTGGTTTAACACGACCAAGGGCTACGGTTTCATCAAGCCGGATGACGGCGGCCCCGACGTCTTTGTGCACATCAGCGCCGTTGAAAAGGCCGGATACACCGGCTTGGCAGAAGGCGCTCGGATCAGCTTCGAAGCCACGGCTGGTCGTTCCGGCAAAGTATCAGCCGAGAATCTCCGGATCGGATAAGGCCGACATCACCGACGGCGGCGGCAGCGGTTGGATCAGGATCCCTCCTGAAAGGGACCCGATCTCGCCAAAGAAGAGAGCTTGGCTAGTTGAAGATACCGCCGTGCCATTAGCATCGATGTGGACCTGGCGGCGCCGTGAACAACCAGTTGGTTAGATTAGCGCAATCTACCCTCTCATCGGCGCGAACTGCTGCGGCTTGCCACTAACGGGCGACTTCAACGTTACTCTGGATGGGCCAGCTGACACCAGGTGCACGATGCCATAGCCATTCTCGTGCAGATAGCGCAAGAACGCCGGCTTATCTCCTCTTTGTCCCCGCCAATCTCTGCGCTGCAACGCGCGCGACTGCGACGCGAGCACGATTGTGGTTGTGTGCGCATGTCCATATGCCGAGATGTTCCGATCATGTCGGCGACAAAAATCATTTGGCACCAGGTCATCCTGGTCTGCCTCATCGTGCTCGCGTTCCTGTGGGCGGCGACCGAATGGACAGCCTGGCGGCTTGCGTTCCAGCAGCAGCTTGGGGCTCCCTGGTTCAAGCTCGGGCATTGGCCAATTTATCAGCCGGCAGCTTTCTTTGGCTGGTGGTTCAAGTTCGATGCTTACGCGCCCGTCGTTTTTCTGGAGGGTGGCGCGATTGCTGCAAGCGGCGGCATCGCGGCCATAGTGCTGGCCATGTTGCTCTCGGTCCTGCGGGCCCATGAAGGGCGGGACGTCACCACCTACGGCTCGGCGCGCTGGGCCGATCTACGCGAAGTCAGACGGGCCGGGCTGTTAGGCCCTGACGGCATCGTGCTCGGCCGGTTCGGACGTCATTATCTGCGCCACGACGGGCCCGAGCATGTGCTTTGCTTTGCGCCAACGCGCTCCGGCAAGGGTGTTGGTCTCGTCATTCCGACTCTTCTGACCTGGCCGGCTTCCACCATCGTCCATGACATCAAGGGCGAGAACTTCCAGTTGACCTCCGGATGGCGCGCGCAATTTGGGCCCGTGCTGTTGTTCGATCCGACCAATCCGGCCAGCGCCGCCTACAATCCACTCCTCGAGATCCGCCGTGGCGACTGCGAGGTGCGAGATGCTCAAAATATCGCCGATATTCTCGTCGATCCCGAGGGTGCACTCGAGCGCCGCAATCATTGGGAAAAGACCAGCCACTCACTCCTGGTGGGGGCAATTCTGCATGTCCTCTACGCCGAAGCCGATAAGACCCTCGCCGGGGTTGCAAATTTCCTTTCGGATCCATCTCGCCCGATCGAGGCTACGCTCAACGCAATGCTGGCGACTCCGCATCTTGGGACAGGCATCCATCCAGTCGTCGCATCAGCGGCACGCGAGCTTTTGAACAAAAGCGAGAACGAGCGCTCGGGTGTGCTCTCGACGGCGATGAGCTTCCTCGGGCTCTATCGCGATCCGGTAGTTGCCAAGATCACCGCGCGAAGCGATTGGCGTATCCGTGATCTCGTCGACCGCGCTGAATCCGTCTCACTGTACCTCGTGGTGCCGCCATCGGACATCGTCCGCACCAAACCCTTGATGCGGCTCATCCTGAACCAGATCGGACGGCGTTTGACCGAGAGCCTTGATCCCGACCGGCGCCGGCAGAAGCTGCTTCTGATGCTTGACGAGTTTGCAGCCCTCGGCCGGCTCGACTTTTTCGAGAGCCAACTCGCCTTTATGGCAGGTTACGGCATCCGCAGCTTTCTCATCACGCAAAGCCTTAACCAGCTCGAACGCGCCTACGGTCCGAACCATGCGATTCTTGACAATTGCCACGTCCGGATCGCCTTTTCGACCAATGACGAGCGCACCGCCAAGCGCGTCTCCGACGCGCTCGGAACTGCGACCGAATTGCGAGCCATGAAGAACTATGCGGGCCACCGCTTGAGCCCTTGGCTTGGGCACTTGATGGTCAGCCGCCAGGAGACCTCCCGTCCGCTGCTGACCCCCGGCGAAATCATGCAACTGTCTCCGCAAGACGCGGTCGTAATGATTTCCGGTGTGCACCCGGTCCGTGCCAACAAGGTCCGCTACTATGAGGATCCGCAATTCCAGCGACGTGTCTTGAAGCCGCCCCGCTTGGAGCCGAACAAGCAGCCCACCCGCCCAGATGACTGGTCAGCCCGCGCCCCAATATCGCCGTCGCGCCAGCTGCTGACCAGGCGCGCGGGCAGGAGCGACGAGGCGAACGGCGGCTTACGCCGCGAGCCGGAATTGCCGCAGCATGAGGAAATCGAGATCAAGACGCCGGCCGGCGAGCACGAGTTCGACCCCGAGCTCGAAGAGGGTGACGCGGATGCCGTCCAGGCGCAACTGATGAGCCGGTCGGTGCAGGGAGTTGCGCGGACCGTCACTCTCGATCCGGACGATGGAATGGATCTGTGAGCGAGGCAGCGTGAAAAAGGTCCAGCTCAGCGTCTACCTCGATCCCGAAACGTTCAAAACGCTCGAGGCCTTCGCAAGCCGAGGTGGCCGGTCCAAGTCGCTGGTGGTCGAGGCCGCAATAGGTTCCTTTCTTTCTCCTGACGATTCCGATCGGCGCGAGGCTGTGATAGCAAAACGGCTGGATCGGATTGTGCGGGTGCTCGAGCGTCTTGAACGCAACGATGGCATCACGCTCGAGACGGTCGCGCTCTTCATCCGGTTCTGGCTGACCTCAACTCCGGCATTGCCGGAGCATTCGAGCCCTGCCGCTCGCGCCAAGGGCGGTGAGCGCTACGACCGCTTTGTCGAAGCGCTGGGACGACGACTTGCGAGCGGATTCAGCGTCCTGAAGGAGGTAAGCATCGACGTGCAAGCCTCCGAGAAGCCCGAATAGATACTTCTGCGCGCAGAGTGCCTGTGACGCCGCCTTGGCGAACGAGCGCCGGGCCTAGGTGAGCCGAACCGGCGCGCGCGCAGGCAGACTGACACAGAGTCGTGAAGCGCGGGGAGCTTTCTTGAGGTCCCAGAAGGCCATCGCGAGTGGCCCCTAGCTGCCGCGCAGGAGGCTGAGAGATCCCGCTCATCTTGAGCCCGCCTCGTCTTTCTTTGGCTACGCCAGACTACGACGCCGATGTCGGCGCGATTGATGTCGTGGTCGGATTGGCCCTTCTGTCGACGCATCATCGCTGGGCGGATTCATCTGTTTCGACAGGAAAGCCACGCTGCACGGATAGCGTGTGCCGTTTCGTGCGGTCGCAATTGAGGAGCTGAAGAAACAATGCAGATCGATGCTGAGGCTGAAGGTCAGGCCAGCTCTATTGGGAATGGTTCGGATGGCGAGGTGCAGCCGAGCTCGAACGAAGGTCTGCGAACCAAGAAGATCATCGTTCAGCTCTCCGAAAGCATCTTGGAGCGGCTTGAAGCCGCGTCCGGACGCCCGGGAGTCGGCAAGAGCATGGTCGTCGAGACGGCGCTTCAGCGTTTTCTGGCTCCTGCGCCAGGGGCCGAAGGGCTCATTCGTGAAACTCTGGACCGGGTCAGTGGTCAGATGGCAAGGCTCGAGCGCGAGGTCGCGATCGTTGCCGAGACAGTGGCCCTGCATGCGCGCTATCACCTCACCGTTACGGCGGCCATGCAATCATCCCAGCAGCGGGACGCATGCCTCCTCGGCCAAGAACGCTGCAAGGTTTTGGTCCAACAGCTCGAGCGCGGAGTGCGGTTTGGCCAACCATTGATTCAGGAGACGATTGATCGGCTCGGAAGGGCCAGCTGGCGTGCCTCTGAAATCGGTAGCGGTGTATCAGAGAGGCGAACTGTAGAAGAACTGCTTCAGGAGGGTTCGTCCGCACCCGCTGTAGAGGGGGGCTCCGAGCCGCGCGCTGCCGCCGAGGAGGGCGGCAGCAAGCTGAACTTTCAGAACCTGTCCAGCTCGTTGTGTTGAACGCACCGTCCAGAACGGCAGAAGCGTACAGAAAGGGTTCGCCGCGCAAACAACGCCTGTGCCACGCATCGAACCGCTTCCTGTGTGGCGGCTCATCGCCTGCATCTTTCTTCCCTTCGCGGCCGGGTACTACCTTGCTTACCTGTTCCGGACGATCAATACGCTGATCGCTGGACCCCTTGGCTCCGACCTCGGGCTGGGCGCTGCCGACATCGGGCTGCTCACGTCGATCTATTTCCTGGTCGTCATGGCGGGTCAGATCCCGATCGGCATGTTACTAGATCGCTACGGGCCGCGCCGGGTCCAGAGCTTGCTCTTGGTTGTGGCAGCAGCGGGGGCCGCGCTCTTCGGACTATCGACGGGTTTCGTTTCGCTTCTCATCGCCCGCGCGATGATCGGACTTGGGAGTGCAGCAGCGCTGATGTCGGGCCTTAAAATGATCGTCCTCTGGTTTCCTAGAGAACGTTTGGCCCTCATCAATGGCTTTATGATCATGCTGGGTTCGTTGGGCGCGGTCACGGCAACCGCTCCTGCCGAGGTGCTCCTGGACTGGATAGGCTGGCGCGGCCTGTTCGCGGTGCTGGCCGCCGCAAGCGCGCTCGCTGCCATTTTGATCTATCTGGTCGCTCCCGAACGAGTCGACAGCCCATCGGGCAGCACGAAGCCGGCCACACTGAAAACCATCTACTCTGATCAACGCTTCTGGCGGATTGCCCCCCTGTCGGCAACCTGTATCGGGTCGGCGTGGGCACTGCAGTCCTTGTGGGCGGCACCTTGGCTTTGCGATATCGAACGGCTAAATCGAACAAGTCTCGTCAGCGAGCTGTTCGTGATGGCGACTGTTTTGAGCCTCGGGGCGCTAGTCTTGGGCGTGCTTGCAACCTGGGTGCGCAGCCGTGGCAGGAATATGGAAGTGTTGTTCGCGGCCGTCGCGGCCCTGTTGATCGGAGCGGAGATCGTCCTGATCCTGCATCCGCCCTGGCCGTCACTTCTGCCGTGGTGCGTCGTGTCGGTGGCCGGGTCGGCCACCGCTTTGACCTACGCCATCATAGGAGATTATTTCCCGCCCCAACTGGTCGCGCGCGCGAATGGTGGTTTGAACGTCCTGCAATTTGGCTGGGCCTTCATCGTGCAGTACGGGACGGGACTGATTCTTGAGCGATGGCCCGTTGAGGCCGGCCACCATCCTTTGATTGCCTACCAGACCGCGTTCGGACTGAACATGCTGCTACAGCTGGCGGCGCTCGCCTGGTTTGCCGTTCCATGGTTTCGAAGTCGGAAAGGGAAGGGCAGGACTTCGGCTATACTCCAACCGGCCTGCGGCTGGAGCTCGGCTCATGCCGCTATCCCAGCGACGGGGGTTGCGATCCTGGAGGCGGATGAACACCTGGAGTGGTGACGCGAGCTTGACGGGCTGATGCCAACGAGTGCGCCTTTTTCAGCGCGCCGAACACGAGCTTACCGAACCTTCCTTTCCGACTCTTGCCGTTTCTACGCCAGACTACGACGGCAATGATCCCGTCTTGCGATAGCGCAGGATCTGCTTTTTCTGCTTGTCCCACATGAGGCCGCTGAAGGGCAGGGCCTCGATCATGTGGGGCAGCCGTGGCGATACATTCATTTCATTCGGAAGCCGAGTTGCGCGGGGCGCGCATGCTCCGCACCGCCCTTGGGCCGGCCATTGCGGGCTTTTTGGAAGATCAGACCGTTGTGGAGGTGATGCTCAATCCCGACGGGCGGCTATGGATCGACCGGTTGTCGAGCGGGCTTATAGACACCGGAGAGAGCCTTTCGGCAGCGGATGGCGAACGAATCGTCCGACTGGTCGCGCACTATGTAGGAGCAGAAGTTCATCCCGGCTCGCCCCGGAT
>NZ_JADPJC010000024.1:0-14265 GCF_023073215.1 Bradyrhizobium sp. 35
CTGCTTACGGCCTGCGCCGGCGTACACTTCGATACGCTGTGTCAATGGTCGTCTTATGTCGTCCGAATGGTCGTCCATTATGAGCACCCTTGCAGAAGATGACTCTTCTAACGGTGCTCCCAAGATCGCGCACAGACAATCTAAAGGGCCGCGGCGCTACGCTTACGATCGACAAGATTTTGGATGCCGCCGAGTTGGGCCCACTCCTCGTGGTGCCAAGCGCTTCTATCGACGAGTCACGTCGATCTGGTCTTCGCGCATTCCGATGGGATTCTTAAGCTGAGCCTTGGTTGTCTTGCCAAACGTGCAGGCGAGCACGACTGGACTGGCCTGCTTGTTGAGAAGCCAATACGCTGCGACGAGGTGACCGCCGCTCGTACAAACATCATCGACCAATATCACAGGACCTGACAGCGTTCGCACGATGCGGTACGCGCTCTCGAAGTGCTTCGGATCTCGAGGGCCGCCCTCTCGCGACTTCTGCTGGACCTCACCAAAGACCAGCGCCGGCACAACCTTCAGTTTGCCGTTGCCATTTGCAGCGATCTTCTCTGCCAATTCGAGTGTCTTGAATCCGGGCGTCGTCGAGGCGATGACGTGCGAATTCGGGATAGGCACTAGAGAGGCTTCACCGGGATAATGACGCGCAATCATCCGGGCGAGTGCCCGAGGGATTCGCTCTACGAACTCCGACACATTGGACTGATCGAACCGGCGCACCTTCTCGCCGATCTTGAAGTCAAAATATCCCTTAATGGAATCCCCCTTGAGCGCCTTCACCATCTTAGTGGCCACATAATCTTCGTCCCGCCACTCTACATCAGTGTCGGTGAGATATGCACAGAGGCTCAGATGCTTGAGGTTAGGCAATGGCGTGGAGCACGTCGTCGATCGATGACAGAACTCCGACCTTCGGCTTGCCAATGAAGTTCTTTGGCCATGATAGGGCGGGGTCGTCGACTACGGGCTTAGCGATGAACAACCAGCGGCCGAGCCGTCCGCACTCGGCAGCTTGATGCAAGGTCCCGGAGGTATCGGAGGCTTCGATGATCACGGTCGCGTCGCTGACGGCAGCCATCACTCGATTCCGAACCGGAAAGTTGGATCGGAACACGCGATCGCCATCTTTGAAGGGCGACATCAGCAGGTGATGAGCGTAAATTTGCTGTTGAAGGCTGGCGTTCTCGGCTGGATATGCCTTGTCCAACGGCGTCCCAAATGACGGCAGCAACATGGCCGCCATGTTCGATAGCAGAGCCCAGCGCGGCGGTATCAACGCCTTTGGCTAGGCCGCTCACGATTGTTACACCACGCTTGGCGAGCTCACGTGCCAACTGAGACGCACGTTTCCACCCAGCGTCCGAAACCTCACGGGTGCCTACAATCGAGACAGTGGGAGCGTCGAGTAGATCGAGGTTGCCAGCATAGAATACGGTTGCCTCTCTCTCCGTTGCAGCGTCGCGCAGGAAATCCATCTGCCGGTCGTCAAGCGCCGGTCGACCAATGCGTTTCAGAAGGTCCGGAAATGGATAGGCATGCCGTTCGGGAGGAGACGTGTATTCACTTCTCCTTCGCCGGGAAGAGCCGGCGGGCGTTGAGCCGCTAGTTGCGTGGAGGGGCATGCTGCGAATCCGCAAATGATGGTTTCAGAGTTTACCGGCATTAACGTCTGTGTTCAGGGTTTTTTTCTTGGACAGGCAGTTAGCGCTTGTCGGCGCAGGGGCAGGCGCTAGGGTCGGGCGCGGCCACAAAAACGATGAGTAATCAATAGCTTAGTGAAGCAAGTGGCCGAACAATGTTTTTCGCCGTTCTCCCCGGCGCCGGAAGCCGTAGCGAGCATGTCGGTCTGACCAGTACGGTTGATGCTTTTCCTTTGGGCCGAGGAAGGGAACCCCGCCCGATCAACTCGGGCGGGGCTTTGGACCGAGCCTTACTCCCCGGTCTTGCGCGGCCGCGACCACAAGAGCGTGTAGCCCTCGCCGCCTTCGTCGTCGAACAGGTTCGCGTAGATCGGCGCGTTGAACGACGGATCGTCAAGCTTGAGCGAGAGGTAATCGCGGCCCTCCTCGGAGCGCTTCGACCAGGCTGCCCCGATCTCCGCCCGGCCCACGTAGATGCGGTGGCTGGGAGCGTTGTCGTTGGAGCGGTTGGTCTCAGCGACGATGCGGACGCCCCTGGCCTGCAAACTCAGCGTGACGATCTCGCCCTGGAAATCGTTGCCGACTTTCTTGAAAGAACCGATGTTAGCCATGTCACTTCTCCTGTTGTGTTTCGAGCCCGCGACCACCGCGGCCTCGATGGCGATCTAAAGGCCGAAGACGATCGGCGACGCACCCGCTGGCGGGCCGGAGCGCAGCGGAGGACGCCGTGGGAGCGACTTTCTTGTCTCGCGAGGAATGGGCGCAAGCCCAGGGGAAGAAAGTCGCTCCAACGGCGTTGCGGCTCAGACGATCGAGGCGCAGCCGGTCTTCGGCCAGATCGAGCCATCAAAGAGGCCACGTGCGTCCGGTGCTGAACCGCAATCTTAAGGAGAAGATTTGGCGAATCTCGGTTGTGCTGAGCAAGAGGTCGGTACGGGTCGGCGCAGAAGGAGAAACAATCTGCCGCAAAGGGCGGTATCGTCCCCGCAGAAATGATCGAGCGCGGCGCGCCTCACCGCAGCTATGCGGGCCAGACAGAGATTGGTGGGGCTTGCTTAAAGGCTTCGAGGAGAAACGCGGTTACCTTTCGCTCAAGCTCGACGCTCTCTCGTTCAACCTGGTCTCTGTGCGAGCTTGCTGGACCTGATGGCAACGACGCCTCATTGCTCGTGCTTGGCGGCGGTAAGAACTGGTCGAGGTGTATTCTCCACCACCGCGGCCGAGTCCGATGGGCGGGTCCTCGCGAAAAAGGTCAAACGCGCCCATGCCGTGCCGCCGATGCAAAGCGCACCTACGCAAGCGAAGGCCTCGCGCCAAACCAGCGAGGCGACCTCGATCTGCGACAGGGCAAACACCACATGATAGCCGGCTATTGCCGCGGGGACCGCGAAGACGGTTGCGATCGCGACGCGCAAGGTCAAGGACTGACTAAAGGCGAGAGTGAGCTGACCCGCGGCAAGCGTCAGCGCGCCAGAAACAATTCCGATAAGCAGTGCGCCGAAGACGCCCGCGCCATCACGAAATGCGGACATTCCGACGGTAACTGCGACGAAAAACGGCAAGGCATACACCGCGAGCGCAAAGATCAGCCAGCAGAACAAACCGATGCCAAGCGGGTTGAGGCAAGCCCAAGGGCGAGCATGGCGGTGGCTCCAATGCACAGACGTATTGGTCGCGCCTCCACCACCACCACGGCGCGGCTTTGCACGTAAAATCGAAACGAGGCGGAGTTGCGGCGCGCAGCGCCATCTTGGTCGGCTTGGAGGCGAGTAGACGGCGCTCATGCGCCGCCGAACTTCCAAACGGGAATACCGAACCGCTTCGCCTTGTCAGCGAAATTGTCCTGAATTCCCGTGCCCGGGAAATGCATGACACCGATCGGCAGGAGTTCGAGCATCGCATCGTTGCGCTTGAACGGCGCCGCCTTGGCGTGCCTGGTCCAGTCGGGCTTGAAGGCGATCTGTGGCACCTTGCGGCTCGTCGCCCATTTGGAGGCGATCAGTTCGGCGCCCTTGGGAGAGCCGCCATGCAGGAGGACCATGTCCGGGTGCTTGGCATGAACCTTGTCGAGGCGATCCCAGATGAGGTTGTGGTCATTGAAGTCGAGCCCGCCGGTGAGTGCGATTTTCGGTCCTGGTGGCAACAAGACCTCGGTCTCGGCGCGTCGTTTGGCGGCAATGAAGTCGCGGGAGTCGATCATTGCCGCGGTGAGCGTGCGGTGGTTGACCAATGATCCCGATCGCGGCCGCCAGGATGCGCCGGTGTTGACCTCAAATCGTTCGATGGCCTGGTCGCGAAAGAGCTCCAGGCAGTTGCGGCGCTCGATCAGCGTGATGCCTTCGGCTGTTAGGCGCTCAAGCTCGACCGATCGCACTTCGGAGCCGTTCTGCTCGCGTTGGCTCTTCTGCTGCGCCTGTTCGTTATTATCGAGCTGCCGCTCGATGCGGTCGACGGCACGATGGAACAGGTTGACTGTCGACCAGAGCAGATCGTCAAGATCCGGCTCAAGCCGCGTGTCGCTCAGGGTCGCGACCAGGGCGTCGAATATATCCGCGACGGCGCCGCCAATCATCTTGCCCTCGGGGAGCGGTCTTGGATCGGGCTGGTCGTCGAATGGACGATGGCCGAAGAGCTGTAGTTCGGTGATGACGTGGTCGGTCGGAGAAGAGTTGTGCGGCGGTTCGATGTCGTCATGGTCGGACATGGGAAGAGGTCCTTGCCGGATCGGCCGCGACCATCGCGGCCTTCGTGGCGATCCTCTGACGGCGGGCGGAGCGTGCCAGAACCCGAAAGGGCCGAAGCGGCAGCGGAGGATGGCGGAGGCCGGCTATTTTGCTTCGCGATGCAAAGCGCGCTAGCCAAACGTACGATGTGTCTTCACATCGCCGGCGCGCGGCGGAAAATAGCCGGACGCAGCCATTGCCGGCCCCGGGCCGCTTGCCGTCCGATCGCCCTCTAGAAGGCCGAGGTCGCGTCCTCTTCCGGTATTGGCCTCGCCTATGACTCGCCCATCAACGTGGATTGAAGACCGGGAGCTATTCCGCGGGCACCGTCGAGGAATGCAGGAAGCGAACGACGTCCTCTGGCACGAGCTGGAACCGCAACGCTGCTCGGACGGCATCGAGGCCGAAGACATGGAGATCTTCGTTGAAGTCGCCCAGCCGGGGCGACAGCGCGATTGCTTCAATGCCGGCTTCCGCTGCGCGCTGGCTGAGAGTCGCCTGCACCACATCGCCAGCAGCATCGAGATCGCGGGAGATGTAGAGCCGGCGCAGCCCATTGGGAAGCACCATGGCTGAGAGGTGATTGGCCGAGAGCGCAGCCGCCATGGGCATGCTCGGCAGCACGTAACGTAGCGAAAGCATGGTTTCGATTCCCTCGCCGGCAGCGAGCACGTCGTCCACCGCGCCGAAGCGAACCGCGTTGCCGAGGAGATCGCCCATCGCGCGTCGTGGGGTATCGATCGGAGCTTTGCCCAGCCGAATGCGATCAAAGCCGTCCGGGTCGAGCCAGGTGCGATGCACGCCAGTGATCCTGCGTTCGAGATCCGTGACGCAGGCGATCATCGCCGGCCAGGTCTCGGCTGGCAGGTGTTCGTCGGGCCGATAATAGCAGCGCGGATGGAAGCGCAGACTGCCACCATGGTGCACGTGGGCGATCCCGCGACGCTGCAAATATGTCTCCACCAGCGTCCCCTCGATCGGTTGGGATATCATGAAGAGCCGTCTCGCCGCCTCTTGCGATCCAGCCGGTGCTAGTGGACGAACGGGTTTCGGGGCGACCTCCGGTTCACTACGAGCCAGCCTCAGAAAGCGCCTCGCCTCCTCTGCGACCTCCCGGAAATCGCGCAAGCCGCATGTTTCACGAATGACGTCGAGAAGATCGCCATGCTCGCCGGTTGCGGCGTCGGTCCATTTTCCGGCAGGGCCTTTCGGCAAATCTTTGAGCCGCACAAACAACGAGCGGCCAGGGGTGTTGTGGACATCCCCGACCAGCCAGTACCGGCCCTGCCGCTTGCCGTTGGAGAGATAGTGTCGGCACACCGCCTCGGCCTCGCGCGCGAGGCGGCGTGCCAGTTCGCAAGGCTCGCGACGCATCAGGCGGCCTCCCGCTCACTGGCACGCTCGACCGGATAACGGTCGAGTACCTGGGACAGAATCTCGACACCGCTCCGGTCCGTGGGCACGAACATGCGCAGCTTCCAGGAGATGATTTCTCCAAAGAGGCCGTAAGCCCGCAAGCGATCGCGCATGGTGTCGTTGAAGCCCGCCAGTTCGATGCGGTGTGCGCCCATCACCCGGACACGGCGAAGCTGGAGACCCTCCGCAAGCTCGAGGACGGTCCGCCCCTCCATCAGCGCGGCGAAAGCGGCGTCTGGCGCGAGCGCCGGCGCGTCAGCCGCAAGGACATTCGTGACCCAGGTAACCGAGACCTTGCGGCCGACGATCCGCTCGCCCGCGTCGCTCTGCAGCCGATAGACGCGCGTCGACTCGTTCGGCAGGCGCTTCCAGATCGGCAGCAGCAACCCGGTCACGATGTGGATCGTGCTTTCCGTGAACGCTGGGATCTCGGTAAGCTCCGCCAGCCAGGCCGCGGCGAAGCGTCCGCGATCCACTTCGACCCAATGGCTTTCCGCCATCGTTCTTAAGGGGACGCTTTGCTGTTCCACGGGCCGGATCAGGCGGACGCGCCGCTCGATCTCGCCGTCATCAAGCATGAAGCTCGGAGCCGCGACCTGCACCGCTGCTCGTCCCGAGCGCTCGATGATTAACAGGATGGTTCGAGGATCAGAAAGATGAGCAAGAGCACCATCCAGGCTCACAGGATGATTGCGCTGGCGCTGGGCGATGGTGAGAAGCCGGGTCTCGGCGCCAGTGCCCGGATGGACATAGATCGTCCGCCGGTCGGTGACGGCAAAGCTCTCGGCGTTGAGCGTTTCCAGTCCGACGTCATAGCTGCCCGAGGCGACCGCGGCCTCGATCCGGGCGGTCAAGAGCTGCTCGAAGACGGTGAACAGAACGTTCTGAAGATCGATCGTGAGCGCCAGCAACCTGTTCAGGAAAGTCGTGATCGGAGGCAGGTCATCCTTGAGCCCATTAGCATCCGTGAGCTTCAGGCCGGTCGCATCCTGGAACCGCTCGAGCGAGCAGCCGCGGACCTTGCCCCGCGCCAGCAGCGTATAGAGTTGGCGCAACGCGTCGCGGCCGTAATGGCTTTCGAGATTGTCCTCGGGCCGGAACAGGCCCTGCCCTCCGGTCTGGCGTTGGCCACGCGTGATGGCACCCAACGTATCGAGCCGGCGCGCAATGGTGCTGAGAAAACGCTTTTCGGCCTTCACCTCGGTCGCGATGGGACGAAACAGTGGCGGCTGCGCCTGGTTGGTCCGGTTGGTGCGGCCGAGCCCCTGGATCGCGGCATCCGCCTTCCAGCCGGGCTCGAGCAAATAGTGGACCCGCAGGCGGCGATTCCGCGCCGACAGCTCGGCATGGTAGCTCCTTCCCGTGCCGCCCGCCTCGGAGAAAACGAGAATCCGCTTGCCGTTCAGCGTGCCGGTCTCGCCGGTGATGTTCGCGGCCCGCATCGCGGCATCGAGATTGTTATGGATAACGCTGAACGCTCCGGCATAGGCGTCGTATATCCGAACCTGCTCGGGCGTAAGCTGGTGCTCGACGAGTTCGTACTCGACGCCCTCGTAAGAGAGCGAGCGTGCCGCGTAGAGACCGAGCGCCTTGAGGTCGCGCGCGAGTACCTCCATCGCCGCGACGCCGCCCTCCTCGATGGCCTCGACGAACTCGGCGCGGGTGGCGAACGGGAAATCGTCGCCGCCCCATAAGCCTAACCGCTGGGCGTCGGCGAGATTGTGGACTGTCGTGGCGCCCGTCGCCGAGACATAGACGACGCGCCCATTCGGCAACGCGTGCTGGAGCCTGAACCCGGCACGCCCCTGCTGGGATGCCGCCTGGTCGCCGCGCTCGCCCTTCTGGCCTGCCGCGTTCTGCATCGCGTGGCTCTCGTCGAAGACGATCACTCCGTCGAAGTCGGAGCCCAACCATTCAACGATCTGCCGCACGCGCGAAAGCTTCTCGCCACGCTCATCGGTGCGCAGCGTAGCGTAGGTGGTGAAAAGGACGCCTTCCGCGAGCCGGATCGGTGCGCCCTGGCGAAACCTTGACAGTGGCGTCACGAGCAACCGCTCCATGCCGAGCGCGGACCAGTTGCGCTGCGCGTCTTCGATCAGCTTGTCGGATCTACTGATCCAGACCGCGCGGCGGCGGCCCTTGAGCCAGTTGTCGAGCAGGATACCGGCGACCTGCCGTCCCTTGCCGGCCCCGGTGCCGTCGCCCAAGAACCAGCCGCGGCGAAAGCGGACGGCATTTTCTGCATGGTCGCGTGCGGCCGCCACAACATCAAAGGTTGGATCTATCGTCCAGGAGCCCGCAAGAAATTCGGAATGCGCTTCTCCGGCATAGATGACGCTCTCAAGCTGGGCGTCGGCGAGGATGCCATCCGCCACGACATTGGCCGGCAGGTGGGGCCGGTAAGACGGCTTCGGCGGCGCGACCGAGGCCATCGCGGCGGACTGCACGAGCTTGGTCGGATGCGCATGCGCGTCCGGGATACGGATCGCATGCAGCGCGTATTCCTCATAAAGCGCGTCGGTCAGTCGAGCGCCTTCCGGAGGCGTCCACTCGACAGTCTCGTAAGTGAGCTCGACGCCCTCGGTCGCGACATTTCCCGAAGTCGACCATGGTCGCGGTGCAAAGGCGCCGACCGGCCGCGGCGTCGCGGGGCGCCTGATGACGTCGACCACGACGGGGGTGGCGACCGGCAGCCTTGGAGGCACATGCTGGCTCACCCAGTCGAGCAACGTGGCAACATCGCCCGCCATACCCAGCGAGGCCTCAAAGACCTTCGGATCTGCGGCAGGCTGCTTGTCGATCACGAGCAGCCTTGTGTCGGTCCGCGTTCCGTGTTTCGCGTAGACCGCGCCATCGATGGCCGCAGAAAACACCACTCGCCCGCGCTCCTGGAGGCGAACGAAGGCATCTCGCCATGCCGGATTATCGGGCGTAAGGCTCGCGCCGGTAACGGCGACCAGACGCCCACCGTCGCAGAGCCGCGCCAAGGCTGAGGTGATATGCCGGAGCGCCGCGTCCGCCATCCGTCGATCGACGTTTGCTAGTGCCGAGAACGGCGGGTTCATCAAGACGACGCTCGGTGCGACACCCGCATCGAGATGATCATCGATCTGGGCGGCGTCGAACCGCGTCACCTTAATCTTGGCGAACAGTTGATCGAGCAACGCCGCGCGGGCCTCGGCCAGCTCGTTCAAAACCAGGGCGCCGCCGGCGAGCTCGGCAAAGATGGCCAACAGGCCGGTCCCCGCGGAAGGCTCCAAAACCCGGTCGGACGGCGTGATGCCGGCCGCCGTGCATGCGGCAAGCCCAAGCGGGATCGGCGTTGAGAATTGTTGAAGGGCCTGACTGTCCTCGGAGCGCCGCGTGTGGGTCGGCAGACGGCGCGCGATTCTCGCGAGCATTGGCAGCATGGCGGCCGTCGAGCCGGCCTTGACACGGATAGCCGGGCCAAACTTGCGAAGGAACAGAACGGTTGCCGCCTCGCAGACATCATAGGCGGTTTTCCAGTTCCAGACGCCAGTGGCGTCGGAAGCGCCGAAGGCAGCTCCCATGGCGCTACGCAGGACAGCGGCATCGATGCAACGGCCGCGCTCGAGATCAATCGCGAGCTGTCGCGCGGCCCTGACGGCGGCGGAGGTGAGACTTGCATCGGCGCGCACCGAGAGCGGCGCGGCGGCAGCGCCGCCGGCGAGAGATTCGGTCATGGGAGGGTTTCTTTCGGAGAGCAGGAAAGGATCGAACCATCAGGCGCTCTCCTTTGACCCCGACGGCTCAAAACCCTTCCCGGCCCGGCTCTCCCTCTCAGCGCTCGCCCAGAAAAACGGGGACCGGCGCTGCACACCGGTCCCCAAGCACCTACGGACGGCCAGAGCCGTCCAACTATCTCACTCAGCGGCGTCGAGTTGTTGCGGATCCTCATCCTCGTTCGCGTTCTCCCGATCCTCGTCCTCTCCGAGGAATTCAGGCAGCGGGCCCGCTTCACTCTCCTGCTCCAGTGACGATACGCCGGACTCGACGACACGCAGCGGCTCCGGCAACCAGCCCGAACCATCGAGAAGGCGCTCAGCTTCCTTGGCCATGTCGGCCTTCTTCAGGTGGTCGATCAATTGTGCGGACGATTCGCCTCTTGCTTCCCGCACCGCCTCCAGGATGCGAGGTTTGGTGACCCGGCCGAGATAGTTGTCGACGGAGGGCTTCCAGCCCGCTCGGACCATGTCGAGGCGGACGGCCCGCGCGAGCACATCCGCCTGGTCGAGCCGGGTGCGGTCGCCGTGGGCGGAGACGCGGCCCTGATTGTAGCGGTTGGCCGGCTCAAAGACGGCGTTGACCGCGAATGACGCACAGTGAGCGAACAGGGACGCC
Source organism: Bradyrhizobium sp. 35 (assembly GCF_023073215.1). Lineage (NCBI taxonomy): Bacteria > Pseudomonadati > Pseudomonadota > Alphaproteobacteria > Hyphomicrobiales > Nitrobacteraceae > Bradyrhizobium > Bradyrhizobium sp. 35. The sequence continues at coordinate 10,142 of NZ_JADPJC010000024.1, forward strand.
TGTGCGCCGCAATCGAGAGCTGCGAGCGCATCCCAAAGATCGTTCTCGCTGTTCGGCAATCGTGCTTTCCAGGACTCATGCCGCGCCTCAACGGCCTTCGCGGACGCACTTTCCCTCAGGCCAGGCGCTTGAGCCGGAAAGGTCGGCGTGCGAAGGCCGATCTCAAGGCAGCCGCCGGACGATGCGAAGCGGTAAAAGGCCGTCAGCACGAAGTTGTGCAGCACCGCCTGAAACGCGATCGCAGGATTTTCTGCCAGCGCATCCCGCAACGCCAGCGTGCGATGTGCCGTCAGCTCGGTGATCAGCCGATCCGGCAGAGGTTTCGTGGCGTCCTCATCATCTTCTTCCACCTCGGGAGCGCCACCCGCGATGGCGATGGCCGTGTGCTGGACGGAAGTACCAGCCGCCTTCCCCTCGTTTGAGTGTGTGTCGGCGCCCTGCCCGATATCAGGATCGTCTGCCGACATGTCGTCCTCCGGCCGGACGTAACCCCGATCCACCGAGAGGCGGCCTTCGGAATCGATGCAGACGAAGACGCCTGCGCGGACGATCTCGGTCGGATCGTAAATCATTGGCCGGTCTTCGAACGCGACCAGTGCCGCCTCGATTTCGCCAAGACGCTGATCGACCTCATCAGGCAATTCGTCGGCATCCTGATAATCGGATTCAAGCTTGGCTTGCTCCGCGTTGAGGGCGTCGATGGTGGCTTGCTCCTCCGGAGAGAGATCGACAGATTTGCCCTGGATTTCGCGCAGGCTCTCGGTGTGGCCGTAGGGGAAATTGACGGCGACCGAAATCCACTTCCAGCCTTCGGCTGCAATCGACTCCGCTTCGGCTTTGAGTTTTCTGTCACGAGACGGTCGAGCAAGGCAGTGTCCTGGAGCCAACCACCATCATCGTGCTCGAACAGATCCCGCAAAACGCCGCCACCAGCCTGCTCGTAAGCATCCAGACCAATGAACTGCACGCGGCGATCGGTCGCGCGCGCGGTATTTTCCGTGAGCATTCGCCGGATCTGATAGGGCTCATCATATCCGGATCGGCTGACGTTCTCCCAGACCTGCTCCTGCCTGGCGTGCTCGGCTGTAACAGAGAAGGCCATGAATTGCTCGAGAGTCATGCCGTCTTCGGCATAGACGTCGTGGAGCTTTGCCGACACGGACGCCAGCCGGAGTCGTTGCTTAACGACAGCCGGCGTCACGAAGTGCCGAGCCGCGATATCCTCCTCGGACATGCCGGCGGCACTCAAGGTCTGGAAGGCTCGGAACTGATCGAGCGGATGAAGCCCTACCCGCTCGTCATTTTCTGCAAGCGAGTCGTCTTCAGCAATGCCGCCGTCGCGCACGACACAGGGAACCGCCTGCGTCTTCGCCATGCGCTTCTGCTTCACGAGAAGTTCCAGCGCGCGATAGCGCCGGCCACCAGCCGGCACCTCGAACATGCCGGTCTCATGTCAGTGTCCACGACCGCCCGCACGTTGAGACTTTGCAGAAGCGTCCGCTGCGCGATACTTTCGGCGAGTTGCTCGATGGAAATGCCCGCCTTAACATGCCGGACGTTGGACTGGCTCAGCACCAGCTTGTTGAACGGAATATCACGCGAGGGCGACAAGGTGATCTTTTGGACAGCCTTCGTCATGTCGATTCTCCACGACGGGCGGCCGAGAGCCTCTCTCTCGACCTCCAACCCGTCGCGGAAAACGACCCGCCCTCTCACTCTCGTGCCCGCGGTGACCGGGCGGAGCCTCACGCCGCTTCCTGGTCCGCTTTTTCCGCCTTCATGTCGGCAGCGGGTGCTGGCAAGAATCCAAGGAGATAGTCCGCGACCTTGCTGGCCTGTGAAGCGGCCCGGACAATTGCATGATTGTCCTCGCGCAACACATCAAGTAATCAGCAGCAGATCATAATGTGAAGGAGCACCACGTTTCCGGTGTTATGCTGGGATAGTGCGCGATCTCCTCCACATTATTTCCTTGCCGCTAAAGGGTATCGAGCCAGGCCAGAACGCTCTGGTCCTGTTTCCACGATGGTCGTTTTGCCGATCGTGACGGGCTTTCGAGGCGCTCCAACGCCAGGCGCTTTGTTTCCAGATTTGCCTGAGCGTAGTGGTTTGTGGTGTCGAGGCTGACATGGCCGAGCCAGCTTCGGATCACAGTGACGTCAACGCCTGCCGCTACCAGATGCACCGCCGTCGCATGACGGAAGCTATGAGGTGTTACGTGCTTTGAGGCCAGGCTCGGCATGATCTTCGCTGCCGCTTCGACGTATTGCGCCAGTTTGAAGCGGACGCCCGATGCGCCGAGCGGGACACCATACCGATTGACGAAGATGAGCTCGTCGTCGGCCCTCGGCTGTCGCATGAGCTGCGATCTTAGCAACGACACGGTTTCTGGCCAAAGAGGGCTCAGCCGTTCTTTTCGTCCCTTGCCGTAAAGACGCACGCAGGTTGGCGAGTCGAACCGGATCGCCCGCGGGCGAACATCGAGCGCCTCCTGGATGCGCGCGCCGGTATTGTAGAGGAAGCAGAAGAGCGCGTGGTCGCGTTGCCCCTCGATCGTCGAGCGGTCGGGCTGCGCCAGAATGGCCTTCACCTCCTCGGGCTCCAGATAGCACGGCGCATGGATCGGCGCTTTCTTCATGGGCACGTGCAGAATCTGGGTGCATTGCTCGATAGCCGTCGGCTCGCGGTCAGCAACGAAGCTAAAGAAGCTACGTAATGCGGACAGGCGACAGTTGCGCGTGCCAATCGTATCTCCGCGTTCCTGCTCGGTGTATTGCAGGAAGGTCTTGACCTCGGAGGGCCGTCAGGTCCCCCAGTGCGAGCTGGGCTATCGGCCGGCGTCGGCGTTGAGCCACGAACCTGAGGAACAGGCGCCATGTGTCACGGTAGGACCGAACGGTGTGCGCAGAGGCATTTCGCTGCTGAACCATCCACTCGTAAAAGAAGGCATGAAGCAGCCTCGGGAACGGGTCGACCGGTTTCATGGCTGCACCCCCTCTGACGCGTGCAGGCAATGTGACGCGAACGTCCGGAAGCGTTCGTTTGCTTGCTGAAGGAGTTCCTGGGTGACCGTGATGTAAACCAGCGTCGAGTGGATATCGCGGTGCCCCAGATATGTCGCGAGGAATGGAAGCTTGTCCTGCGGATTGATGCCGGCGCGGCACCATTCGAGAATGCGGTTCACCACAAACGAGTGACGCAGGTCGTGGATGCGAGGGCCAGTCTTGCCTTTCGCCGCCTTGAGTCCGGCACGCCGCAGGATGTCGACAAGGCAACCGGCGATGGCGTGCGACGTGTAGCGCGCATTGCCCTGATCGTGCCAGAACAGGCCAGATTCGGGGCTTTGTGGCATCTTCGCCTTGCGTCTCGCCTCCAGATATTCCCGCAGCGCCGACAACGCACTGTCAGCCAATGGCAAGATCCTCGATTTGAAGAACTTCGTCTCCCGGATGGTAATCGTGCCAACCTGCAGATCGATATCGGCAAGGTTCAGGCGTGCGAGTTCGCCTAGCCGCAATCCCGCGCAATAGGTCAGGACCAGCATGGTGTAGAGGCTGATCGGCCGCAACGGTGAGCGTGGAGAGGGGTAGGTCAGAGCGATGTCGAGGAGACGGCGAACCTCTTGCGCGCTGTAAATATATGGCCGACGCCAATGTCGCGCGACCTGTTGTGCAGGACGGGGATCCGGACGCCTTGGTTTGGTGCTGGGATCGAGATGATGCTGTGCCTTGGCCAAGGCACGAGCGAGCTTTTCGCATTCGGCGGCATGGTTGGCGGTTGATCGCGCGGCCGCCCAGTGCTGCAACATGATCGATACTGACTCTCCCGCCAACTCCGGATGCGCTTGCAAGAAGCGATCGAACCGCCAGAACCAGCGGGTCTGCGTCTGATAGCGATAACCTCTCGCCTGCATCAGCGCGATGTGGTTGCGCATGAGGTCGCCGAGAACACTGCTGAACGGTGGGAACTGCCGTAGCGCTTCGAGTGCCTGATCGGGATCGGGCGCGAGCAGCGACCGCACGATAGCCTTGTCGCTTTTCGCATGGTACTCGGCACGCAAATCAGCAATGGGATTGCTGACGATCAGCGCTTCCCCCACGAGGAAGTCGAGGAAGCGATTGACG
>NZ_JADPJC010000017.1:0-361507 GCF_023073215.1 Bradyrhizobium sp. 35
CCCACCATGCGCGGTTTCCTCCCTTGGAGGCTTTCGGACGCCGGCCGCCCGAATGTGCCGCGCCGTCAATCATGCGGCCGGCATCCGAAACCCTTCACACGAACAGACTCCTTTGCTCTTGCCGTGTCCAAGAAAAGCCGCCTCGCGGCGGCCAGATGTCGGAAATACATTTCGATCACTACGCTAGTGCGGACTGCCGCAGAGCCTAGGCTACAATCGGCCGGTGACCCGGTAGACTCGCGCCTCGCCTTCGACGCCGCGCAGCGGCGCCTCGAACTCCTCGACATGGTGGCCCGCCAGCAGCTGGCGAACAGCGGGCGCGGTGTAGAGTGCTTCAGTGAGACAGATTTCGCCGGCGTCGGCGAATGATTGCACCCGCGCGGCAATATTCACGGTCTGGCCGAAATAGTCGAGATTCTCGTTGAGGGTCACGGCGATGGAAGGACCGCAATGTGCCCCCATTTTGAGAACGACGGCGGGCTGGCCGTGCTTGGAGTTGAACTCTCCGATGTCCCGCAGAATGTGCAGCGCTGCCTCCACGGCATCCACCGGCCGGAAAAACGCAGCCATGACGGCGTCGCCGATGGTCTTCACGATGGCACCGGCATGCCGATGGGCAATTGCGTCGAGGAGAGCGAAATGTTCGCGGACGAGAGCATAGGCATTAAGATCCCCGAGGCGCTCGTAGAGCGCGGTCGAACCCTTCAGGTCCGTGAACAGGAACGTCACCTGCCGAACGCCGAGGCCCTCCTCCTCATCTACGCGCTCTGAGCGGAAGAGCTTGCGGAACGTCTGACGCGTCAGCAGCATCCCGCCCGAGACGTAGGGATCGAATTCGAGGGTCGGCTTCTCTGGCATTTCCAAGATTTCAGGTGGCCAGTTGATCAGGAGCAGCGAACCGCGCTTAGGGCCGGTGTTGCTGATCTCGAAGATCACAGGCCCCGACGGCACGGCCGAAACGGCGGGCGTGAACCGCTGCCCGTCATAGGTGGCACGAACGATCGTCGGAGTATTCGGCATCTGCACGGCAGTGGGATCGAGCGCGACCGGGAGCGTAAAGCCCGCCTGGGTCTGGACGTTGACGCCTGAGACCGCGCCCGGCCCAATATCGGTCTGCAGCGTCGTTGTCAGACCGGACGGCAGATAAGTCATTCCGCGAACGAAACCGCGCAAGACATCGACAAATCGAGTCTGTCCGCCGGGCAGCCGTCCGCTGTTGGCGAACTTGAGCTTCCAGTGCAGATCTTCGATCGAGAGATTGTCGACGTCATACAAGGCGAGGTGCCGAATTTGCGGCGAGACGGAGAAGGACACTTCGATGAAGTCGTCGAGTTCGGTGTGACCCTCGATATCGCAAAGCCCGCAGACGAAATGGCTCCGGAGCGCACGGAGCCTCCCGAAGCTTTCCAGCACCAGACCCGAGTGGGGGCAGAGAATGTCCCAATGCATGTCGACCAGCCCGGCGCGAGCGGCATGGAGAAACAGATCGATCGACTCCGGCTCAGCCACACTGCGATCACGGGCGAACGCCAGCGGATTGGCGCGGTACAGGCTGACCTCGTCACCACTGCGAATCAGCGTTTCGAACTTGGAGATTACGCGCGGGCTCCAAGTGCGGGCCTGCTCGATCTGCGTCATCTTGCTTTCGAGAAGACGCTCGTCAATGGATGTCATCGATCAGCTCCTGACGATGGCAATCTATCAGCTTCGCCCGGTCCTCGCGAGCCATCCGATGCCGCACGGCCTATTGCACTGCAAGGATTTTCAATCCACCCATGTCGCTTATGGGTCAAAGTGCGAAGAACTCAACCTGAGCAAATCTACTCCGCCATGCCTCGCTGGATGGACCTCAATATGGTGCGCCCACGACGTCGCTGAAGCCCCAAAAGCTGACCCGTATATCGGGAGATGCCGCGCATTGCAGTGAGTCCGATCACATGCAGAAACGGTGGTCTGCTCCAACAGGGCCGTTTGAGAAGGGTAGCTTCCAGCGAGGGGACAGAATGGAGAAGTATGGAGGGGCGCCATCGAGGTGCGTGACTATGACCCCGACTGGCCGGTTCGTTTCCAGCAGGAGTGCCGTCGCTTGCGATTTGTGGTCGGTCCGGCGCTCAAGATCGAACACATGGGCAGTACGTCTGTGTCCGGCCTCTCGGCCAAACCGATTATGGACATCTTGGTCGGCCTCCCGAACTTGTTGCGCGCGAAGTCCACGTTTGTGAGGCCATTCGCGCAACTCGGATACACCTACATCCCCGAGTACGAAGCATGGTTACCTGGTGAACTGTTTTTTCGGAAGAGGATGCCTGGACCCTGGACACACCATCTTCACATCATGGAGCAATGCAATCCACGCTGGAGAGATTTCCTGCTGTTTCGCGACTACTTGCGCTTACACCCGGAAATCGCTGCCGCGTACGGAAGCCAAAAGAAATCGCTCGCGGATGAATTTGGCAAGAACATCGAGGGCTTTCGCAAAACAAAACATCGGTTGTGAGGGAGATAACCGACAAGGCGCTATCAGCATTCGGGAAGTATTGTTTGCGCTGCCACAGCGACGGGATATGCCGTGCGGCGCTGCTAAGATGTCCGCTTCGGGTCCACAAGCGGGAATGCCAACGAGCAGCTCCTTGCTCGAGCCTCACAGCGCAAGGCACGGGTGGAGTTCTCTCCCTTCAGGCGCTTGGCAGGGACCGAGTAAGGAGCTGCCGGCGAGCCTTCTTCAGATCGGTCGCCAGTTTTATTTTCTCTCTCAAAACGAGGATTTCGGAATATTCCTTTTGGATCTCTGGGCGGGTGCGAAGTGCTTCAAGCTGCTGGGCGGTCAGTTTCAGTATCGCGGCAATATGCGTACTCTGGATGTGGTGCATGGCAATCGAATCCGCTGTTGGAAAAAAACGGAACGGCACGATACAGCGAACTGCGGTGCGGCGTCGCTGGAAATAAACAGCCAGCCTTACTGTCGTTTTTTTTGCAGCGCGTCACTGCCCTCATCAGGTGGGGGGCTGCCGTCTGCTCATAATGAATTTCTTGACCGCATGAATCGTGCGAGCAAGCTGTCGCGGCCGGCGACTACGCGGCGGCGTGACTAACACAACGAAGAGCAGGTTCAGCAGCAGCCAGCAGCCGACCGCGATGAAAATGTACTTCATAACTCCTCAAGGGTGCCCTCGGAAGAGCACTGCAAGAAGAGCGGCAGCAACAATCGCGAGCCAGATCATCGAAACAACGAAGCTGGCGAAATGCCAATCTACGTCGCGGCGCCTGGTCTGCATTGTGTCTCCTTCCGGAGGCCGTGTGTCGTCGTCTCAGCGGCCTCTATCGTCCTTGCCGTTGGGGCTGCCGTCTCCGCCGCCGTTGCCCCAGCCATTGTTGCCGTGGTGATGGTCGTCGTGGACCGCGCCTGCGCCCGACTTCGCGATCGCATCCGATGTAAGGGATGTCGACAGGAGTAGGGTGATGGCTGGAGGTGTCACCGCCGCGAACTTTCCGCAGGTTCTTAAGAACTCGCGACGGTCGTCCTGATCTGGCATGCGTTTCTCCGTCCAGAGATAAGCCCAAATTAAATCACAATAACTGAATTAAATCAATTTAATTTCGTTCCAGAAGAAAGCGGCCCGCCCACTCGTCCACTCCCTCAGGGGAAGCTCGACGCGCTGGAGTCCGCTGTGGTCACAAGCCGCCGACCACGCCGAAGGTGGGAGCTTCCGCTTTGCCTTGGTAAGCCGACGTTTATGAGGTCACGTCCTCCGCGAGAGCGGCTTCGACCGCCCGGCTCGGCGGCAGGCCAAGAGCAGGTCAGGAACTCGCGGAGGCGTTGCGGATTGGCTCTGTCGGCCGGACTGAGTGCCTCCAGCGAGACGGCTATGGCGAGCGACCGCAACACATTCCTCGGCGTCGCGGCGTGCGACCTTGCCCTGCCTCTTGGCGAAGCCGACGTCGTCATCTTCGGAGCTGCCGACGCCACGCCGCATGTGAAGGGCAGGACCAGCCATGCCGCGAATGGCCCAGCGGCCATTCGCAATGCTTTGCGCGTTTATCAGACCGACCTTGCCAGGTGGGATTTCGACCAAGACGGAATCCTGCTCGACCCGGAGCAAATCCGGGTCGTCGATGGCGGCGATCTTGCCACGTCACCCGAGGCCCCCGAGCAAAACCGGAATGCAATCAGGTCCGCCACCAGGAAGATCCTGAAGTCCGGCGCGGTACCCATGCTGCTCGGCGGAGATGATTCTGTCCCCATACCGTTCTTCGAGGCGTTCGAAGACATGGGCAAGCTGACGATCCTGCAGATCGACGCGCATCTGGATTGGAAGGACCAGCGCGACGGCTCAGCACATACGTTTTCCAGCACGATGCGGCGCGCCAGCGAGTTGCCTTGGGTCGAACGCATTGTGCAGGTCGGTTTACGGGGTATCGGCGGCTCGGGCCTGCAGGAGCTCAGTTGCGCGCGGAATTGGGGCTCCAGGATTATTACGGCACGAGAGCTCAAAAGCCGGGGCGTTCAAGCCGTCCTGAGTGCAATCGAGGACAGCGCGAATTGCCTGATCACGATCGACTGCGACGGCCTGGATCCGTCCGTCATTCCCGGCGTGCTCCTGCCGCAACCTGGCGGCTTGTCCTATTTCGACGTCATAGACCTGATCGCGGGCGTCGCCTCGAAGGCCAGAATTGTCGGTCTTGATCTGGTCGAATTGGTGCCGGAGCGTGATCTGCAGAATATTGGGGCGATCTGCGCAGCGCGGATCATCTGCAACGCCATTGGACATATCGCCAAGCAGAAACGCTAGCCGGTGGGCATGTGTCCGAGCGCCTTGCGGATCATCGCGGCGAGCTGGTTGCGGCGGTAGGGTTTTGTCAGCAGCATGACGCCGTCGTCGAGCTTGCCGTGGTGGACGATGGCGTTGTCGGTATAGCCGGAAGTGTAGAGCACCTTCACGCCGGGGCGGATCGTCGCAACCTTGTCGGCGAGGTCGCGTCCGCTCATGCCGCCGGGGATGACGACGTCGGTGAACAGTAGATCGAACGGCTGGCCGGCCCGGATCAACTCCAGCGCGGCCTTGCCGTCGGGCGCGGCGACGGTCTGGTAGCCGAGGCTCTGGAGCTGCACGGTGACGAAGTTGCGCACCAGCGGATCATCCTCGACCACAAAAATGGTCTCGGCGCCACCCTCGGCCGGCGGTGCGGCAGAGGTGACTGGCTCGGTCATGCCTTCGCCCGGCGGCAGATAGAGCTTGATCGTGGTGCCGTGGCCTTCCTCGCTGTAGATCTTGATGTGGCCGCCGGATTGCTTGACGAAGCCGTAGACCATGGAAAGGCCGAGGCCGCTTCCCTTGCCGACCTCCTTGGTGGTGAAGAACGGCTCGAACGCCTGCTGTTGCACCTCGGCCGGCATGCCGGTGCCGGTGTCGCTGACGGCGAGCATCACGTAAGGGCCGGGCCGCACGTCGGGATTGCTTTGCGCATAGGCCTGGTCGAGCACGACGCGGTGGGCCTCGAGCAGCAGCTTGCCGCCGTTCGGCATGGCGTCGCGGGCGTTGATGGCCATGTTGAGCAGGGCATTGGTGAGGCGGGACGGATCGATGTGCGCGGTCATCTGACCCTGTTCGAGCACGGTCTCGATCTCGATCTGCTCGCCGAGGGTGGGGCGCAGGAGTTTCGCGATGTCCGCGACCGCGGCGTTGATCTCGACGTTGCGCGGCTGCAGCGGCTGCCTGCGCGCGAAGGCGAGCAGATGCTGGATCAGCTCGGCGCAGCGTTCGGCGGCCTCGTCGATCAGGCGCGCCACGCGCTGGAGCTCGGGCTGCTGCTTCAGGCTTGCCACCAGCGTCTCGGTATTGCCGGAGATCACGGTCAGCATGTTGTTGAAGTCGTGCGCGACGCCGCCGGTGAGCTTGCCGATGGCATCCAGCTTCTGCGACTGGTACAACTGCCGCTCGGTCTCGCGCGAGGTGGTCGCGTCGTGATAGACCAGCACCGCGCCGGAGACGTTGCCTTTCCCGTCCAGCATCGGCCGGCCGCTGATCATGAGATGACGGGGAGCATTGCCGCTGTGCGGGCGGACGATCATCTCCATGTTCTCGAACGGCTCGCCGCGCAGCACGCGTGCCGACGGCAGCTCGTCGGGCTTGAGCGGGGTGAGGCCGTCGCCGTGAAGCACGGTGGACATCGCGCGCAGATTGCGCAGGTTCATGCCGGTCCGGTGCAGCAGCATGCGCTCGGCGGCGGGATTGGACAGAAGGACATTGCCCTCGGCATCGATGACCAGCACCGCCTCCGCCATGCTGTGAAAGGTGCTCTGGAGCACGTTGACCGAGAGGCGCAGCTCGTCATGCGCGGTGACCAGATGCTCGGTGCGCTCGGCCACGGCGGCCTCGAGCTGCTGCTTGGCGGCCGTGGTCTCCATTAGCGTGCTCTTGAGTGCGCCCTCGCTGCGCCGGCTCTCGCGCATCATCATCACGACCAGCAGCAGGATCACCAGTGCGCCGGCGACGTCGATGCCGAGCAGCACGATGCCGGTGCGGCGCGAATCCTGGGAGCGCGCCGCAAGCAATCGTTCTTCCTCTGCGCTCAAATGATCGAAATTGCCCATCACCGTGTCCATGAGGCCACGGCCCTCGCCCTTGCCCTGGACTGCGGCAATGCCGGCCTGATCGTTTCCGGCGCGCAGGCGCATTACTTCGGCGGCGATCTCGATCCGGCGCAGCGCCAGCGGCTCGGTGCCCTCGAGCAGCGCGACATGTTCGGGAGTGTCGCGCACGCTGCGCTTGAGATCGGCGAGTGCCGGTGCGATCCGGGCGTGCACCGCCTGGAATTCTTCGCTGAAGCTCGGGTTGCGATAGATCTCGTAGCCACGTGCGGCGCTCTCGGCACTGCGCATAAGCACGCGCAGGTCGGAGATCTTCTTCAGCACCTCGACGGTGTGATTGACCCAGGCCGCATCGGACCGTGACTTGACGTCGAGGCCGATCGAGGCCGCGGTGATGATCAGGAGGATGGCAAGTCCAGCACCGAGAATGACGCGCTGCGTTGGGATCAAGGGACTTCTTTCTTGTCCTTCGGCTGCGAGCCATCGCCCGGCACGGCGATGCATTCCCGGATCGTGGTCAGCAGCGCGTCCGGCGTGAACGGCTTGCGCAGGCAGCGGGTCGCGCCAAGCTCCAGCGCCATCCGGAGGAAGTCGGGAGAGGGCGAGGCGGATGATGCGAAGGCGTAGCCGGACATCGCGATTAGCGGAACCGCCGGCGCGCGCTCGTGAAAGATGCGAATGGACTCGAAGCCGCGCATATGCGGCATGAAGATGTCAACCAGCATCACGTCGAAATTCTGTGTTTCGAGCGCAGCCAAACCCGTTTCTCCGCCATCAGTCAACGTGACGTCGAAGCCCTGACGTTGGAGGAGGACCTCGATGGTCGCGCCGACCATCGGATCGTCATCAACCACGAGAATGCGCGGCATGACACTTCCCAGTCATCGAAGTCCCCACAGCCAAGTTGATACAGGTGAATCGCGCGTCGGGTCAATTTGGGATTGGATGAGGGTAGATATGCACGGTGCGGTGAATAAAGGTCCGCTCGCATCGATTGTACGCGACACTTGCCGATGACGAATACGAGGCGAGCGAAACAGGTGAGGCGCCTGAATGAAAAAGGCGCCGCATCGCTGCGACGCCTTCTTCTTCAAGTGTTTCAGGTCGTGTTACGGGCAGGGATGACGCTGGCCGTCATAGCCCAGATAGGTGCCGGACGCCGGATCGTAGGACTTGTAGCGCTGCGCGCAGTAGGCCGCGGAGTCGCCGCCGCCATCGGGGACCACGGCCACTGTCGGTTCATCATAGTAGCTGTCGCCGTAATAGTAGGGGTCGTCGTAATACCCGCCGCCGTAATAGGCGTACGAGCCGAGGCCGCCGATCGCAGCGCCGGCCGCGAACCCGGGCCAAAAGCCGCCGCCGTGACGATGATGCCAGTGACGACCACTCCAATTGCCGCTACCACCCTGCCAGTTGCCCGCAGTCGCGACGCTGCGTGTACCGCTGTAGGACGGCGAGAAGGCCTGTCGGCTCACCGTGCCGGCTGCGAAGCTGCCACCGCCCGGACGTACTGCTGCGCCGGCCGCGAAATTGCCGCCGCCGCCGCCGATCCGCGCGCCGCCGAAGTTGCCGCCGAAGTTGCCGCCGCCCATGCGGGCGCCGCCGCCACCGAAATGTGCCCCGCCGCCGCCGCCGCCACCGAAGCGTGCTCCGCCGCCGCCGCCACCGAAGTGTGCTCCGCCGCCGCCGCCACCAAAGTGTGCTCCGCCGCCGCCGACCGCTGCGGCCCGACTTTGGGCAAAGCTCGGCGTCGCCAACGGGATAACCAATGCCACTGCCGCAGCCGTGCTCAAGACTTTCAGACTTTTCATGATCAAAACTCCTTTTCCCGGAAGCAAACCCCATGAAAGGGCCGGAGTTCCTGGGATCACGGGGGTTTGCGTGCGACGAAAAGTTCTCATGGCGACGCTGTATCCGGCATGAACGGATCGCGTCCGATTTGCGGCAGCGTTCCGTGCCGGGGACCGCATCTGCAGCGGGGCATTGCCGCCCGCGCCGAACTGGACATTTCGCCGTCCGGATGGCATCAGGACCCGACGAAGCAGGGCCCTTGCCGCATGAAACAGTTCTTCCTCAAGTTTTTCACCTGGTGGAATGGCCAGACGTTTGGCACCCAACTCTGGACCAAGCGCTACGGCGAGCTGGTCGGCCAGGACGAGCAGGGCAACCTCTATTATCGCACCCGCGGCGGGGCGATCGACCCGGTGCTCGGCTTCGAGCGCCGCTGGGTGGTCTATAACGGCTACGCCGAGGCCAGCCGTATCCCGCCGTCCTGGCACGGCTGGATGCATCACACCGTCGACGTGCCGCCGACGCAGGACAACTACCAGCCGCGCGAATGGGAAAAGCCGCACCAGCCCAATCTCACCGGCACGGCCAACGCCTACCGTCCCGCGGGCTCGACGCTCGCCAGCGGCAAGCGGCCGAAGGCGACCGGCGACTATCAGCCCTGGACGCCGAGCTAGCCTTCCGATTCCCGTCTCAACCCTTGTCGTGGGGGTGGATGCACCCGCATCCGCCTCGCTTTGCTGTGGACAACGGGAACAGCGGGGATGAGTCCTGCGCGGGGTTGCAGCCACGCGGGCGATGCGGCTCAATGGTCGCATCTTACGGAGATGGGAGACCATCGCGTTCGGTTCGGGCAACAGTTCGCGACTGTCCCGAAATGCAGCGGCCGCCGACCAGGACTCGATCGGGAGATAGGCCCCCGGTCTGGAAGTTCCGAAATCGCCCGATGAAATGTGCAGCCGCCGTAAGACAGGAAAGGCCGCTTGGGAAACCGGGCGGCCTTTTTCTTTGGTAGACGGGCGTCTGGATTTCGCGTGCCCCGGACGCTGCGCAGCACCGCTACGCGCTGCAGCGCGTCCGGGACACGAGAGTGGAGACTAGGTCATCCGCTCGGCCGCACGCTTCACCGCTTCGAGGCGGCGAGCCTGGTTCGCTGCGCCGCGCTCCCTGAGTAATGCCAGCACCTCCGCCGGCGCGGTATCCGGCGAGCCTGCATTGAACGGCGGGGCCGGATTGTATTCGAGCTGAAGCTGGATCGCCTCCGCGGTGGTGCGATCGACCATGATCGACACCAGGGTCAGCGCGAAATCGATTCCCGCGGTGACGCCGCCGCCGGTGATGCGGTTGCGGTCGACGCAGACGCGCGTCTTGGTCGGCGTCGCGCCGAACTGAGCGAGCATCTCCATCGCGCTCCAATGCGTGGCGGCGCGATAGCCCTTCAAGAGGCCGGCGGCGCCGAGCGCCAGCGATCCCGTGCAGACCGAGGTGACGTATTTGGCACCCTCGGCCTGCCGGCGCAGGAAACCGAGCACCTCCTCGTCATTGAGCAGATCGTTGGTGCCGCCGCCGCCGGGCACGCAGATCACGTCGAGCTGCGGGCAGTCAGCGAATGTCGTGGTCGGCGTCAGCGTCAGCACGGAATCGCTCGGCACGGGCTCGATCCGTTTCCAGATTAAATGCAGTTTTGCGCCGGGCACGGAGGAGAACACCTGCAAGGGGCCCGTGAAATCGAGCTGGGTGACGCGCGGAAACACCAAGAGACCGATCTGGAGCGGGGACGACATGAGAGCCTCCAATTATGAGCTTGACGGAAGCAGCCTCTCATGATGCCCTTCCGTCCAAAATGGCGTATTTCCCTCGCTTTCGGACATGACCATGATCGGCATCCTGATCTTCCCGGACTTCCAGTTGCTCGATGCGGCCGGCCCGATCTCCGTGTTCGAGATCGCGGCGCGCTGCACGGGCAAGACGACGACCGGGATCCGCGTGCTGGCGGTGAACGCGGGGCCGGTGCGCAGTTCGTCCGGCGTGGAGATGATGGCGCGCAACTTCAAATCGGCCAATGCGATCACGACGCTGGTCGTGGCGGGAGGCGCGGGCGTAACGGATGCCGCGCGCTGCGAGGTCACGCGCGCCTTCGTGCAGCGGCTGGCGCGGCGCGGCGTGCGGGTCGCGAGCGTCTGCTCGGGCGCCTATGTGCTGGCCGAGGCAGGCCTGCTCGACGGCCGCCGCGCCACCACCCATTGGGGACGCACGCGGGATTTCGTCGCGCGCTATCCCAAGGTGAAGTTCGAGCCGGACCAGATTTTCACGCGCGACGACAATGTGTGGACGTCGGCAGGCATCACGGCGGGCATCGACCTTGCGCTCGCGATGGTGACCGAGGACCACGGCGAGCAGATCGCGCAGGACACTGCGCGGCAGCTCGTGCTCTATCATCGCCGCAGTGGCGGCCAGTCGCAGTTCTCGTCACTTCTGGAATTGAAGACGCCGAACGGCCGCTTCGGTGCGCTGCTGTCCTGGGCGCGCGAGAACCTCGACGCTCGCTTGACTGTCGAAGATCTCGCCGACCGTGCCGGCATGAGCGCGCGGCATTTTGCCCGCGCCTTTGCCGCCGAGACCGGCACGACGCCCTCGAAGGCCATCGAGCGCTTGCGCATCGAGGTCGCGCGCGAGCGCGTGCAGTCCTCGCGCGAGGCGATCGAACTCGTCGCGGAGACAACCGGTTTCCGCGATCCCGAGCGCATGCGGCGCGCCTTCATCCGCGCCTTCGGCCAGCCGCCGCAAGCGCTGCGGCGCGCGGCAAGGGCCGGGTAGGGAGAATTGATCGAGTTGGAGAGCCCGCTTGAGCAGGTGAGCACACTTGGATATTTGAGCAGACTTGCATATTGCGCGGCATTTCCCCTTTTGGAGCCGGAACGGACCTCGTCAAGCGAATGCACCCGTTGTAGACGATGTGTACAACACGTACCGTCGCCGATCCGATGCAAGGAACCCCAATGACCGATCGAGAAAAGATTCTGATTGCCCTTCGCGAAAAACCTCTGAAGACCTTCGAAGTCATGAAGCGCGTGAACATCAAGAATCAGGACGACTGCCAATCGCTCCTGTTGAAGATGCGTGACGAAGGCGCCGTGAAGTTTGATATTCACAAGGGACATTGGCGCGCTGCGTGAGGGACATTCGCCTGGTCACCAGCGGCCTCGCGATGGCAGAGCGGACATGACTTGCGTGTTGGCAAGGCTTGCGGATTGGTTCAGCCCGATGCGGCCTTGCCGCCGGTCGCCGCAGCGCCCGAGGCCTGCGCGCGCGCCGTCAAGCGCCGCGCGATCGGCATCAGCATGTAGGGCGCCAGGTGAATGGGAAACTGCGTCATCGCGAAATAGAGCCAGGTGGTGGGCGGCAGCGCGCCGGCAGTCGCGGCGAGCATCAGGCCCAGATTGCGCTGTGACACCATCAGCCCGAGCGCCAGCGCGCGCTCATAGCCGATGCGGCGGAACAGCAGCGTGGTGACGGCGAGCAGCGTGAAATAGATCGCGAAGGCGAGAGCTGCGAAGCCGATGGTGGAGACCGGCCGGGCGACGAGATCGCTCGCGACGTCGCCCATGATTGCGGTCGCGAAGACCAGCAGGATGACGATGTTGAAGCCGTCGATCGGCTGCCTGTGGCGCTGGATCGCGGCCGCGCCGAAGATCTGTCGGATCACGGTGGCGGCCAGCAGCGATGCGGCGAGGATGCCGAGCAGCTTCAAGCCCAGCGCAGGCGGCGAGATGCTGAGCATGCCGTCGAGGAACAGGCTTGCGAACAGCGATGCCGTGAACGGTACCAGCGCCGTCGCGCTCACCAGCGTGACCAGCACCAGCGTGGCGTCGAGGCCCATCAGCGCCGCCAGCGCCGGTGCGGCCATCATCGGCGAGGCCATGCTCTGCAGCATCAACGCCAGGGCAAGGTCGGGCGCGCGCGCCGTGAGCCCGGTGACATGGACGATCAGCCCGATGATCACAGGCACGCCGATCATGGTCCAGACGGTCGCGGTCGCGACCAGCGCCGGCCGGCGCAGATGGCCGGTGAGCGCGGCGAGATCGACCCGCATGAAGGAGATGCAAAGCAGAACGAAGATCGCCTCAGTGACGTAGGGGCGCAACAACGCCCCGAGCGGCGGTACCGCGAGCGCGATGAACACGACGGCGGCCAC
The DNA here is from genome assembly GCF_023073215.1 of Bradyrhizobium sp. 35. Classification (NCBI taxonomy): domain Bacteria; kingdom Pseudomonadati; phylum Pseudomonadota; class Alphaproteobacteria; order Hyphomicrobiales; family Nitrobacteraceae; genus Bradyrhizobium; species Bradyrhizobium sp. 35. The sequence goes on from NZ_JADPJC010000017.1 coordinate 12,573, forward strand.
CGCGCGGGTGCCCTGGCCGCCAAGCCATGTCAGCCCGCGCAGGGGGAGGGCGAATATGTTTTGAAGAACGGGCGGCATCGGGAACGGCGTTTCAGGCCAATCCTTTCAGCCACGCGCCGATCTCGCTCACGGCGACATTGGCCTCTCGCAGCAATTTTCCCATCGTGATGAAGCCGTGGAACTGGCCGGGATAGTGCTTGTAGGCCACGGGCACGCCGGCCCGCTTCAGCCGCTCGGCATATTCGCCGCCTTCGTCGCGCAGGGGATCGGCACCGGCGGTCAGCACATAGGCCGGCGGCAGGCCGGCCAGGTTTGTCGCCCGTGCCGGCGAGGCGCGCCAGTCGTGGATATCGGCGGCGCCGTTGAGATAATGGTCGCGGAACCAGCGGATCACCGAATGCGTCAGCAGCACGCTCGTCTCGGGTTCGCGGTGAGAGCCGTGCGTCATGGCGAAATCGGTCGCCGGGTAGATCAGCAACTGGCCCGCGATGGCCGGACCATTGCCGTCGCGCGCAGCGAGCGCGACCACTGCGGCAAGATTGCCGCCGGCGCTGTCGCCACCGATCGAAAGCCGGGAGGCGTCGATGCCGAGCTCGCGCGCGTTGGCGGCAACCCATTTGGTCGCGGCGATCGCGTCATTGATAGCGGCGGGAAATTTGTGCTCGGGCGCGAGGCGGTAATCCACGGAGATCACGATCAGCGCGCCGGCGCCGGCGAGCTGGCGGCAGACGACGTCATGGGAGTCGAGATCGCCGATCACCCAGCCGCCGCCGTGGAAGAACACCAGCGCCGGGGACAAGCCATCATACCGGCGCGGCTCTTTCGGAACATAGAGGCGCGCGGGAATGGCGCCGTGCGGTGCCGGGATCGACAGCGGCGTGACGCGCGCGAGGTCAGGTGGCTCGGGATTGGTCGCAAAGCGCGCCTGCGCGTAATAGGCCCGCGCTTCCGGTGCGGTCAGGGTCTCGTAGGCGGGCCGGCCGGCCTCCTGGAAGGCCTTGTAGACGGCGGCGGCATCGGGATCGAGCACAACGGGCATGGGGAGCGACCTCTGGGTTTCCAGTTATTCATTGGAGTTCTTTTCGGGGGCGGCGCCGCCTCGGCCGCCGGGAAGGGTGCTCGACTATTCCATCCGGGGGCCGATCTGGCCAGACCGGGCCGGGAAGGGCAGGGATGCCGCCCTTCCCCCGCCGTATTCGCCGTGTTAACCGGATGGCCTGCGAGCGGCGGTATCCCCTGTAGAATGTCCTCCAGCAAGCCCGATTCGCTGTTGAAGCCGCGCGAGATATGTTTCGAACATTTACCCTGACAGGTCTTGCGGCGCTTCTGGCCGCCACCGCACTGACGGCTGCGACGCCGGCGCAGGCGCAGATCGGCACAATCTTCTCCGATCCGCCGCCGCTGCGGCCGCCCGGCACCATTCCGCGTGGCCAGCCCCAGCCGCAGCCGCAGATCCCCGATGACGACGAAGAGGTGCCGGAGCTGCCGCCGCAGGGCCGTGTGCTGCCGTCGCGTCCGATGGCGCCACCGCCGGGCCGGCAGGGCAATGTGATGCCAGGGCCGGTCGAGACCCAACCTCTGGCGCCGCCGCCCGGTTCTAGCGCTGCTCCGCCAAACCAGCCGCCGCCCGTCGCGGTCGCTCCGCCCAATCCGCAAGGCGCCCCGGGTGCGCCCGGTCAGCGCCAGCCACAGCAGAAGGGCGGACCGGGCGGCGCTGTCCCGCAGACGCCGGCGAGCCTTCAGCCGGGCGACGAAGTCGTCACCGAGCCGCCGGCCCAGAAGATCGTGAACAAGAAAGCGACCTTCTCCGGCCTCGACAAGATCACCGGGCGCATCATCAATTTCGACGAGGAGATCGGCGAGACCGTGCAGTTCGGGGCGCTGCGCGTCAAAACCGACGCCTGCTACACGCGGCCGGCGACCGAGGCCGCCAACACCGACGCCTTCGTCGAGGTCGACGAGATCACCTTGCAGGGTGAGGTGAAGCGCATCTTCTCGGGCTGGATGTACGCGGCAAGTCCGGGCCTGCACGGCGTCGAGCACCCGATCTACGATATCTGGCTCACCGACTGCAAAGAGCCGCAGCAAACGATTGCGACCGCGGCACCGGATCCCGGCACCAAGCCGGCACCGCCGCCGCCCGCGCAGAAGAAGGCCGCGCCCAAGCAGGTGCAGCAGCGTCCGCCGCAGCCGTTACCGCCGATCCAGCAGCAGCAGCCGGCACCGCCGCCACCACCTCCGCCGCCCGAGCAGCGGCCGGGTCTGTTCGGTTTCCCCGGATTTGGCCGGTAATTGCTGATTATTGCCGCGCAGCGATGATCTCGAGCGCGCGCGCGCCCGGGATCGCTTCGCCGGCCGAGAGCCTCAGGAAATCGCCAGGCTCGCCCGCGAGCGCCTTGTCGAGCAGCGCGGTGTAGCGCCGCCGCGAAATCTCGGCCGCGCCAAAACTCTTCAGGTGTTCGGTGACATATTGGGTGTCGAGCAGCTCGAACCCGCCATGGATGAGCCGCGCGACCAGATGCACTAATGCGACCTTGGAGGCATCGCGTGCGGTGTGGAACATGCTTTCGCCGAAAAAAGCCCGGCCCAGGCTGACGCCGTAAAGGCCGCCGACGAGGTCCTCGCCCTGCCAAGCCTCGACGCTGTGGCAATGGCCGAGCTCGTACAGCCCGCCATAGAGGTCGCGGATGCGCTTGTTGATCCAGGTGTCCTCGCGCCCGGCTTGGGGTGCGGCGCAGCCGGCGATCGTGGCCTTGAAGGCGGTATTAACGGTGACGCGGAATGAATCCGAACGCACGGTGCGCGCGAGCCGCGAGGCCACGCGAAATCCGTCGAGCGGGATGACCCCGCGCAACTCCGGCTCGACCCAGAACAGGGTCGGATCATCGGCGCTTTCAGCCATCGGAAAGATGCCGCAGGCATAGGCGCGCAGCAGCACGGCTGGCGTGATTTCAGACGGGGCAGAGTCGCGCGAAGTCATGGCGCGCCATAATAGCAGGATCGCAAGGCGGTTGCGATGGGCGGTGCGGATCAGTTCGCTGCGGCAGCAGCCGGCTTGCCGGCGGCAGCCGGGACACGGCGGAACATCAACATGACGCGGGTTCCGGAATGGTTGGGGTCGCGCTCGACCGAAGCGTCGAGCTTGCTGGCCATAGCTGCGACGATACGCTGGCCCATGCCGGTGGAGCGCGGATCGGCCTTGACGTTGTCGCCGACGCCATCGTCGCTGATCGACAGCAGGAGATCGTCGCCCTGCGAGGTCAGCTCCACATGGATCGGGCCGGCGCCGTCAGGGTAGGCGTATTTTACCGCGTTCATCACCAGCTCGTTGACGATGATGCCGACGGCGACTGCACGGTCCGGATCGATCTCGATCGGTTCGGCCTTCAGCGTCAGGCGCGACATCCGGTTGCCCTCGGCCGAGCGGCGCAGATCCTCGAGCAGCGAGTCCAGATACTGGTTCAGGACCACGCTCTTCAGGTCTTGCGAGGTGTAGAGGCGGCGGTGCACTTGCGCGACTGCGGCCACGCGGCCCATCGCATTGGTCAACGCAGCCTTGACCTCGTCCTGCGCGGCGGAGCTGGCCTGCAGGTGCAGGAGGGAGGCGATGATCTGCAGCGAGTTGCCGACGCGGTGGTTGACCTCGCGCAATAGCAGCTCGCGTTCGGCTGCAAGAGCAGCGTAGCGGTCGCGCGAGGCATGGATCTCGGCTTCGGCTTCCTCGCGCGCCTTCTGCAATTCGGCTTGGCGCAGCGCGCCATCGGCCGCGACGTGAAGCAGGGGAATGAAGTCGCCCTTGACGTCCTTGACGAGATAATCGGCCGCGCCCGCCTTCAGCGCCGTCACCGCGATGCTGGAATCCTGCGAGGCCGTGACGAAGACCACCGGCGGCGCGCCCGGGATCGCCATGATCTGCTCCAGCGTTTCCAGTCCGTCGAGGCCGGGCATGTATTGGTCGAGCGCCACCACGTCGATACCGCCGGTCGTGGCCGCGCGGCGGATGTGCTCGAGGCCTTCCTCGCCGCTTGCGGCGTGAACGACCTTGTAGCCGCGCCGTGTCAGGCCGCGATCGACCAAGCGCGCCAGCGCCCCGTCATCGTCGATGTAGAGCAGTGTGGGCGTACCTTGATTCATGGGGCGGCGGGCGGGACCTGGATGACCGAGAAGAACAAGCCGAGCTGCCGGATGGCATTGGCGAAATTCTCGTAGTTCACGGGCTTGGTGATGTAGACGTTGCAGCCGAGCTCGTAGCAGCGTTTGATTTCCTGGGAATCGTCGGTGGTGGTCAGCACCACCACGGGCGAGGCCTTCAGGTATTTGTTCTCCTTGATCTGCTTTAAAATGTCGATCCCGGTCATGTCGGGGAGGTTGAGATCGAGCAGGATCAGGAGCGCATTGCCTTTTTGCACGAGCCCGCTGCCGTCGGGCCCGAACAGGTGCTTCATCGCCTCAGTGCCGTTGGCAAAGGAGATGATCTCGTTGTTGACGCCGGACCTCCGGATGTTCCGCTCGATCAGCCGCGCGTGGCCCTCGTCGTCCTCGATCATGATGATGGTGACGGGTTGAGTCATTGATCCGCGTTCCGGTTGCTGGCGTTCCAGGTGATGGGCAGCGTGATGGTGAACGTGCTGCCCGTATTCATTTCCGATGATACCGACATGGTGCCGCCGAGGCGACGCACAAGTGCACGCACATGCGCAAGACCGATGCCCTGACCGGGCTTGTCCTGGGTTCCGGCGCGGCGAAACAGGTCGAAGATCCGCTGGTGGTCCTTGGCGTCGATGCCGCGGCCGTTATCGCTGATCTCGAAGATAGCGTAGCCGAGCTTGGTGCGCCCGCGGATTCTGATCTCGCCGGGGACGCCGGGCTTGAGATATTTGATGGCGTTGTCGATCAGATTGGAGAAGATCTGCTCCAGCGCCAGGCGGTCGCTGACGAGATCCGGCAGCGGGGCGATGTGGATCTCGGCCTGCGCTTCGGCGGCCTGATGCGCCAGCGTCGACACGATGGCTTCGATCAGCTCGCGCGTGTCGATCTTTTCCGGCTGGAACTCGCGCCGGCCCTCGCGGGTGAGATTGAGGATCGCCGAGATCAGGCGGTCCATCTTGGCGATCGACGACTTGATGAAGCCCAGCGCTTCGGAAAAATCGTCTGACAGCTGCTTGTCCGGACCTTCGAGTGCGATCTCGCCGTCCGGCAACGGCGGCCCGTCGGCCGGGACATGGGTGAGGCTGCCGATACGGCGGAAAATGTCGCCGCCGAGCTCTTCGAGCTCACTGGTGAAGCCCATGATGTTAACGAGTGGCGAGCGCAGATCGTGGCTGACGATATAGGCAAAGCGCTGGATCTCGTTGTTGGCTTCGCGCAGATCGGCCGTGCGTTCGTCGACCACGCCCTCCAGATTGACATTGGCATCGCGCAGGCGCGCCTCGGCATCGTCGCGGGCAAGGGCCGAGCGCCGCACCAGCCAGATCGAGATCAGGGCCAGCAGCACGACGAGGCCGGAGCCGATGCCGGTCATCGACGCGGCCAGGGTCTGGCTGCGGTCCGAATTGACCGTTCGCAGCCGGAATAGCCGTTCCTCCTCCTGAATCATCCCGGTCGCGACATTGGCGATCGCGGCCGTGGTGTCCGTGGAGGCGATCTCGCGGACCAGCGCTGCGGCCTTCTCCGGCTCGCCGCGCCGGATGAAGTCCATCTCCTGCACGAACTGGCCGAGCCTAGTCTCGATCGCCGCGCTCAGCTTCTCGATGCTTTGGCGTTGCTCCGGATTGTCGCCGATCAGGCGCGTGAGCCTGTCGAGAGCCGGGACGATGGCCGCCACGGCCTTGTCATGGTCGACCTTGAAATCCTCGCCTTGTGTCAGAAGGTAACCCCGGGCGGTGCTCTCGGCGCGGCGGATTTCCAGCAGGAGGGCGTTGATCTGGTTCTCCGCCTCGATGGTGTGAATCACCCATTTGCTGTCGTCTCTCGCCTTGTTGACGAGGTAGACGGAGCCGGCGCTGATCACGGTCAGCACCAGGAGACCGGCCGCGAACAGCAGGATCTGCCAGAATCTACGCCGCCGCTGCGCGTCAGCGATCACGACGGTCTCGCTCGATCAGGCTTGCCGGACTTCAAAACGCCCCCTCGGAACTGTCCCCATCGTGCCAAACGCGATTAGGGCCAAAGGGTTCCACGGGAAAGGACGGCTACTTCGGGGCGGGTTCCGCCTTGTTGGCGAGATATTGTTCCAGCCAGTGGATGTGATAGTCGCCGTTGATGATGTCGTCTTCGCGCACCAGAGCGCGGAACAGCGGCAGGGTCGTCTCGATGCCCTCGACCACCATCTCGTCCAGCGCCCGGCGCAGCCGCATCAGGCACTCGCCGCGGGTCTTGCCGTGCACGATCAGCTTGCCGACCAGCGAGTCGTAATAAGGCGGGATCGTATAGCCCTGATAGACTGCGGAATCGATCCGCACGCCGAGCCCCCCGGGCGGGTGATATTGCGTGATGCGGCCGGGCGAAGGACGAAAGGTCTGCGGATTCTCGGCGTTGATGCGGCACTCGATCGCGTGGCCGATGACCTGGACCTCGTCCTGCCTCGCCGGCAGGTCGCCGCCGGCGGCGATGCGGATCTGCTCCAGCACGAGGTCGATGTCGGTGATGCTCTCGGTGACGGGATGCTCGACCTGGATGCGGGTGTTCATCTCGATGAAGTAGAACTCGCCGTCCTCGAACAGGAACTCGATCGTGCCGACGCCGAGATATTTCATCTCGCGCATCGCCTTGGCGCAGGTCTCGCCGATCTTGGCGCGCGCAGCCGCGGTCAGCACGGGCGAGGGGCCTTCCTCCCAGACCTTCTGGTGGCGTCGCTGCAGCGAGCAGTCGCGTTCGCCAAGATGAATCGCGCCGCCGCGGCCGTCGCCGAGGATCTGGATCTCGATGTGACGCGGCTTCTGCAGATATTTCTCGAGGTAGACGGAAGCATCGCCGAAGGCGGATTTGGCCTCGTTGGCGGCCGTCGACAGCGCGACCTGAAGATCGGCCTCGCTCTCGGCCACCTTCATGCCGCGGCCGCCGCCGCCCGCCGCGGCTTTGACCAGCACGGGGAAGCCGATCTTCCTGGCGATCGCCATCGCGTCGTCGTTGGGGCCGACCCCTCCGTCGGAGCCGGGCACCACGGGAATGCCGAGCTTCTTGGCGGTCCTCTTGGCCTCGATTTTGTCGCCCATCAGGCGGATGTGCTCGGCCTTCGGGCCGATGAAATGCAGATTATGCTCAGCGAGGATTTCGGCGAAGCGCGCGTTCTCCGACAGGAAGCCGTAGCCGGGATGCACGGCATCGGCCCCGGTGATCTCGCAGGCCGCGAGCAGCGCGGGCACGTTGAGATAGCTGTCCTTGGAGGCCGGCGGCCCGATGCACACGCTCTCGTCCGACAGGCGCACATGCATGGCGTCGGCGTCGGCGGTTGAATGCACGGCGACGGTCGCGATCCCGAGCTCCTTGCAGGCCCTGAGGATGCGAAGGGCGATCTCGCCGCGATTGGCTATGAGGATCTTGTCGAACATGGTGTCCTTATTGGACTGACGCGCGGAAAGCGGCGAGGGCGATGAGACCGCCCTCGAACGTCACTCAATGATCACGAGCGGCTCGCCGTACTCGACCGGCTGGCCGTCCTCGATCACGATCTGCGTCACCGTGCCGGCGCGCGGCGAGGGGATCTGGTTCATGGTCTTCATGGCTTCGATGATCAGCAGCGTCTGGCCGACCGAGACCTTGCTGCCGACCTCGATGAACGGCTTGGCGCCGGGCTCCGGCGCCCAATAGGCGGTGCCGACCATCGGCGAGGTCACGGCGCCGGGATGCTTCGACAGGTCGGCAGCGGCAGGCGCGGCGGCAGCTGCGGCCGCCGGGAGCGCGGCGGGGGCAGCTGGCATCTGCATCGGCATGGTCGCGGCGACGCTGATATTGCGGGCGACGCGCAGGCGCAGGCCGGCACGCTCGATCTCGATTTCGGTGAGGCTGGTCTCATCGAGCAGCAAGGCGAGCTCGCGGACGAGGGCAGAATCCTCGCTGGAAAACTTTGCGGCTGCTTTGTCGTCTGGCTGGCGCGCCATGTTGTTTGATCCGAATGTTCTGTGTGAAGGGGAGCGTCAGGCTTTGGGCTTGAGGCCGAGCTTGGCGGCAAGGCCCTGGATGGCGAGGCGATAGCCCTCGACGCCGAAACCGCAGAGGGAGGCGAAGGCCGCGCGCGCGGTGTAGGAGTGATGACGGAAATTCTCGCGGGCGTGGATGTTGGTGACGTGCACTTCGACCGTCGGGATCTGCACCGCGAGCAGCGCGTCGTGCAGCGCGATCGACGTGTGCGAATAGCCGCCGGCATTGATGATGATGCCCTTCATCTTGCGGGCGTGTGCCTCGTGGATGAAGTCGATCAGCTCGCCTTCGCGGTTGGACTGCCGGCAGTCGGCCTTGAGGCCGAACGTCGCCGCCGTCTCCCGGCACAGCGCCTCGACGTCGGCCAGCGACGCATGCCCGTACTTCTCGGGCTCGCGCGTCCCCAACATGTTGAGGTTCGGCCCGTTCAGGACAAGGATCGTGTCGGTTGCTGGTTCGGCCATTCCAATCCCGCAAGAGCTGCTTCAGCGTGGCGGGGGTTATAGGTAACAAAGCGCGTGAGGGGAAGCCTTGAAGGACCTTCGAGGTGGCTTCAGATACCTCATCCGGGGTGCAAAAATCTGTGTGGAAGCTACGGAAATTGCTTGTTAACCAGTCCGAAGCATGGCGGCCGGCCGAACGGCAAAGGGGCGGGCATTGCTGCCCGCCCCCGATGGTTGCCGGGTATCGTCTTACGTGTTCAGGACAGCCACGATCTCATAGGTGTCCGGATTCACGATCACGATCTCATCCTTGACCAGGACGTAGCGATAGGTCCGCCATTCCGGATAGATCGTCACGACGCGGGACGGCAGGGTGTGCAGCTCAATACCCTCGCGCGGAATGCGGGTGCCGACCGAGATCGAGAAGTTCACGTTGGTCACCGGACGCACGTGCTCCTTGCGGATCACCGAGGTGATCTGCGTGCGTTGCTCGGTCGAGAGCTTGGCGCCCGCGCCGGCCTGACCGACCGTCGTGTTGGTGTTGCTCTGACCCTGCGCGTTCTGGTTGGAGCTGGTGCCGGTCTGACCCTGCGCGTTCTGGTTGGTGCTGGTGCCGGTCTGGCCCTGAGCGTTCTGGTTGGTGCGCGTCTCGGTACCCTTCTGGTTCTCGGCATTGTTGGTGCTGCTGGTGCCGCTCTTGGCGCCCTCAGCCTTCATGTCCTTCTGGTCCTTGGCGCCGGACTTGCTCGTGTCCTGGCTCATGCTCTTGGACTTGTCCTGCTGACCCTGCGCGCGTTCGTCGGTGTGCTGGCCCTTGGTGGCGCCGGATTTGTCCTCAGCCGCGTTCTTGTTCATCTCGCGGCCGGAGTGCTCGTCCTTTGTTGCGCCGGAGGATTTGTCCTCGGCGGACGTGCCGGACTTCATGCTGCTGGAGCCGCCGGCCTGGCCGACGGTGCCCTTCTCATGGGCGGATTCCTTACCCATCGAGCCGCCGCGTTCGGCGGCGCCGCCGGAGGGCTGCGAATGCTGCGTCTGCGCACCACCGGCGCCGCCACCGCTGTCGCGGTTCATGGTGCCCTGTGCGTTCGCCAGACCGGTGCCCGCGACGAGCGCGAGTGTGGCAACCGAGATCATAAAGCGGTTAGACATGGAATTCTCCTCACGGGTTCATTTGCGTCATTGCCCGCGCCGACAACGAAAGGAGATTTGAGTTGTTCCGGAACTTCGGTGGTTCCGAGGCTTTTGTTTGTTGAATGCCAGATGAATGCGCGCGCCAAATTTCGGCGCAATGAAAAGGCCGGCTTTTCAGCCGGCCTTTTGCATGCGTGAAGTTGTAGAGCAGATCGCTGATCAGTCAGATCGCTGATCAGCAAGTCGCCTTGTTAGCAAGTCGCCTTGTTAGCAGGTCGCCTTTTTAACAGGTCGCCTTGCCGCAGCGGGCCACAGCGATCTTTTCCTTCAGGCTATCGACGCCGACGGCGCCGACAACGATCTGCTTGCCGATCACGTAGCTCGGCGTGCCGTTCATGCCCATTGCTTCGGCGAGCTTGAAGTTCTCCTCGATGGTGCTGCGCACCTCGGCGCTGCCGATGTCCTTCTCGATTCGAGCGGTGTCGAGGCCAGCTTCCTTGGCCGCCTGAAGTGCGCGCGCCTTGTCGGCCGCGCCACGACCGCCGAGCAGCTTCTGGTGGAAGTCGAGGTACTTCTTGCCGGAGGGATCCTGCATGCGCACCGCGACGGCGACCTGGGCCGCTTCGACCGAGCCCTGGCTCAGTACCGGAAACTCCTTCAGCACCACCTTCAGCTTCGGATCGGCCTTCATGAGGGTGAGCATGTCGTCCATCGCGCGCTTGCAGTAGCCGCAATTGTAGTCGAAGAACTCGACGAAGGTGACGTCGCCGTCCTTGTTGCCGAGCACGACCTGGCGCGGTGAGTTGAAGATCGCATCGGAATTCTGCGCGACGCTGGCCTCGTGTTTTTGCGTCTCCGCCGCGGCCTGGCGCTTGGTGAGCTCGGTCATCGCTTCCTCGAGCACCTCGGGATGGGTGACGAGATAGTTCTTGATGATCGCCTCGATGTCCGTGCGCTGGGCATCGGAGAAGCTGTCGGCCGACGCGGGCGCGGCTGCGCCGAACATGGCGAGCGCAAACAGCGCGGGAGCAAGCAGGCGCAGCGAAGGCATAGGCAAATCCTCTTATCCAAAGCAGGTTTCGGAAAAAGTCCCGGCGGACTTAAGCTCGGTGTCGTGACGTCGTTTCGTAAGGCGTCGTGGCGTAAGGCGTCGTCTTGTAAGATCGTCTTGGTCTTGTCAGTTGCGCGGCGGTTTCGACGCCACGATGTCGTCGGCCTTGACCCATCCGGGCGTGCCGACGGCGAAACGGGTTTTCGCGCGCGTCGCAAGCTCGCGGGCGGTCTTGTTGTCGCCGCGCAGATAGGCGGCCTGCGCCGACGCCAGATCCGCCTCGGCATAGTCGCCTTTCCGGCCATACGCCATCGCGAGCTGCATGTAGCCGAGCACGGCCTCCGGTTCCCGTGCGACCGCGGCCCGGAGAATCCGAACGGCGTCATCGGTGTAGGCCTTATTATCGGACCCAACCAGAGCCTGCCCAAGTAACATCTCGATGAGGGGCGCGTTGTTCGAAAGTGCGACAGCCTTGCGCAGGGCCGGGATCGCCTCCGCCGGCTTGCCGCCCTCCAGCAGCGCCTGGCCGCGCACCTCGTAAAAATACGCGTTGTTGGGCTGGACCTGGATCAGCGCGTCGATCTGGGTGAGCGCGCTGCGCAAATCCCCGTGCAGATAGGTGCTGATGGCGCGGGCATAGCGCGCCGGCATGCTGTCGTTGGTCAGGGGATAGCGGCGGTACACCGTTTCCGGCCGCTCCATGAAGGCGGAGATCTTGGCGCGCACCATGTCGTGGCGCAGCTGGAGCGCGGGATCGTCCTTTTTGTCCCAATAAGGGCTGGCGCTGGCGAACTCCTGCAGTGAAGCGACGCGCTCGGCGGGCATCGGGTGCGACTGGAGATAGGGATCGGCGCCGCGCGCCGCGAACAGGCTCTCGCTGGTGAAGCGCTTGAAGGTTTCGTACATGCCCCTGGGCGACTGCTGGGTCGCTGTCAGGAATTTCACGCCGGCGCGGTCGGCGTTCTCCTCCTGCTGGCGCTGATAGGACAGCAGCGTCCGGCGGATCATCTCCTGCGGGCCGGCGAGGGCGGCGGCTCCTGCATTGGCAAGGCCATTGTTACCGGCGCTGCCGCTGCCGCGGGTGCTGCCCACGGCCATCGCGCCGGCGCCGAGCAGCATGGCGATGATCATCTGCGTCTGCGCGTTGGCGAGCTGCTCGCGCAGCTTGGACAAATGGCCGCCGGCCAGATGCCCGGTCTCGTGCGCGAGCACGCCGATGATCTGGTTTGGCGTTTCCGACTGGAGGATCGCGCCGTAATTGACGAAGATGCGGCGGCCATCGGCGACGAACGCGTTGAACGAGCCCTCGTTGACGATCACCATCTGGATGTTCTGCTTCTCCAGGCCGGCGACGCGCAGGATCGGGCGGGTGTATTCGCGCAGCAGCTGCTCGGTTTCGGTGTCGCGCAGGACCGGCGGCCCCTTGGCCTGCGCATGCGCGGCCGAGAACGGCGTCAGCGCGATCGCAGCCGCCGCGAGGAGGGAGATGAGGGCGGTGGCCTTCTTGCGCAATGCGATCTGGAACAACATCAAGCGGTCTGGGTCAAACGGTCTTATCAGCAGGCTGGTCAAGCATTCTTGGTCGAGCAGTCTTGATCGAGCAGTTTCGTGATTGGTTTTGGCGATTGGCGGCGGACCGGATACGCGATATGCCCTTTTGAGCCGTTCCCCTTATGAGCCGTACAATGCGGCCAGTCTGGGGCGCAAGCACCCCGTTTTTCCCGGGTCGGACGGATCGGCCCCGCCAGCGAATAGCAGAAATCGATGCACGATGCGACCTTGAGGAACCGGTTGGGGCAGTGGCTCGCGCCCTCCCGCCGCAGCGATGTTCCCCCGTTCATGGTGATGGACGTGATGGCCGCGGCGGCCCGAATCGAGGCGGCCGGGGGCCATGTCATCCACATGGAGGTTGGCCAGCCCGCCGCCGGCGCGCCTAAGACCGCGATTGCAGCCGCCCATGTGGCGCTCGAGGCCGGGCGGATCGACTATACCTCAGCGCTCGGCATCCCCTCCTTGCGCGAGCGCATCGCGCGGCATTATCGCGATGCCTATGGCTGTGACGTCAGCCCCGAGCGGGTCGTAGTGACCACCGGCTCCTCCGGCGGGTTCATTCTGGCTTTCCTGGCGATGTTTGAGCCGGGCGACCGCGTTGCCGTGACGGTGCCGGGTTATCCGCCGTACCGTCATATCCTTACCGCGCTCGGCTGCGAGCCGGTGCTGATCGAGACCACGAACGAGACCCGCCATGCGCTGACGGGCGAGGCGCTGCTGGCCGCCCATCGCAAGGCGCCGCTGAAGGGCGTGCTGGTCGGCAGTCCCGCCAATCCGACCGGGACGATGATGTCCCGCGAGGCGCTCGCCGGCCTGATCGCTGCGGCGGAAGACGCCGGCATCCGTTTCATCTCGGACGAGATCTATCATGGGCTCGACTACGCGTTTCCCGCCGTGACGGCTGCGGCGCTGTCGGACCACGCGCTCGTGATCAACTCGTTCTCGAAGTATTTCTGCATGACGGGCTGGCGCGTCGGCTGGATGGTCGTGCCCGAGATTCTGGTGCGGCCGATCGAGCGGCTGCAGCAGAACCTGTCGATCTCGGTGCCGTCGCTGTCGCAGATCGCGGCCGAAGCGGCCTTCGACGGCGCGGCCGAGATGGAGGAGATCAAGCACGGCTATCAGGAAAACCGGCGCATCCTGATCGAGGGATTGCCCAAGGCCGGCCTGACCAGATTTCTGCCGGCCGACGGCGCGTTCTATCTCTATGCGGACGTCTCGGATTTCACCTCCGACAGTTTCGAGTTCGCCAAGCAGATGCTCGAACAGGCCCATGTCGCGGTCACGCCGGGCCTCGACTTCGATCCCATCCATGGTCGTTCATTCATACGGCTCTCTTATGCGCGTTCGGCTGCGGAGATGCGGGAAGCAGTTGACCGGATCGCCCACTGGCTTAAATAGCCGCCAGTTTTCGCCAGCCTTCTGGAGTGCAACTTGTCTGACCGTTCCGTCCCCTCTACCGCCACGCATTCTCCTCTCGCCGCATTGATGTGGCCGATCCGGCCGGGTGAAACCGTCGGCGCCTTGCGCGCTGTCGTGCTGATTGCGCTCGGCACCGCCTTAATGGCGCTGTCAGCCAAGGTGAACCTGCCGCTGCCTTACGTGCCCATGACATTGCAGACGCTGGTCGTGTTGATGATCGGCGCCGCCTATGGCTGGCGGCTTGGCAGCGCAACCATGATCGCCTACCTCGCCGAGGGTGCAATGGGCCTGCCGGTGTTCGCCGGCCCTGTCGGTGGAATTGCACCGCTGGTGGGCCCGACCGCGGGCTATCTGTTCGGCTTCATTGGCGCCGCCTTCGTCACCGGCTGGCTCGCCGAGCGCGGCTGGGATCGCAGCGTAACGCTGCTGTTTGCGGCCATGGCGGCCGGCCACATCCTCATTCTGGCCGCGGGCTTTCGCTGGCTGGCCTTCGGTCTCGGCCTGGGTGCCGCAAAGGCGTGGCAGGTCGGCCTGATGCCGTTCGTTGCGGCGTCGCTGGTCAAGAACGCGCTGGGCGCGACGTTGATGCCGGCGATACGCCGGGTGGTCGATCGCGGGTAAAGCGCGCAATATCGAGCAGTTCCGATTGACAGGGCCGGCCAAGTTGATCTTGGCTGGCCTGGCGTTTTGAGGGGGAGTGAAACAATGACGACGACAACGATGGTGGGGGCGCCGGTCGCGCCGCCCGCCGCCAAGCCGTGGTACAAGGTACTTTATATCCAGGTGCTGATCGCGATCGTGCTCGGCGCCATCGTCGGCTGGCTCTGGCCGTCGGTCGCCACCAATGAGTGGATCAAGGCACTCGGCGACGGCTTCATCAAGCTGATCAAGATGGTGATCGCGCCGATCATCTTCTGCACCGTTGTCTCGGGCATCGCCCATATCCAGGACGCCAAGAAGGTCGGCCGCATCGGCGTCAAGGCGCTGGTCTATTTCGAGATCGTCTCGACCTTCGCACTGGTGATCGGCCTAGTCATCGGCAATCTGGTGAAGCCGGGTGCGGGCTTCGGCGGTGCCGCCGCCAATGCGCAGGCCGTCGCCAACTACGCCAAGCAGGCCGAAGGCCAGAAGTCGGTCGACTTCGTGCTGCACATAATTCCGGACACCGTCGTCGGCGCCTTCGCGCAAGGCGAGATCCTGCAGGTGCTGCTGTTTTCGGTGCTGTTCGGCTTCGCCATCATGGGGCTCGGTGAACGCGGCCACACCATCCGCTCGTTCATCGACGACGCCGCGCATGCGGTGTTCGGCGTCATCTCCATCGTGATGCGCGCAGCCCCGATCGGTGCCTTCGGCGCGATGGCCTACACCATCGGCAAGTTCGGCACCGGGGCGATCCTCAACCTGGTCGGCCTGATCGCGACGTTCTACCTGACCGCGGCGCTGTTCGTATTCGTCGTGCTCGGAATCATCGCGCGCTTCGCCGGCTTCTCCATCTTTAAGTTCCTCGCCTACATCAAGGACGAGCTGCTGATTGTGCTCGGCACCTCGTCCTCGGAAAGCGCGTTGCCGTCCTTGATGGAAAAGCTCGAGCGCCTCGGCTGCTCCAAGTCGGTGGTCGGCCTCGTGGTGCCCACGGGCTATTCGTTCAATCTTGACGGCACCAACATCTACATGACGCTGGCGACGCTGTTCATCGCGCAGGCGCTGGGCTTCGATCTCACCTTCGGCCAGCAGCTCACCATCCTGGTGGTGGCGATGCTGACCTCGAAGGGCGCCTCCGGCATCACGGGCGCGGGCTTCATCACGCTGGCGGCGACGCTCGCCGTGGTCGATCCGCGCCTCGTGCCGGGCATGGCGATCGTGCTCGGCATCGACAAGTTCATGAGCGAGTGCCGCGCGCTGACCAATCTGTGCGGCAATGGCGTTGCCTGCGTGATCGTCGCCTGGTGGGAGGGCGAGCTCGATCGCGACAAGCTCAACGCCAACCTCGCCCGGCAGATCGATCCGACCGACATGGAAACGGCGGTCACGACGGATTGATCTGCATGTGACGGTGCCGAGCGCCGTCAGATGTTGAAATAATAGGGCTGGTCGAGATCCTCGATCAGCCCTTTTTCTTTCGCTGCGAGGGCTTAGAACCGCTCCGGCCGGTACGGCGTGGGATCGATCGCGGGCGTTTTGCCGCTCATCATCTCCGCGAGCAGGCGGCCGGTCGCGGGTCCAAGCGTAAAGCCCTGGTGGCCGTGGCCGAAGTTCATCCAGAGGCCGGCATGGCGTGGGGCAGGGCCGAGCACCGGCAGCATGTCGGGCGTGCAGGGGCGGGTGCCGAACCATGGGTCGGGCTCGACCCGCTTGCCGAGGTCGATCAGCTCGCGCGCGGAAGCTTCCGCGCTGGCGAGCTGCACGGGCGTTGCGAGCGCGTCCAGGCCGGTCAGCTCCGCGCCGGTGGTGATGCGGATACCCTTCGCCATCGGACCCATGGCGTAGCCACCGGCCTTGTCGACCAGCGGCAGATCGAGCGAGGCGCCGCCGCTGTAATGCATGTGGTAGCCGCGCTTGCGCACCAGCGGGATGCGATAGCCGAATTTGAGCAGGAGATCGGGCGACCACGGCCCGAGCGTCACGACGGCGTGGGCGGCGTCGACGCGCCCATGGTCTGTCTTGACCGACCAGCCGGTGGCGGTCTGATGAAGGCTTTGGGCATCACCGAGCACGATGGTGCCGCCGAGGCGCTCGAACAGATCGGCATAGGCCGTGACCAGCGCGCCGGGATCGGACACGGTCCAGGTGTCGAGCCAATGGATCGCGCCGGGCAGGTCGTCGCGCAGGACAGGTTCGGCCTTGGCGAGCTCGGCGCCCGAGAGCGCACGAAACCTCACGCCGAATTCGCGCTGGTCTTCTTCCGCCGCCTTGACGGCGAGATCGAACGAAGCTGCGTCGCGATGCAGGTGCCGGTATCCCGCGCGGCGGATCAGATTGTCGGCGTGGGCTTCGCGAATGAGGATGTCGTGCTCCGCCGTCGCGTAGGCGATCAGCCGCGCCCAGGCGTCGATCGCCTCACGATGCCGCTTCGGCGCCGAATGCCACCAATAGCGAAGCAGGGGCTCGATATGGAGATGAAGCGAAGACAGGCTGTAACGCACGTCGTTGGTGCGGCCGGTCGCGATCTTCAGGAGCGTGGCGAGGTCGCGCGGCATCGGGTAGGGGCGCACCGCTTCCGCCTGGATCATGCCGGCATTGCCGTAGCTGGTCTCTCGGCCCGGCTCTCTGCGGTCGATCAGCGTGACGGACCAGCCACGCTGCTGCAGGTGCAGCGCCGCGCTGACGCCGATCATGCCGCCGCCGAGGACGATCGCGCTTTGCATTGAACTGACCTCGCCAAATCAAAACCGCCCGGTTTGGCCGGGCGGTTTCAACTATCTTGTTGCTCTATTCGCCGCCGCCGAAGCGGCGGGACCACCAGCCGGCACGACGCGGTGCGGGCGAGGTTTCGCTTGCCGCTGCGGGCGCGGGCTCCGGAGCGGGGGCGGGTGGGGCAACCGGCTCGGCCGCCTGTGCAATCGGTGTCGGTTCACTCTGGCTGCTCGACAGGAAGCTCACCTTTTCCCGAACCGTCGAGCGGCGTCGTGCGGCCTTGTCGTCGGCGTGCTCTTCGTCCGCGGCAGCAGGAGGCGGCTCAGGCTGGGCCGCTGCCTCGATCTTTGCCTCGGCGCGCGGCTCAGGCTGGTTGACCTGGGGTTCAGAGGTGTGCTCGGCCTGCGCGATCGAGGGCGCAGCCTCGCTGCCAAAACCGTCGAAATCGGCGACTGCGTCGGTCGCTTCCGACGGTGCATTGGCAGCGAGCTCGTCGCTGATGGAGCCGGCGAGACCTTCCTCTCCAGGACCGCGACGGCGGCGTCCGCCACGGCGACCACGCCGGCGACGGCGGTCGGCGCTGCCCTGCTGCTCGCCACGGGCTGCCTGTTCCTCGCCTTCCTCGCCGTCCGGCTCGGCCTCGGCATCCTCTTCGCCTTCGCCGGCTGCCATGGCCGTCTCGGCAATAACGGGAGCGCCATCCTCGCGCGTCTCCTCGTCGCGCGGGCCACCGCGACCGCGGCGGCGACGGCGACGCTTGCGGCGCTGGCCGTCCTGCTCGGTAACGGCGTCGCCTGCGGTCTGCTCCTCGGCGAGACCTTCAGTCTCCTCGGTCTCGACCTCGGATTCGGTCTCCGGATCGAACTCCTCGTCGTCATAGGCCTCTTCGACCAGGGGCGGCGGGCTTGCGGCCGCCTGCGCCGCCAGCAGAGCCTTGGCGGCTTCCAGCGTATGCACCTGCTCGCCGCGGTCGATGACATAGGCCTGCGGTCCGCTGACGCTCGGGTCGGCGATGACCGACAGCGTGACCTTGAAGCCGTTCTCAAGGTCGCGCAGATGGCCGCGCTTGTGGTTCAGCACATAGAGCGCGACGTCGGTGCGGGTGCGGACCACGAGGTTGTGGGTTGCGCCCTTCATCAGGATCTCTTCGAGGCCGCGCAGCAATTGGAGCGCAACCGAGGACACCGAGCGGACATGGCCGGTGCCACCGCAATGCGTGCAGGGATCGGTCGAGGATTCCAGCACGCTAGCGCGGATGCGCTGGCGTGACATCTCGAGCAGGCCGAAATGCGAGATGCGTCCGACCTGGATCCGCGCGCGGTCCTGCCGGAGGCAATCGGACAGCTTGCGTTCGACCGCGCGGTTGTTGCGCTTCTCGTCCATGTCGATGAAGTCGATGACGATCAGGCCGGCGAGGTCGCGCAACCGAAGCTGACGCGCAACCTCCTCGGAGGCCTCGAGATTGGTCTTGAGCGCGGTATCTTCGATATGATGCTCGCGCGTCGAACGGCCGGAGTTGACGTCGATCGAGACCAGCGCTTCGGTCTGGTTGATCACGATGTAGCCGCCGGAGCGCAACTGTACGGTCGGCGAGAACATCGCATCCAGCTGGCTTTCGACGCCCATCCGCGAGAACAGCGGCTGGCCGTCGCGATACTGTCTCACCGCGCTCACATTGGCGGGCATCAGCATCTTCATGAAGTCGCGCGCTTCGCGGTAGCCGGCATCGCCCGCCACCTGGATCTCGTCGATCTCCTTGTTGTAGAGGTCGCGCAGCGAGCGCTTGATCAGCGAGCCTTCCTCGTAGACGAGGGTCGGGGCCTGCGACTTCAGCGTCATGTCGCGCACCGTCTCCCACATGCGGATCAGGTACTCGAAATCGCGCTTGATCTCGGGCTTGGTGCGGGCGGCACCCGCCGTGCGCAGAATGATCCCCATGCCCTCGGGCACGTCGAGATCCTGCACCACTTCCTTCAGGCGCGAACGGTCCTGCGCGCTCGTGATCTTGCGGCTGATGCCGCCGCCGCGCGCGGTGTTCGGCATCAAGACGGCATAACGGCCGGCGAGTGAGAGGTAGGTCGTCAGCGCCGCGCCCTTGTTGCCGCGCTCTTCCTTGACGACCTGCACCAGCATCACCTGGCGACGCTTGATGACTTCCTGGATCTTGTACTGGCGGCGGGGACGGAAGGTGCGCTCCGGCACTTCCTCCAGCACATCGTCGCCGCCGACGGATTCAACGACGTCCTCTTCGGCTTCCTCGTCGTCCTCGTCTTCGTCGTCATCCTCGGCCGTCGCTTCGGAGTCGTGATGCGGAGCCTGCGCACTCTCGCCCGCGGCGTACACGGCGTCGGCAGGCTCAGCAGCCGATGTCACGGCCTCGGCAAGATCGTCGGCGTGTGCGTCGGAGGCAAACTCCTGCGGCTCGGCAACGGCCTCGGTGGCGACCGCGGGCTCGGCGCCGATCGCTGCGACAGGCGCCGGTGTCTCGTCGGCATGATCATGGTCGTGATGATCGTGCTCGCCATCATGATCGTGGTCGTGATGTTCGTGCACGTGATGATCGTCACCATGGGCATGATGATGGTCGTCGTGGTCATGCCCCTCGTGGTCATGTGCTTCGTGGCCGTGATGATCGTGGCCTTCGTGCTCGCCGTGATGCTCTGCGTCGGCGTGCAGGTGCTCGCCCTCGTGCGAAGCGCCCTCAGGCAGGGCCTCGCCCTGGACCTGCCGGGCCGCGGGATCGCCTTCGACGACCTCGCTGCGGACGCGCTCGCCATGGCTACGGCGGCGGGAATTGCGGTGGCGGGAGCGGCGGCGGCCCTGGGAGCGGTTCTCGCTCTCTTCCTCGGCCTCGCGATGGGCCTGCTCCTCGGCTTCGATCAGCGCCTGCCGGTCGGCAACCGGGATCTGGTAGTAGTCGGGATGGATTTCGCTGAAGGCGAGGAAGCCGTGGCGGTTGCCGCCATATTCGACGAAAGCGGCCTGGAGCGAGGGTTCGACCCTTGTGACCTTGGCGAGGTAGATATTCCCGCGCAGTTGCTTGCGTTGCGCGGTCTCGAAATCAAACTCTTCGACGCGATTGCCGCGGACCACGACGACCCGGGTCTCTTCCGGGTGGGTGGCATCGATCAACATCTTGTTGGGCATGTCTTAACTCTTGGCGGCGGCGGGCGCGATTCACCGTGGGCGCCATCAGCGCTGCCGGGTGACGCGACGGTCCACCTGATTCGGGGGTGAGGGGAAGGCCGAAACACCGTCTCTCGCGCCTTGCCGAACCGAAAGCCGGAGGACCGAAGCGGCGCGCGGAATTGTCACTCCGCAGCGTCGCGAATGGTCCTTCAGAATTGGTCGGCACAGTCTGGCGCATCAAGCGTCGGCCCGTATGAAACATTGGGCGGCGGGGCCGCCCCTCAATCAGTTGCTGTTGGCCAGGCATGGCGCGAGCGCGCTCGCCTTGGGGTATTACGAACCGCTCCCTTGGGATTAAGGGACCGGGTAACGGGTTGCGCCGCTGTCAGAACCGTCCCGGAAACGTGTTGGTAACCGAGGACCGTTCCGCCGCCGGGGCTTGCCCCGCTCCACCTTGCTGCCGCGCACCGCGCTGGACTTAGAGGGGAACGGAAAAACGCTGGAATTCCCAAACCTTGAGAGTTCCGGCGCTGCACCGGGAGGCTGAATGCGACACAACCGGAAATATCGGCCGTCAGCATTCCGTACATACGTGGATTGGGCCATCCGTGCAAGGAGCGTCGCACGGCGGTCACAGTCAGCGAGTTTCGCGTGTCCGTCATTAAGGATCGTTTAACCCTGTGGTTCTATTGCGTTAAAGAGGCTGCTCGGAGGCACGGAATCGGTGGCGAGCCGCGCAAATCAAAGGATCCTGCTGGGATGCGTGCTGCTCTGCGCGGCGGCATTGCCGTGTGCTGATTCCTCGCGCCTGAAGGCCGCGGAAAGTCAGCCTCAACTCCCTGTTGCATCAGCGAATTTCCCAACGGCCTCGGCCGCCCGACTGGCCGGGGACGGCAGGCAGACTCGCTTTGTCCTCGACATCGATCAGACCGTTAGCTTCCGCGCAGTCACTCTGGCCGACCCGTATCGGGTGGTGGTTGACGTTCCCCAGGTCAATTTTCAACTTCCCGCCGGGACCGGGTCCGGCGGACGCGGACTGGTCAAGGCCTTCCGCTATGGGCTGGTGATGCCCGGCGGCTCCCGAATCGTGTTCGACCTGACGGGCCCGGCCAAGATCGCCAATTCCTACGTGGTGGAGGCTGCCAACGGCCAGCCGGCGCGGCTGGTGCTCGAAATGGAGGAGGTCGAGCGCACCGCCTTCGTGCCGTCGCTGGCTCCGGAAAACCGTCCTGAGCTGCGGCCGGCTATTGCCGATCCGCCGCCCGCGACGGTTCCCGCATCTGCCCACCCTGAAGCCGGCCAGAAGGCCGATGGCCGCGCGGTGGTCGTCATCGATCCCGGCCATGGCGGCATCGACAACGGCACGCAGTCGAGCGGCGAGAGCGAGAAGAATCTGGTGCTGGCCTTTGGCCTGGCGCTGCGCGAACGGCTGGAAAAGACCGGCAAATATCGCGTGGTGATGACACGTGACGACGACACCTTCATCCCGCTCAACGACCGGGTCAAAGTCGCCCGCAACCTCAAGGCGGCGTTGTTCGTCTCGATCCATGCCGACGCGCTGCCGCGCGCCGAGGGCGATGCGCAGGGCGCGACCATCTACACGTTGTCCGACAAGGCCTCCGACGCCGAGGCGCAGCGGCTGGCGGATGCGGAAAACCGGGCGGACGCCATCGCCGGCTTCAACCTCGCGGAGGAGCCGACCGATGTCGCCGACATCCTGATCGATCTCACCCAGCGGGAAACCCGTACCTTTTCAAGCCGTTTTGCCCGCCTGTTGATGGGCGAAATGAAGTCGACGGTGCGGATGCACAAGCATCCCCTGAAGTCAGCCGGCTTCCGGGTGCTGAAGGCCCCCGACGTGCCGTCGGTCCTGGTGGAGATCGGCTATGTCTCCAACAAGGGCGACCTCGAGCATCTGGTCTCCGAGGGATGGCGGTCGCGTGCCGTGGGCTCGATGGCGCAGGCGATCGATGGATTTTTGGCCAAACGGATGGCCACGGCCGGATCGTCGAATTGACGACCGGGGGATCGTCATATTGACGACCCGGGGATCGTCGAATTGAGAGTGATTTTCCGTCCCGCCGCAAAAGCCCTAGTTTGGCCACAGCGGGCGCTTTATAAAAACGCCGCAGGGGGTTCCGGAATCGGCGAGAATCCCGCTCGGCAAGCGCCTTGAGTCCGGCACTAATAGTATTGAGTAAAGCCGGTGAATTCGCGATGGTTTGGTGCCTGTTTCTGGTGCCAGGGCTGATCTTTGGGCTGATCCAGAGTTTGAACGGATAAACAGATAATGCGCTTGCTGGTGCGGTTCATGGGCTTCCTGTTCGCCGCGGGAACGGTGTTGTTCCTTGTGGGGGTCGGTGCCATCGCAGGCCTGATCTGGCATTTCTCCAAGGACTTGCCCGACTACTCTCAGCTTCAGGATTACGAGCCGCCGGTGATGACCCGCGTGCACGCGACCGACGGCTCGCTGCTCGGCGAATACGCCAAGGAGCGGCGGCTGTACCTGCCGATCCAGGCGGTGCCGAAACTCGTGATCAACGCCTTCCTCGCGGCCGAGGACAAGAATTTCTACGAGCATGGTGGCATCGACTACACCGGCATGGCGCGCGCCGGCGTGGTCTACATCCAGAACTACGGCTCCAACCGCCGTCCGCAGGGCGCTTCCACGATCACCCAGCAGGTCGCCAAGAACTTCCTTCTGACCAACGAGGTCTCCTTCGCGCGCAAGATCAAGGAAGCCTTGCTGGCGATGCGGATCGAGAAGACCTACTCGAAGGACAAGATCCTCGAGCTGTATCTGAATGAAATCTATCTGGGCTTAGGTGCCTACGGAATCGCGGCTGCGTCGCTGGTTTATTTCGACAAGTCGGTGAATGAGCTGACGGTCGCGGAAGCGTCCTATCTCGCGGCGCTGCCGAAGATGCCCGCGACGCTGCATCCTGTCCGCAACCGCGACCGCGCCATCGAGCGCCGCAACTACGTGATCGATCGTCTGGTTGAGAACGGCTGGGTCAAGCAGGCCGACGCCGACAAGGCGCGGAAGGAGCCGCTGGCCGTTACCAGCCGTTCCAACGGCGCCCACACCTTCGCCGGCGAATATTTCGCCGAGGAAGTGCGCCGCGACATCTTCGAGCGCTATGGCGAGAAGAAGCTGTATGAGGGCGGCCTTTCGGTCCGCACCACGCTCGATCCCAAGATTCAGGTCATGGCGCGCAAGACCATGGTCGCCGGTCTCGTCAACTATGACGAGCAGCAGGGCTATCGCGGCGCAATCAGCAAGCTCGACATTTCGGGCGACTGGGGCGTGAAGCTCGCCGAAATCAAGTCTCTGTCCGATATTTCGCCGTGGCGCATGGCGGTGGTGCTGGAGACCAGCGACCAGTCGGCGCGCATCGGCTTCCAGCCGAGCCGCGAACTCGGCGGCGCCGTGAGCAAGCAGCGCGAGACCGGCCTCATCACGCTGGACGGTATCAAATGGGCAAGAGCGGCCTCGGGGGCTGCGAAGGGCAGGGCGGCGAGTGCGGTGTCGCAGGTGCTCCAGCCCGGCGACGTGATCTACGCCGATCCGCTGTACAAGGACGCCCAGCCTGTCGAAGGGCAGTACCGGCTGCGCCAGATCCCGGAAGTGTCCGGCGCGATGGTGGTGATGGACCCCTGGACCGGTCGCGTGCTGGCGATGGTCGGCGGCTTCTCGTTCGACCAGAGCCAGTTCAACCGCGCCACGCAGGCCTATCGGCAGCCCGGTTCGTCGTTCAAGCCGATCGTCTATTCGGCTGCGCTCGACAACGGCTATACGCCTTCGACTGTCGTGCTCGACGCCCCGATCGAAATCGATCAAGGCCAGGGCGCGGGCGTGTGGCGGCCTGAAAACTTCTCCTCGGGCAAATTCCAGGGGCCGGTGACGCTGCGCAACGCATTGCGGCAGTCGCTCAACACGGTGACGGTGCGCCTCGCCCAGGACATCGGCATGCCCTTGATCGGCGAATATGCCCGCCGCTTCGGTGTCTATGACGAACTGCCGAACTATCTGTCCTACGCGCTCGGCGCCGGCGAGACCACGGCGATGCGCATGGTCACGGCCTATTCGATGCTCGCCAATGGCGGCCGCCGGGTGAAGCCGACCCTGATCGACCGCATCCAGGATCGCTACGGCCACACCATCTTCAAGCACGACCAGCGCGAATGCCGTGGCTGTGACGCGCCCGGCGGCTGGAAGAACCAGAACGAGCCGCAGCTGATCGACCGCCGCGAGCAGGTGCTGGATTCCATGACCGCCTATCAGATCACCGAGCTGATGGAAGGCGTGGTCCAGGCCGGTACCGCGACCGTGGTCAAGCAGGTCGGCAAGCCGATCGCCGGCAAGACCGGCACCACCAACGAGGCCAAGGACGCCTGGTTCGTCGGCTTCTCGCCCGACGTCGCCGTTGCCATCTATATGGGCTATGACAAACCGCGTCCGCTCGGCAAGGGCAACGCCGCGACCGGCGGCCATCTCGCAGCTCCCATCGCACGCGACTTCCTCCAGCTCGCGCTCGCCGACAAGCCCGCGGTCCCGTTCAAGGTGCCGGCCGGCATCAAGCTGGTGCGGGTCGTCGCCAAGTCCGGCATGCGCGCCGGTCCGGGCGAGACCGGCGGAACCATTCTCGAAGCCTTCAAGCCGGGCACGGCGCCGCCGGATAACTACTCCGTCATCGGCGTTGCCGATGCCGATGGGCGAGGCGGCGTGCCGGCGTCGCAGCAGCAGCAGCCGGATTCCGGTTTCTTCATGCGGCCGGGCACCGGCGGGCTGTACTAAGGCTTAGGACAAGACAGACGTTCGTCGCCGCGGCGGTTGCGCTTTGCAGCCGCCGCCGCTACATCCCGTTGTCATTAGACGCGGAAAAATTCCGCGAGACCAGAGAACCACATGCGCGCCGAAATCGAACGGTTGGTAGAAGAGATCAAGCAGTCTGTCGGGCTGCTGAGGAGGCATCTTTGACGTCGAGAAATCGACGGCGCGCCTCGCTGAGCTGAACAAGCTCGCAGAAGATCCCAATCTCTGGAACGATCCCCAGAAAGCCCAGAAATTGATGCAGGAGCGCACCTCGCTTGAGGATGCGCTCTCCGGCATCGGCAAGGTCGAGCAGGAGCTCGAAGACGACATCGGCATGATCGAGCTCGGCGAAGCCGAGGGCGATGAGGGCGTTGTCAAGGAAGCCGAAGCCGCGCTCAAGACCCTCAAGAAGGAAGTCGCCCGGCGCGAGCTCGAGGCGTTGCTGTCGGGCGAGGCGGATAGTTTCGATTCCTATCTCGAAGTGCATGCCGGCGCCGGTGGCACCGAAAGCCAGGACTGGGCCCAGATGCTGCTTCGCATGTACTCGCGCTGGGCCGAAACCCACGGCTTCAAGGTCGAGGTGCTGGAAGAGTCCGAGGGCGAAGAGGCCGGCATCAAGTCCGCGACCATCCAGGTCTCCGGCCACAATGCCTATGGCTGGCTGAAGACCGAGGCGGGCGTGCACCGCCTGGTGCGGATCTCGCCGTTCGATTCCAACGCGCGGCGGCACACCTCGTTCTCGTCCGTCGCTGTGTTTCCGGTGATCGACGACACCATCAAGATCGACATCAAGGAATCCGACGTCCGCGTCGACACCATGCGCTCCGGTGGTGCCGGCGGCCAGCACGTCAACAAGACCGAGTCCGCGGTGCGGCTGACGCATATCCCGACCGGTGTCGCCGTGGTCTGCCAGGCCGGCCGCTCGCAGCACAAGAACAAGGCGCAGGCGTGGGACATGCTCCGCGCGCGGCTTTACCAGATCGAGCTGAAGCGGCGCGAAGAGAAGGCCGCCGCCGACCAGGCCGCCAAAACCGACATCGGCTGGGGCCACCAGATCCGCTCCTACGTGCTCCAGCCCTACCAGATGGTGAAGGACCTGCGCACGGGTGTGCAGACCTCCGACACATCAGGCGTGCTCGGTGGCGATCTCGACGACTTCATGGCCGCGACCCTGGCGCAGCGCGCCTTCGGCACTCCCGGCGCCGACATCGAGGACGTCGACTGATGCCCCGGATCGCCTTCATCGGGCTTGGGCGGATGGGCCATGGCATGGCCGGCCGCTATCTCGATGCTGGCTTCACGGTGACGCTGTGGAATCGCAGTAAAACAAAAGCGGAAGACCTGATCGCGCGCGGCGCGCTCTGGGCGACCTCGCCTGAGGACGCGGCGATCGACGCCGACGCCGTCGTGACCATGGTCGCCGATGATGAGGCCTCGCGTGCGGTCTGGCTCGGGCCCGAGGGCGCAGCCAAGACCGCGAAGGCCGGCACCATTGCGATCGAATGCTCCACCGTCTCCTATGACCATGCGCGCGAGATGGGCCGCGAGATGAACGCTCGCGGGCTGATCTATATCGATTGCCCCGTGACGGGATTGCCGGATGCGGCCGCGAGCGGAAGGCTGACGTTGCTCGTTGGTGCCGATGCCGCCGATCTCGAACGCGCGCGGCCTTATCTGACGCCGATCGGCTCGAGCATCCGCCATTTCGGCGCGGTCGGCTCCGGCACGGTCTACAAGCTGATCAACAATCTGATGGGCGCGATCCAGATCGCCGGCCTCGCCGAGGGGCTTGCCATTGCCGAGCAGGCCGGGCTCGACATGAACCTCGTGCTGGAGTCGATTCAGGCTGGCGTGGCCGCGAGCCCGCAGGTGCAGCGTCATTCCAAGCGCATGGTCTCCCGCGATTTCTCCGGCGCGACATTCACGGCAGCGCTGCGGCACAAGGATGCCGCCTACGCGGTGAAGCTCGCCGAGAGCCTGCTGGCCGACAAGCCGCTGGTCGCGCGCGCCGCGGTGGAAGCCTACGCGCAAGCGAAGGCCGCGATGCCTGACGAAGACGAAGGCAAGATGATCGAACTGGTGTCGCGGCCGAAGAAACCGTCCTAGCGGCCGCATCGACATGGGGCAGCCTCGTTCGGAACGCTGTCTCGGCATTGCCCTCGTCATATCAGCTGCGATTGCCTGGAGCACGGCGCCGTTCTTCACACGTCTGTTGCCGTTCGATCCCTGGACCATTCTGTTCTGGCGCGGCGTGTTCGGCGGCAGTCTGATCTCGGTGTTTCTCGTCGTGATGCAGGGACGCGGCGCGCTGCGGCAATTGGTGGCGCCGGGACGCGGCGGCTTGCTCGTCGCCTCATTGTCCACGCTCGGCATGGTTTCCTTCATCCCCGCGCTCCAGATGACCAAGGTGATGAATGTGGCTGTGCTGATCTCCACGCAGCCGTTCGTGGCCGCGGCGCTGGCGTGGCTGTGGCTTGGCGAAGCCGTAACATGGCGTACCCTGATCGCGAGCCTCGTTGCCTTTGGCGGCGTCGCCATCACGGTCGGAGGCATCGAAGCCGGGGCTGATGTTGGAGGCGTGGCGCTGAGCTGCCTCATGGTACTCGCCATCTCGGCGATGACGGTTGTGATCCGACGCTACCGGGAGACATCGATGGTGGCAGCGGCGGCGTTGTCGAATTTCCTGGGAAGCCTCGTCAGCCTTCCGTTTGCGCACGACCTCGTCCATATCGACAGCGCCAACCTCGCGATCCTCGCGATGTTCGGCTGCTTTCAGGTGGCGCTGGGGCTGACATTCTACATGCTCGGCTCGCGCCTCCTGCCGTCGAGCCAGGCTTCCCTGATTGCGACGCTGGAAACGCCGCTGATGCCGTTCTGGATCTGGATTGCCTTTCGGGAGGTACCTGCCGTCCACGCCCTTGTTGGCGGTGTTCTGGTCGTTGGGGCGGTGGTTGCGGATATCGCGGTTGACGCGCGAAGTCGCGATCGATCCTGAATCTCGCCTTTTACCCGGAAATCGGGTGGCAATTCTGGTCGCGCAGTCCTAGCAGGTCGGACCATCGCTGTGAGACGCCATGTCCCCGATCGACAACCGTATCGACGCGCGCGACTGGTCGCTGCTCGCTGTGCTCTCGGCGCTCTGGGGCGGCTCGTTCTTCTTCAACGGCGCGGCGCTGCGGGAATTGCCGCCGCTCACGCTGGTGTTTATGCGCGTTGCACTTGGTTCAGCCCTTCTGCTGCCGCTGCTCCGTTTTCAGGGCATCGCCTTTCCCAAGGGCATCGCCGGCTGGAAACCATTCGTCGCGATGGGGCTCCTCAACAACGTCATCCCGTTCTCGCTGATCGTGATCGGCCAGACTTTCATTCCAAGCGGGCTGGCGTCGGTCCTGAATGCCACCACGCCGCTGTTCACGGTGATCGTGATGGCCGCGGCGGGCGAAGAGGCTTTGCGGCTGCGGCGCGTCGTCGGCGTGGCACTGGGTCTCGCCGGCGTGATCATCCTGCGCGGATGGGGCGTCGAGACACGGGCGGGGCAGGGGCTCGGCATCCTGCTCTGTCTCGGTGGCGCCTTGAGCTATGGCTTTGCCGCGCTGGCGGCGCGGCGGTTGTTGAAGGACGCAGCCCCGCTGGGGACGGCCGCGTTTCAACTGATGGCTTCCACGGTGATGATGGCGATCGTCGCTGGCGCAATGGAGCAGCCGTGGCGTTTCCCGATGCCGGGCGTGACGATTTGGCTGGCGGTGCTTGGCCTTGCCGGGTTGTCGACGGCGCTCGCCTATATCGTCTTCTTCCAGATCCTGCGGCGCTCGGGCGCGACCAATGTGATGCTAGTGACGCTTCTCATTCCCGTCACCGCCATTCTTCTGGGATGGCTGGTGCTGGGCGAGCCGATCTCCATGCGCGAGATCGCGGGAGCGATCGTGATCGGCAGCGCATTACTGGTGATCGATGGGGCGCGTTCTGAACCTGCTGCGGCGCGGCACATAGTTCTGGAACGCTCGTTTCATCTCACGGAAAATCGTGGCGCTTGCCAGCAGAGAGCCACCTTGCGACACTCTCGGCAAAACAAGACTATAAAACACAGGGGAGAGAACGATGCCGGGTCGTCGCAATAGCCTTGCTGCCCTCGCCATTCTAGCTGCCGGCGCGCTCGTCACGACACCGGCCCTGGCGCAGAAAAAATACGACCCCGGCGCCACCGACACCGAAATCAAGCTTGGCAATATCATGCCCTATAGCGGGCCGGCGTCGTCCTATGGCGTGATCGGCAAGACCGAGGCCGCGTTCTTCAAGATGATCAACGACCAGGGCGGCATCAACGGTCGCAAGATCAATTTCATCAGCTATGACGACGCCTATTCGCCGCCAAAGGCGATTGAGCAGGCGCGCAAGCTGGTCGAGAGCGACGAGGTGTTGCTGATCTTCCAGCCGCTCGGAACGCCCTCGAACTCCGCGATCATGAAATACATGAATGCCAAGAAGGTGCCGCAGCTTTTCGTCGCCTCCGGTGGCACCAAGTTCGGGGACCCCAAGAATTTCCCTTGGACCATGGGCTTCCAGCCGAACTACCAGAGCGAGGGGCGCATCTACGCGAAATATATTCGCGACAACTTTCCGAACAGCAAGATCGCCGTTCTTTGGCAAAACGACGACGCCGGCAAGGACCAGTTCAAGGGCCTGAAGGACGGGCTCGGCGACAAGGCTGGCATGATCATCGCCGACAAATCCTATGAGGTCAGCGATCCCTCGATCGACTCGCAGATCGTTGCGCTTCACGATTCCGGCGCCGACATCTTCTTCTCATGGGCCGCGCCGAAAGGCTCGGCACAGGCGATCCGGAAGGTCGGCGAGCTCGGCTGGAAGCCAAAATTCTTCCTCGCCAATACGGCTACCTCGATCGCCTCGGTGCTCAAGCCCGCCGGGCTCGACTATGCCAAGGATATCATCTCGACAGCATATTTGAAGGATCCGACCGACCCGACCTGGGACAAGGATCCGGCGGTCGTCGCGTGGCGCACCTTCATGGATAAGTACTATCCCGAAGGGGACAAGACCAACGCCAACAACCTTTATGGCTACGTCCAGGCGGAGGCGATGGCGCAGGTGCTGAGGCAGTGCGGCGACAATCTCACCCGTGACAACGTGATGAAGCAGGCCACCAGCCTGAAGGATTTTCACACCGACCTGATGCTGCCCGGGATCATGGTCAACACTTCGGCCGACGATTATTTTCCGATCGAGCAGATGCAGCTGATGCGCTTCAACGGCCAGGCTTGGGAGTTGTTCGGCGACGTCATCACCGGTGAGGTCGGCCACGAGCGCGGCCAATAGTCAGGGCTGGCTCCGCGGCGGGCCAGTTGCCTGGTGTGATGAAGACGGGGCGAGCCTGCCGAAGCGTTGCGATTGCGAACGAAGCTGCGCACCTCGTCGTTCCCGGCATCCGTCCGCTTATTCGGTGACGAGATCGGCGGCGCGTTTCGCCTTCTTGCCGGTATTCTTGACTGTCTCGTCTCCGACCTTTTCGGCCTTGGCGCGAAGCTCACATTTGGTGCGGATCTCGTCGAGCTCGTCGTCGGTCAAATGCTCAATTCCCACGAAGGAATTTTGCACCGCGCTCACCCGGATCAGTTCGTCGAGCTTCACCTGAATGGCCGCGCTATCGCGATTCTGGGAATTCTGAATCAGGAAGACCATCAGGAATGTCACGATGGTGGTGCCGGTGTTGATCACCAACTGCCATGTGTCGGAGTAATGGAAGATGGGACCGGTGACCGCCCAAACCAGGATGATGCCGGCTGCAATCATGAATGTCAGCGCTCGCCCGGCCGCTTGAGATGTTCGGTTAGCAATATCGCTGAAGAGTTGAGCCGCGTTGTTACGTGGCTGGTCCGCTTTGCCCTTGGCCGGACGAGCTTTCGTATGGATCTGTTGCATCAGAAGATCGCGCCATTGAGGACCTGCGACCTAACGCGAAGGGAACTCCGAAGTTCCGCCATGTAAACCTGGGACGAGACGAGCGCGCTCTCAACGAGCCTAGCCCGCGCTGAGTCGCACGCCGGCGCGCAAGAACTTCTGCGGATCGACCGCTTCGCCGTCGATCCGGGTTTCATAGTGCAGATGCGGCCCGGTGGAACGGCCGGTCGACCCGACGAGACCAACGACCTGGCCGATTCTCACGATCTCGCCGACCCGGACATTGATCTCGGAGAGATGGCCATAGCGCGTCGCAAGGCCATTGCCGTGATCGACCTCGATCATGCGGCCGTAGCCGCCGGACCAGCCGGCCGAGACGACCTTGCCGTTGGCGGTGACGCGAACGGGATCGCCGCTCGCGGCGCGGAAGTCGAGCCCGGTATGCATCGCAGGCCGGCCGAGGAACGGATCGCTGCGCACGCCGAAGCCGGAGGTGAACTCGACCTCGCCGATGACGGGCTTGCGATAGGGCACGAGCGCGAGCGTGCGATTGAGCCGGTCCATCTCGGCTCGGGTGTTGTTGATGCGATAGAGCTGCTTCTCGAACGGCCCCGAACTGGCGGTGATTTTAACAGGCACGAACGGCCCGCCCATCGCGGTGCGCGGCACGGCGGCTTCGAGATTTGCGAGGTTCAGGCCGAGATCGCTGACGACGCCGCGCATCCGGCGCATGCGCGAATCCATGCCTTCCTCGACGGCGTTGAGCGCCGCCATCTGGCGACGCTCGACCTGGTCCAGCGAGGTCGTGAGCCGAACGACGACGTTGTCGAACCCCTGGTTCTTGGCGAATTGATTGACGGGCGGAGCTGCGAGGGTCGGCGCGCGCGACTCGAGCCGCGCTTCCCGATCCGGCGGCGCCACGAAGATCACGGTGTCGCTGATCGGCGAGGGCTTTGGCGTGCCCTGCGTCGTCTGGCTGGCATCGCCACGCTGCGGGGTGGAGCGGGGAATTGATCCGGTCACGTCCGGCATGGACCCGAGCGCTGTGGCACGGGACTCCAGCGCCGTCTGGCGCTTCATGATCTGGTCGAGCTTCTGGTCAAACTGCTCCTGGTCGAGCAGCTGCCGGCTGGTGGTGCGGTCGACCTTGGCGCGGAGCTCGGCAATGCGGTCCTCATAGGCGTATTGCATCTCGGCCTGCCGGGCGATCAGCCGGGTGAGGACGTCGTCGCGGAAGGCGAAATAGGTCGCGGTTGCGGCCGACCAGAGCCCGAGCAACACGACAGTGCCGACCACGATCCAGAACACCACAGGTCCCAGGCGAACCTGCTTGCCGTGATGCACGATGGTGTAGGCGTCGTCGGTGTCCGGAAGGGGAAGCGCGGTTGCCACTGCGGCGGCACGGCGATGAAAGGCCCGTCCATGGTCGTGCGGGTGATGTTGGGGGTACTGCGAGAGTTGGGCAGAACTTTTCGACATCGGCACTCCCGCGCCGATCGGATGAGTCCGTGCGGCCTAATTGCCGCGGCAATCTGGGCCGGTCATGGTTAATTTTCCGGAAACGGAACCCCTTGAATTTAAATGATTGGTTAAAGGCTCCTTGCGGCTTCCAGCACCTCGTCGGCGTGGCCGTCGACCCGGACATTGCGCCAGATCCGGGCGATCTTGCCGTCGGCGCCAAGCAGCATCGTGGTGCGAAGAATTCCCAGGAAGCTCTTGCCATATATGGACTTTTCGCCCCAGGCGCCGTAGGCCTCCAGCATCTCGTGCGTCTCATCCGAGACGAGGGGCACGCCGAGACCGTGCTTGTCGCGGAACTTGTCCTGAGCCTTGACCGGATCGGCGGAAATGCCGAGCACGGCGGTGCCAGCCTTGGCGAAGGCGCCGGTGAGCCGGGTGAAATCGATGGCCTTCCTGGTGCAGCCTGGCGTGTCGGCGCGGGGATAGAAGAACAGGACCAGCTTCTGGCCGGCATAATCCGACAGCGCGACGACGCCGCCGCCGTCGCGGGGCAGGCGGAAGGCGGGAGCCTTCTGCCCCTCAGCCAAGCCGGCCTTCGCCGCCGTTTCAGGCGCGGATGCCGATTTGGAAGAATTTAACCGTTTCGATGCGGCCTTATGCGATGTTGTCTTTGCTATGGTCCCAGTTGATTTGCTCGCCGGTGTCCGCTGTGTTTTCGCGAGCTTGGTTTGAGTCGCAGCCCGCGCTTTCACGGGCGTCTTTTTAGCCGTCGGAGTGACGGAGGGCGTTTTGGACGATTTCTTTCGGGATTTCTTGGACATACGCCTTCCTTTCGTCGCTTTCGGCGGGTCAACCAAAGCGGTATTGCAGCCCTTTTCCGCTATGCCGGAATCGTGCCCTCGGCGGGGCGAGTCTGACGACGCCGGAGTCTGGTTACAAGGAATTCCACGCACCACCCCACTGCTCGTTGAACGCGCTCCCGGGGCGACATGACGAACAGAAGGAATATTCGAGGTATGGCGGCAATGCCGGCGCGGGAAGCTTCGCTTCCCGTCGACGGCTGCGGCCCCGGCGGCGCTCAATCCCACGACGGGCGCCTGTATCGAGAGGCAATGGCAAGGAATACGTCGCCCCAGGATTACAATCGGGATTTGGATCGGCGCGGCAGCCAACCAGAGCAGCAGCAATGGGACGACGCCGACTGGGATCCGGATCAGGAAGCGGCGGCGGGCCATCGGGCGCGCCGGCTGTTGTCGCGTTCCAATTCGGGCTTCCATCGCTTCGCTGACGGGTTTGGGCCGTTGCGCCGCTGGTTGGGCGGCGGTCGCTGGCTGAAGCGCGTGGCCGTGGTCGTCGGTGTCCTGGTCGTCATCTTCGTCGGCTGTTTCGGCGCGCTGTGGTGGCGGCTCGGCGCCGGTCCCATCAATCTCGACATTGCGACGCCGTGGCTCGCGGCCGCGATCGAGGACAATATCGGTCACGGCAACACCGTGGAGGTCGGCGGCACGCAGATCGAGCGGGCCGGGCGGATCCGCATCGCCGTGCGCATCCGTGATATCGTCGTGCGCGACCACGATCACGTCATTGTCGCCACCGCGCCGAAGGCCGAGGTGAAGCTGTCGGGTGCGGGCCTGCTGATGGGGCATCTGCGCGCCGAAAGCCTCAACCTCGTCGATGCCGAGCTCGCAATCCGGATCGCGCCTGACGGCACCGTCACGGTATCGGCCGGCGACACCGCAAAGCCGCTCGCAACCGGCGTCGCCTCCAAAAGGGACGCGGGACTGCCGCCGACTTTCCCGCGCAACGGTGTGCCACCGCCGCCATTCGCCACCGAGCCTGCGACCTCCGACGCACCGCAAGCCGCGCCCCAGGCCACGTCCCCGACTGGCATTCTTCAGGGCCTCGACTGGCTCGACAGTCTGAGCATGACCGGCCTCGACGGCCAGAATCTCAACGAGATCGGCCTGAAGAACGGCAATCTGATCGTCGACGACCAGCAGCGCGGCAGCAAATGGACGTTTGAGAACATCACGCTCAGCCTGCGCCGACCGAGCCGTGGCGGCGTCGCGCTCAGCCTCGGTGAAGAGGGCGCGCGTCCGTGGTCGTTGCGTGCCACGATCGGCCCCACCGAGAACGGCGTGCGCTCGGTCGATATCCGCGCCGACAAGGTCTCGACCGCCAACATCCTGCTGGCGCTGCGGGTGAAGGACCTCACCTACACCGCCGACCTGCCGCTGACCGGCGAGCTCAAGGGCGAGCTCGGCCGCGACGGCGTGCCGACTTTCTTTCGCGGCAAGATCACGGTCGGTGCGGGCAACATCATCGACACCGATACGCCCGATTATCCGATGGCGATCGACTCGGCCGAGATCAATGTCGAGTGGGACGCCAATCGGCGGGTGCTGGTCGCTCCGTTCAAGGTCCTCTCGGGCGCGAACCGTCTGACGCTTCTGGCTCATGTCGAGCCGCCCAACGGCACCGTGAATGACTGGCAGCTCGGTTTCAGCGGCGGTTCGATCCTGCTCGGCGGCATCGACAACGAGCCGCCGCTGGTCTTCAACCGTATTGCGATCGGCTTCCGCTTCGACACCGACCACAAGAGGCTGCTGTTGACGCAGGCCGATATCTCCAACGGAGAGATCGGCGTCGCCGGCACCGGTGCCATCGACTATTCGGGCGAGCCGCGGCTGACATTGGGTTTCGCGGGAACGCCGATGTCGGCCTCCGCGCTCAAGCGGATGTGGCCGACCCTTGTCGTTCCCGAGTTGCGCGAATGGGTGATCGAGCGGATCGAGCGTGGAACGCTCCAGCGCATCGAGATCGGCGTTAATTCGCCGACGAAGAATCTTCCGCGCAAGGGCCCACCCATTCCCGACGACGGCTTGTCGGTCAATATCGTGGCGAGCGGTGTCACGGTTCGCCCCGTCGATGGCCTGCCCGTGGTGCACGATGCCGATTTGAAGGCGCGCGTGACCGGCCGCACCGCGACGGTGAATATCGGGCAGGGCATTGCCGATACGCCGGCGGGGCGCAAGGTCACGATTTCCGACTTTGTTTTCGAGGTGCCCGATATGGCGCCCAAGCCGTCGCCGTCGCGGACGAGGTTTCGTGTCGAAGGTCCGGTGCCTGCGGCCGCCGAAATGCTTTCCAACGATCGCTTGAGCGATCTGTCGTCGACCGTCATCGATCCCAATACTAGCAAGGGGACGTTCTCGGCGAACGTCCAGCTTGGGCTGCCGGTCAAGGGCGAGCTGACCAAAGCCGACACCACCTACAGCGTTACGGCCGATCTCAACGGTTTTGGTGCCGACAAGCTGGTGATGAACCAAAAGCTGGAGGCCAACAACCTCAAGATCGTCGCGAGCAACCAGGGCTATCAGGTCAAGGGCGACGTCAAGATCAACGGGCAGGCGGCCTCGCTCGATTACCGCAAGCCGGCCGAGGGCGATGCGGACGTCAAACTGCAGACCACGCTGGACGATGCGAGCCGCGCGCGCCTCGGATTCGATCTGGGTCCCGCCGTCAGCGGATCGGTGCCGATCAGGCTGTCGGGCAAGATCGCCGGGGGACCCGACCAGACGACGAAGCTCGGCATCGAGGCCGACCTGACCTCGGTCAAGCTCGACAACATCCTGCCCGGCTGGGTCAAGCTGCCGGGCAGAGCGGGCAAGGCCAGCTTCAAGGTGGTGCCGACGGCGCAATCGACGCGTCTGGAGGACATCGTCATCGAAGGCGGCGGCGCCTCGATCAAGGGGGCGCTCGAGGTCGATGCCAACGGCGAGCTCATGAACGCGAACTTCCCGACCTACGCGCCATCCGACGGCGACAAGGCCTCACTGAAAGTGGAGCGCAGCCAGGACGGCGTGCTCAAGGGTACGATGCGCGGCGACGTATTCGACGGCCGCGGCTTCCTGAAGTCGGCGATCTCAGGCAATTCCAAGGACGATGCCAAGAGCAAGACGAAGAACCTCGATTTCGACATCGACGTGAAGCTCGGCGCCGTCATGGGTTTCAACGGCGAGGCGATGCGCAGCGTCGACGCCAAGATGTCGCGGCGCAATGGTGCGGTCAAAGCCTTCACGCTGAGCGGCAGGATCGGAAAAGACACGCCCGTGGCAGCCGACCTGCGCGGCGGCCGCGCCCAGGGCAACCGCGAGGTCATCTATCTCCAGACCAGCGATGCCGGCAACTTCCTGCGCTTCACAGACACCACCAACAAGGTCTTCGGCGGCCAGATGGTGGTGGCGATGGAGCCGCCGACGTCCGAGCCTACGACACGGGAAGGACTGATCAATGTGCGTGACTTCTCGGTCAAGGGAATGGAGCAACTCGATCGCGTCGCGGCGGGGGCTCCCAACGGCGCCCAGAACGGCGTAGCCTTCACGGCGATGCGCGCGGAGTTCACGCGGCAGAACGGCGCGCTCACGATCCGCGACGGCGTGGTCAAGGGGCCGATGATCGGCGCCACCATCGAGGGCTCAATCGACTTTCCCGGCAACCAGGTTTGTATGAGCGGCACCTTCGTCCCGATGTACGGCGTCAACAACATCTTCGGCCAGATCCCGTTGTTCGGCATCTTCCTCGGCGGCGGCAACAATGAAGGATTGATCGGCGTGACCTACGAGGTCGTCG
This sequence comes from Bradyrhizobium sp. 35, assembly GCF_023073215.1. Lineage (NCBI taxonomy): Bacteria > Pseudomonadati > Pseudomonadota > Alphaproteobacteria > Hyphomicrobiales > Nitrobacteraceae > Bradyrhizobium > Bradyrhizobium sp. 35. Next base: position 49,615 of record NZ_JADPJC010000017.1, read on the forward strand.
GCACGCCGGCAGCGCCCGTAATGCGCGTCAACCCGATTTCGGCGATGGCCCCCGGTCTGTTCCGCAAGATCTTCGAATTCAACACCGGCAAACAGAACTCGCCGTTCGAGGAATTCCCGTCGCAGTCGAACGATGGCTCGACCGGATCGACGCGCCAGCTATCGAGCGGCTGCACCCTCGCGCGACGTTAGTGGCGAGGCTACACCTTGGTTTCCGCGCCGCCTTACGCCGCGCGCACGCCCGCCAGGAAAGTCCCGACTTCGCCAGAGAGCTGCTCGGCCTGCTTGGAGAGGTTTGAGGCTGCTGCGAGCACCATGCCTGCGGCATTGCCGGTCTCGTTCGCTGCCGTACTGACGCCCCCGATATTGGTGGTGACTTCCTGGGTTGCCTCGGCCGTCTGGGAGACGCTGCGGGCGATCTCGGCCGTGGCGGCGCCTTGCTCCTCGATCGCGGCGCCGATCGAGGTCGCGATCCGGCTGACCTCCTCGATGGTGGCGGTGATGCCGCCGATGGCGTCCACCGCTTCCTTGGTCGCGCCCTGGATCTGGGCGATCTTGTCGCCGATCTCGCGGGTGGCTTCTGCAGTCTGGCTCGCCAGCGACTTCACCTCCGAAGCGACGACAGCAAAGCCGCGGCCGGCTTCACCGGCGCGTGCGGCCTCGATGGTGGCATTGAGCGCGAGCAGATTGGTCTGCGCCGCGATGCTGGAAATCAGCTCGGCGACGTGCTCGATCTGCTGGGCGCCGTCCGAGAGGGCGCGCACGATGGTGTCGGTGCGGCGGGCGCTGTCCACGGCGCGGCCGGTGACCACGGCGGACTGCGCGACCTGACGGCTGATCTCGGTGATGGAGGAGGAGAGCTCCTCGGCCGCGGCCGCGACCGTCTGGACGCGCTGGCTGGCTTCGGTGGCGGCCGAGCCGACGACGGCGGCGCGGCGGTTGGTGCCTTCCGCGGTCGACGACATCGACTTGGCGGTGACCTCCAGCTCGCCGGAGCCCGAGGCCATCAGGCCGACGAGCTGGCCGACGGAGGCATCGAACCGGTCGGCAAGCGAGATCAGCGCGTCGCGCTTCTCCTGTTCGCTGCGGGTCTTGGTGGCGACCTGCTCCGCCTCCAGCTTGCGGGCCGTCAGCGCGGTCTGCCTGAGCACTTCGAGGGTCTCGGCCATGCGGCCGATCTCGTCGCCGCGACCGGTCTCCTCGACCGCCGTGTCGATGGCGCCTTCGGAAATGGCCTGCATGCGGTTCTTCTGGCGATCGAGCGCGCCGAGCACGTCGCGGGCGATCAGCCAGGACAGTGTCGCCATCAGCAGCATCAAGCCGATGCCAATCGCCCCCAGCTCCAGCGTCAAGGCTCGCACGTCGGCGTCGATGTCGTCGACATAGAGGCCGTAGCTGATCGTCGCGTTCCAGGGCGCGAATTTGCGCGCGAAAACGGTCTTGCGGACGGGCTCCGTCTGGCCGGGGCGGGGGTAGAGATATGAGGTTACGCCGCCCTGAGCAGCCTGGTTGCCGGCCGTTACGATCGCATCTGCGATGAGGACACCGTTGGAGTCCTTGGCGCCCGTGATCTTGCCTTCGAGCTGCTGGTTCGCGCCATTGATCAGGATCGAGGTATCGGCGTTATAGACCACCGGATAGCCTTGGCCGCCATTGAAGCTCATGCGGCGGCCGCGCAGATGGAACTGGATTTTCGCTTCGGCCTGCGTCAGCTTGCCGGCGCCGACCTCCTCTTCGAGTGATTGGGCGAGGTTGTGGAGCATGTCGACCGCGGTCCGCATCTGCTGAACGCGATCCTCCAGCATGCGGCTCTTGCTGAGCACGGACGACACCCCGATGATGGCCGTGACCGTGAGTGCCGAAAGACAGACCATGCTGGCGAGCTTGGTGCGGATCTTGAGGTGACTCAGCAGCTTCATCACGGCCTCGACGGAATGGTTATTGTTGCTCGCGTCGGTAGCATGAAATTCTTACCAATCATGAATGGACGCGTGCGACGGCTGCTGCGCAAGCTGCGTGCGCAGCCGCGTGCGCAAACATGCAGGTCGTCATGCGCTTCTCGGGCGCATGGCGCGTCAACTCGGAGAAAAATCGTGTGGGTCTTTAGTCGCGACCTAATCCGTTGGGAGCGGCAATGAACCGATTCGTTCACCGCCTCATCATGTCGATGCTGCTGGTCGCGGTCCTCGTCCTGGTCTGGAACGTGCTGGGCTCGCGCTGAGATGGCACCCGTGAACATACGGATGCCATCTCTTCATTCGCGAATCAATCGCTGACGCCTCAGCGCCGCGCGAACGCGCCGCTAGTCCTTGCCCATCGCCGCATCGGCGCTGACCGAGCCGCCGCCGGCTGCCGAGAGGTAGAGGCAGGCGAAGCAGAACAGGATCGCCGCGGTGCCACCATTGAGCAGCGGCAGGAACACCGGCGTTTCGCCCTTGAACATGTGCCCCATGAAATAGGCGAAGGCCATCTCACCCGAGAGGATGAATGCCGCGAGGCGGGTAAACAGGCCGATCATCAGCAACGCGCCAAGCACGAGCTCAAGCGTACCGGCTGCGTAGATGATCGGCGGGATGTTTGCGAAGTAGGGAAGCACCGGAAACTTGAACAGCTTGGCGACACCGTACTGGAACAGCAGCAGGCCGGTGATGAAGCGAAACAGGCTCAAGAGAACCGGTTGAAAGCGAACGAGATAGGGAAAGTTCATTGGTTTGTGCCCTCCATCCAATGCTGCGACTAGGACCGCATTCAGTTCCGCCCTGCAAGCCGCCCAAGGGCAATTTGCGCTGACATTTTTGTCATGTCGGACAAAACACCGCAGGAAGGACTTTCAGCCGCGTGCGATCCACATCTTCGTAGCTGTTCGCGTCGTGCCCATCCGTAATTTCCCGGTGACGCGAATGCGCTCAAGTTACCTTCAGGAGACCTACCGCCGCAAGGCGGGCACGACCAGGAACGGGATCATCCCGAGCACCACGCTCGCGAGTGCGAAGGCGAGCAGCGCGTTGTAGCCATGGGTCGCGTCATGGATCAGGCCGCCGCTCCAGGTGCCGAAAGCCGAGCCGAGCCCGCTGCCGATCGAGATGGTGCCGTAGATGGTGCCGACGCGCTTGCCCCCAAAGATCTTCATCGCGGTCGCCGTGATCAGCGGTCCACGTGAGCCCATCATGCTGCCGAAGCAGACCACGAATCCGGTGAGCAGGAGGAAATTGGCGGAGTATTGCAACAGCCACAGCAGGAAGATGCCGAGGATCGAGATCGCGTAGCTGAGCAGCACCGACGGCCGGCGACCGATCAGGCCGTCGAGCGCGGACACGCCTAGCATGCCAAACACCAGCACGATGCCGGAGAAGCCCCAGGCCGTGGCGGCCTGCAGCGGTGGAAAGCCGGCATCGATCAAATAGGCCACGATCTGGGCGGCGATCGCATACATGCCGACCGCGGTGAAGAAGAATGTCGAGAACAGCGCCCAGAAGGCGTGATGGCGCATCGCGCTCGGAAGGGTCCAGCCGTGATCGACGAAATCCGGATCGGTCTTCTTCGCGATCTGCGGCGAGCCCGAGGCGAACAGCCGCCATGGCAGCAGCATGAGCGGCACCAGCAGGCCGAGCGCGGCGAAGCCGAACAGCTGGTAGGTTTCGCGCCACCCCAGATGATCGATCAAAAGCTGCGAGGCCGGCAGCAGCGCCAGCACGCCGCCACCCATGGCCGAGTAGACCACCGCCATCGCGGTCGGGAGTTTTGGGCCGAACCAGCGGCCCAGCAGGATCGAGTTCGGCACATTGCCGATGAAGGCGACGCCAATGCCGACGCAGAGTCCGATCGAGAGCTGGAACTGCCAGAGTGACTGCGCGTGGCTTGCGATCAGGAAGGCCGAGCCGAGCAGCAAAAGGCCCAGTGCATAGACGATGCGCGGTCCGGAATGATCGAACAGGCGCCCGACCAACGGCGCCGTCAGTCCGCTGACGAGCCACGTCAGCGAATAGATCGAGACCACTTGGGCGCGATCCCAGCCAAAGTTTTCCGAGATCGGCTTCAGGAAGACGGTGAAGCTTTCGCTGAGGCCGCGGCCGAGCACGGCGAGTGTGAAGCAGAGCGCGAGCACCACCAGCGCGGTGCGCACGACGCCCTGCGGCGTCGCCGTGACGCGTTCCCTGGTCGCTTGCTTGGACTGTTCCTCTAGCGTGTTCTGGTCCATTGCCGATCAGGGAGCGCGCTTCAGCGCGCCCTGACAAGCAGCGAAAAGCTCATACGCCTATGCAGGCCTCAGGAGGATGTGCTTCTTCTTGCCGAACGACAGCTTGACCACGCCTTCCGGCGTCAGGTCGGCCGCCGACAACGCCATCTTCTCGTCGGTGACGGGCTCGTCATTGACGCGCAGGCCGCCGCCCTTGATCTGGCGCCGTGCTTCGCCGTTGGAGGCAACGAGGCCCGCCTTGACGAAGGCGTTGAGCACGCCGAGGCCGGCGTCGAACTCGCCGCGCGGAATTTCCACGGTCGGCAGGCTCTCGGCCAGCGCGCCTTCCTCGAAGGTGCGGCGCGCGGTCTCGGCCGCCTCGTTCGCTGCGTCGCGGCCATGCAGGAGCGCGGCCGCCTCGGTGGCGAGCACCTTCTTGGCCTCGTTGATCTCGGAGCCTCCGAGCGCCTCGAGCTTCCTGATCTCGGTCATTGGCAGCGTCGTGAACAGCTTGAGGAACTTGCCGACGTCGGCGTCTTCGGTGTTGCGCCAGTACTGCCAGAAATCATACGGCGAGAACTGGTCGGCGTTGAGCCAGACCGCGCCCTGAGCGGTCTTGCCCATCTTGGCCCCCGACGCCGTCGTCAGCAGCGGCGTCGTCAGGGCGAACAGCTGATGCGTGCCCATGCGGCGGCCGAGATCGACGCCCATGATGATGTTGCCCCACTGGTCGGAGCCGCCCATCTGCAAGTTGCAGCCGGTCCGCCTGGCGAGCTCGACGAAGTCGTAGGCCTGGCAGATCATGTAGTTGAACTCGATGAAGCTCATCTCCTGCTCGCGCTCGAGGCGCAGGCGCACGGAGTCCATCGTCAGCATGCGGTTGACCGAGAAATGCCGCCCGACGTCGCGCAGCATCTCGATGTAGTTGAGCTTTGTCAGCCACTCGGCATTGTCGAGCATGATGGCGTCGCTCTTGCCCCCGCCATAGCGCAGCACCTTTGCGAACACGCCGCGGATCGATTCCTTGTTGGCCTCGATCTCGGCGACGGTGCGGATCGCGCGCGTCTCGTCCTTTCCGGAGGGATCGCCGACCATGGTTGTGCCGCCGCCCATCAGCGTGATCGGCTTGTTGCCGGACTGCTGCAGCCAGTGCAGCATCATCATGGTCAGGTAGTTGCCGATGTGCAGCGAGCGGGCGGTGCAATCGTAACCGACATAAGCCGTCGCCTCGCCCTTGGCGGCGAGGGCGTCCAGCCCCTCGAAATCGGAGCATTGGTGGATGAATCCACGTTCCTGCAGCGTGTTGAGGAAATCCGATTTGAATGCAGTCATTTGTCGGCGCGCCTGACAATTCTTGGTTTACTGTTTTGGGAGCAATTTAAGGGTCATCCGTGGGAACTCGGTTGCTGCCCGCTACTTTGGCCTGTGGCATTATAAGATGTGTCCCTCTGGCACAAGATCGGCATGCCGGAAGGGTCTCTTGAGGACGCTGATCCATGATGTTGACGACACTCGGTTTGATGAGCGGCACCTCGCTGGACGGGGTGGATGTTGCGCTGATCGAAACCGACGGAAAGCAGGTGAAGGCATTCGGGCCGTCCGGCTACCGGCCGTATAGCCCGGCGGAGCGCAACCTGCTGCGTCAGGCGCTGAGCGAGGCCGTGCACCTGGCCCAACGCGATGCTAGGCCGGGAGTTCTGGCCGAGGCCGAACGCGCAGTGACGCTCGCGCATGCCGAGGCGGTGGCCGCCTTCGTCGCCCAGAACCGGATGAAGCCGGAAGACATCGACATCGTCGGCTTCCACGGCCAGACCGTGCTGCACCGCCCCGAGAAGCGGCTGACGGTGCAGATCGGCGACGCACCGGCGCTGGCCAGGGCGATCCATATCCCCGTGATGCATGATTTTCGCGCCGCCGACGTCGAGGCCGGCGGGCAGGGCGCGCCATTAGTGCCGGTTTATCACCGCGCGCTCGCCCATTCGCTGGAGCGCGAAGGGCCGATCATCGTGGTCAATATCGGCGGCGTCTCCAACATCACCTATATCGACGGCAACGACACGCTGATCGCCTGCGACACCGGACCCGGCAACGCGTTGCTCGACGATTTCATGTACCGCACCATGAATCAGGCGTTCGACGCGGACGGAAAGCTCGCAGCCCTCGGCAAGGCGGACGAGGCCTGGATCGCGCGGGCGCTGCAGCTGCCGTTCTTCGCAAGCCCGCCGCCGAAATCGCTCGACCGCAACGATTTTGCCGCGCTGAAGCTCGGCGATGTCCTGCCGGCCGACGGCGCCGCAACGCTGACCGCCTTCACCGCGGCGGCCATCGCCCGCGTCATCCCGCTGCTGCCACGCAGGCCGCGGAGCTGGATCGTCTGCGGCGGCGGCGCCCGCAACCGGACCATGCTCCAGATGCTGCGGGAGCGCGTTGGGTCCGCCACTGTCGAGGCCGCGGAGGCAGTCGGCTGGGCCTCCGACGCCATCGAGGCGCAGGCCTTCGGCTTCCTCGCCGCGCGCGGCCTGAAGGGCCTGCCGCTGTCGTATCCCGGGACCACGGGCGTGCCGATGCCGATGACGGGCGGGGTGATCGCGCGGCCTTGAGATCATAGGCGGGATGATGCAGATGCATTGATCTTGACAGGTAGATGCACATGCATCTATCTTTGATGCAGTTGCATCTAACCGTCGGGATTCTCGCCATGACCGCTTCACTGAAACTGATCAGCCACAAGCTTTGCCCCTATGTGCAGCGCGCGGTGATCGCGCTCAACGAGAAGGGCGTGCCGTTCGAGCGGGTCGACATCGATCTCGCCAATAAGCCCGACTGGTTTCTCAAACTGTCGCCGCTCGGCAAGGTGCCGGTGCTGGTCGTGACGAGCGAGAAGGGCGAGGTCGCGCTGTTCGAGAGCAACGTGATCTGCGAGTACATCGAGGAGACGCAAGGCGGCGTGAGACTGCATCCGGCGGATGACTTGGAGCGTGCCGAGCACCGGGCGTGGATGGAGTTCGGTTCAGCAGTGCTCGCCGATCTCTGGGGCCTGGAGACCACGACCGATGCGGCGACGTTCGAGAGCAAGCGCCAGGCGCTGATGGTGAAGTTCGCCCGGGTCGAAGCGGCGCTCGGTGCCGGTCCTTATTTTGCTGGCGAAGCGTTCAGTCTCGTCGACGCCGTGTTCGCCCCCGTCTTCCGCTACTTCGATCTGTTCGACGAGCTGACCGACCACGGCATTTTCCGCGATGTGCCGAAGGTCCGCGCATGGCGCGCCGAACTGGCGAAGCGTCCGAGCGTCCGTACTGCGGTGGGCGCGGACTATCCGCAATTGCTGCGCGCCTTCCTCGTGCGCCACGACGCGCATCTGCTCAAGCTTGCGGCCTGAGCCCACGCCGATGTCGCAATCCATGGCCTGGCTGATGCTGGTGATCGCAGGCGCACTCGATGTCGGTTGGGCGATCTCGATGAAATATGCGGAAGGCTACACGCGCGCTGGCTGGAGCGTCGTTTCGCTCGTGCTGCTCGTCGCCTTCGTTGTCCTGCTCGGGCGTGCCTTGAAGGTGCTCGAGGTCGGCGTCGCCTATTCGGTCTGGACCGGCATCGGCGCCGCCGGCACCTTCGTCATGGGAGTGGTGCTGTTCGGCGAGGCGCTGAGCGCGATGAAGATCGCGGGGATCGTGCTGGTGCTGACGGGGATCGCGGCGCTCAAGCTGGCCTAGAGCTCTGCGGCCATTTTCGCGAGCGTCGCGATCGTTTTCATGTTGCGCGCGGTGCCGGTCTTGGCGGCGGGGATGACCAGCTTCGACGTGCCCATGCCGTCGCCGTAATGCACGTAGATCTCGCGGCCGCCGAGGCGGACCTCCTCCTTGTTCTGGCCGCGAATGCCGGCAAGCGCATCCGCTGGCGGCGCCTTGTCGAGGAAGATCGCGACGGTACGGTTGGGCGCGGCCTTTGGAAACGGATTATCGGCCAAGACCTGCGCCATCTCGGCGGCGCTGCGCACGAGCACGCCGACCGGCGCGCCGGCATAGGCGTGCAACCGCTTTTCGAGTGCGGTCTTGATCGCAGATTGCGACTTGCGGCTTGTGAAGACGACGTTGCCGCTTGCAATATAGGTGCGCACGGCGGCGTAGCCGAGCTCCTCGCACATGGCCTTCAGTTCGCTCATCGGCAATTTGCCGGTGCCGCCGACATTCACGGCACGCAACAATGCGATGAACGCGCCCACGGAAAGCTCAGCGCACGTTGGCGAGGCGCATGTCGAGATAGGCGGTAATGGTTTCCATCAGCGGCTCGAGCTTGGCGTCGAAGAAGTGGTTGGCGCCCGGGATGACCTGCTGGTCGATCACGATGCCCTTCTGGGTCTTCAGCTTCTCGACCAGCGTGTTGACGTCCTTGGGCGGCACCACCGCGTCCTTCTCGCCATGCACGATCAGCCCCGAGGACGGGCAGGGCGCGAGGAACGAGAAGTCGTAGAGGTTGGCGGGCGGCGCGATCGAGATGAAGCCCTCGACTTCGGGGCGGCGCATCAGCAGCTGCATGCCGATCCAGGCGCCGAAGGAGAAGCCGGCAACCCAGCAGGCGCGCGCTTCGGGATTGATGGTCTGCGCCCAATCGAGCGCCGCGGCCGCGTCCGACAATTCGCCAGTGCCGTGGTCGAACGAGCCCTGGCTGCGGCCGACGCCGCGGAAATTGAACCGCAGCACCGAGAAGCCGCGATGCGCGAACGCATAGTAGCACTGGTAGATGATCTGATGATTCATCGTGCCGTGGAACTGCGGATGCGGATGCAGGACCATCGCGATCGGCGCGTTCTTCTGCTTGGCCGGATGGTAGCGGCCTTCGAGACGGCCGGCGGGGCCGGTGAAAATAACTTCAGGCATGATGATCTCTTGATTGATCCCTTGAAGACGCTCTTCAACAATCAACCGATTGTGCGGATTTCTTCGGCTGCTGGGCCGATCAAACCGCGATTGGAAGGGTGGAGCGGCGCCCTCGGATGATGCGCGAGCGGCGCGCGGCGAACTGACGCGCGCGTTCTAACATGAGGCGAGGGTCAAAAAGCAAGCATCTTGAACATCCCGCAATCGGCTCAAGACGTTAGCGTGTCATGGCCGTCATCGCGCGAAGGCGATTGGGAATCGAGATTGCCAAGCGCTGCCCGGGGGCCCATGTCGGGTACCAGTGCGGGCGAAGCAGCCTGGTCCGAATGGTAACATAACACGTCATGCCGAGCCGCATCTATCTCGACTGGAATGCGACCACGCCGCTTCGCGCCGAGGCCCGAAGCGCGATGCTCGCAGCCTCCGAGCTCATCGGCAATCCGTCCTCGGTTCATGCCGAGGGGCGCGAGGCGCGGCGCCTTGTCGAGGACGCGCGGGCCCTGCTTGCGACCTCCGTCGGCGCGCTGCCGCGGAACGCGGTTTTTACCTCCACGGGAACCGAAGCCAACGCGCTGGCGCTGTCACCGGGCCTTCGAGGGCCCTCTGGCGGGCCTGTCGAGCGGCTTCTGGTCTCGGCCGTCGAGCATGCTTCGGTGCTGGCGGGCGGCCGGTTCCCGACCGATCAGATCGGTCAGATCAGGGTCACGCGCTCCGGCGTGATCGACCTCGACCATTTGAAGGCGCTGCTCGGCGACGGCCCGCCGGCGCTGGTCTCCATCATGGCGGCCAACAACGAGACGGGCGCGCTGCAGCCCATCGCCGAGGCCGCGGGAATCGTTCACGGGGCTGGCGGCCTGCTGCACGTCGACGCAATCCAGGCGTTTGGAAAAATCTCATTTGATATCAAAGTGATCGGCGCAGACCTTGCGACCTTTTCTGCACACAAGATCGGCGGCCCCAAGGGGGTCGGCGCGCTGGTCGTGGCCGAGGGCGTGGCCGGACTTGAGCCGTTGCTCCGAGGCGGCGGGCAGGAGCTCAACCGGCGCGCCGGAACCGAGAATGTCGCCGGTATTGCCGGCTTCGGCGCAGCGGTGCGGGTCGCCCTTCAGGCTTTGCCCGAGGATGCGGAGCGGATGGCAAGCCTAAGAGATCGCTTGGAAAATGGCATTCGCTCCATGGCGGGTGCAACGGTCTTCTCAAGTGATGTTGGGCGGTTACCTAACACCGTTCTTTTCACGGCTCCCGGGTTGAAAGCCGAGACGGCGGTGATCGGTTTCGACCTCGAAGGTGTCGCGGTGTCCTCGGGATCTGCCTGTTCCTCGGGCAAGGTGCAGCCGTCCCACGTGTTGTCGGCAATGGGGTATGATCCGACCGTCGCCCAAGGAGCGGTGCGTCTCAGTCTGGGCTGGTCCACGGAGCCGGATGACATCAACAGGGCGTTAGAGGCTTGGCGAAAGCTCGGTAATACCCTACTTAAGGGATAAGCGATGAAACACGCCTTGAACGGTTCTAAGCGCGTGCGTCCCGCCAAGAAACATCGTAATAGTCGTCCGAGTTTGATGATCCACCGCGGTCCTTGAAACCGCGAGCGGAGGATAGAATGCCAGCCGTGCAAGAGACGGTCGAGCGCGTGAAGCGCATCGACGTCGATCAGTATCGTTATGGGTTTGAGACCCTGATCGAGTCCGACAAGGCCCCCAAGGGGCTGTCGGAAGAGACCGTCAAGTTCATCTCCGAGAAGAAAAACGAACCCGCCTGGATGCTCCAGTGGCGGCTCGAGGCCTATCGGCGCTGGCTGACCATGACCGAACCGACCTGGGCCCGCGTCGACTATCCCAAGATCGACTTCCAGGACCTTTATTATTATTCGGCCCCGAAGCCGAAGAAGACGATCACCTCGCTCGACGAGATCGATCCGGAGATCCTCAAGACCTACGAAAAGCTCGGCATCCCCTTGCGGGAAGTCGCCATGCTCGAAGGCGTCGAGCCGAAGCCCGGCGAGGAAGACCCCAACAGGCGCAAGATCGCGGTCGACGCGGTGTTCGATTCGGTCTCGGTTGCGACCACCTTCAAGGCCGAGCTGAAGAAGGCCGGCGTGATCTTCATGCCGATCTCGGAGGCGATCCGCGAGCATCCCGAGCTGGTGCAGAAATATCTGGGATCCGTGGTGCCGACGTCGGACAATTTCTACGCAACGCTGAACTCGGCGGTGTTCTCGGACGGCTCGTTCGTTTACGTGCCGCCGGGCGTGCGCTGCCCGATGGAACTGTCCACCTACTTCCGCATCAACGAGCGCAACACTGGCCAGTTCGAGCGCACGCTGATCATTGCCGACAAGGGCTCCTACGTCTCTTATCTCGAGGGCTGCACCGCGCCGCAGCGCGACGAGAACCAGCTGCACGCGGCCGTGGTCGAACTCGTCACGCACGACGACGCCGAGATCAAATATTCGACGGTGCAGAACTGGTATCCCGGCAATTCGGAAGGCAAAGGCGGCATCTACAATTTCGTCACCAAGCGTGGTGACTGCCGCGGCAACAATTCCAAGATCTCCTGGACCCAGGTCGAGACAGGTTCGGCGATCACCTGGAAGTATCCGAGCTGCATCCTGCGGGGCGACAATTCGCGTGGTGAATTCTATTCGATCGCGATCTCGAATGGCTATCAGCAGGTCGACAGCGGCACCAAGATGATCCATCTCGGCAAGAACACGTCGAGCCGTATCATCTCCAAGGGCATCGCCGCCGGCAGATCGCAGAACACCTATCGCGGCCTCGTGACGGCGCATCGCAAGGCGACCGGCGCGCGCAACTTCACCGCCTGCGATTCGCTGTTGATCGGCGACAAATGCGGCGCGCACACCGTGCCCTACATCGAAGCCAAGAACTCGTCGGCGACGTTCGAGCACGAGGCCACCACGTCCAAGATCTCCGAGGACGTGCTGTTCTACTGCATCCAGCGCGGCCTCACGCAGGAGGAGGCGGTCGGCCTCGTCGTCAACGGCTTCGTCAAGGACGTGCTGCAGCAACTGCCGATGGAATTCGCGGTGGAAGCGCAGAAGCTGATCTCGATCTCGCTTGAAGGATCGGTCGGCTAGCGCCGGCCCTCGCGGCGCGCGTCGCGCGCCCTATGCATCATTTGAATAAACTGGACACCAAGATGGCTTTGCTTGAAGTGAAAGACCTCAAGGTTCGTGTCGAGGAGCGTGAGATCCTCCATGGGTTGACGCTGACCGTGAACGAGGGCGAGATCCACGCGATCATGGGGCCGAACGGCTCCGGCAAATCGACGCTGTCCCACGTCATCGCCGGCAAGCCTGGTTACGAGGTCACCGACGGCGAGATCCTGTTCAAGGGCGAAGACCTGCTCGCGATGGCGCCCAACGAACGGGCCGCCAAGGGCGTGTTCCTGGCGTTCCAGTATCCGGTCGAGATCCCCGGCGTCTCCACCATGAATTTCCTGCGCACCGCGCTGAACGCGCAGCGCAAGGCGCGCGGCGAGGGCGAATATTCGACGCCCGACTTTTTGAAGAAAGTCCGCGAAGTCTCGAAGTCGCTGAACATCCCGCAGGACATGCTCAAGCGCGGTGTCAATGTCGGCTTCTCCGGCGGCGAGAAGAAGCGCAATGAGGTGCTGCAGATGGCGCTGTTCGAGCCGAGCCTGTGCATCCTCGACGAGATGGATTCCGGCCTCGACATCGACGCGCTGCGCATTGCAGCCGACGGCGTCAACGCGCTGCATTCGCCCAAGCGCGCGATGGTCGTCATCACCCATTATCAGCGGCTGCTGAACTATATCGTGCCTGACGTCGTGCACGTGATGTCAAAAGGCCGTGTCGTGAAGAGCGGTGGCAAGGAACTGGCGCTGGAGCTGGAAGCGTCCGGCTACGCCCAGTTCGAGGACGCCGCGTAAGGAATTTTGAGATGAACGTTGCTGTGGCAAAGACCGGAAACGGCCGCGCGGTGAGCGATCTCTTCGCCAGCGCCGAAAGCCGGCTGCCAGGTTCGCCTTCCGTGATCGCGGTACGCCGCGAGGCGTTCGAGACCTATGAGCGTCTCGGCCTGCCGCACCGCCGGATCGAGGAGTGGAAGTACACCGATCTGCGCGCGCTGGTCGGCGAGGTACTGCCGCTCGCGGCTGCGCCCGATGCGACTGCGTTGAAGCGCGCCGCGGACGCGGTGAAAGCACATGCGATCGCCGGCGCCCGCAAGCTGGTGCTGGTCGACGGTGTGTTCGCTCCCGATCTCTCCGACGTCAAGGCGCTCGCCTCCGAGGCGAGCTTTAAGACGTTGCGGGAGACGCTGGAGAAGGATTCCGGTCTGTTAAGGACCGCGGCCATCGATGCGGTGATCGCGCTGAACGCGGCGATGGCGACCGACGGTGTCGTGCTTGATATCGCCGACGGCACGCAGCTGTCCGCGCCGATCCAGATCATCCACATCGCGGTTGCATCTTCCGCGTCGGCTTTCACCCGCTCGCAGGTTGCGGTCGGGAAGGGCGCTCGTGCCACCATCATCGAGAGCTTTGTCGCGGCCGGCGCCAAGGCTTACCAGGTCAACGATGCCGTCATCCTCTCGGTTGGCGATAATGCCGACATCGCGCATATCCGTCTGATGGACGATTCGCCGGATGCGGTGAACATCACCTCGCAGTTCGTCACGGTCGGTGCGAATACAAAGCTCAACTTCTTCAACATGACGACCGGCGCGGCAGTCAGCCGCCTGCAAGGCTTCATCACGCTGGCAGGCGAGGGCAGCGAGCTCTCGGTCAACGGCGTGAACCTGTTGCAGAAGACCGAACACGGCGACACCACGCTGGTGGTCGACCATGCCGTGCCGAACTGCGTCAGCCGAGAAGTTTTCCGCGCCGTGATCGACGATCGCGCCCATTCGGTGTTCCAGGGCCGCATCATCGTTCGTCCCGATGCGCAGAAGACCGACGGCAAGATGATGATCCGCGCGCTGCTGCTCTCGGATGAGGCGGAAGCCGACAACAAGCCCGAGCTCGAGATCTTTGCGGACGACGTCTCCTGCGGTCACGGCGCCACCGCCGGTGCGCTGGACGACAGTCTGCTGTTCTATCTGAAGGCGCGCGGCCTGCCGGAGAAGCAGGCCCAGGCGCTGCTGATCCAGGCCTTCGTCGGCGAGGCGATCGAGCAGATCGCCGACGATGATCTGCGCGAGCACGTGATCGGCATTGCCGAGCGCTGGCTGGAGCGGCGCCAATGAGCACGCATCCGGCAGTCAAGAACGGCTCTTACGACGTTGCGCGCGTGCGCCAGGATTTTCCGGCGCTGGCCATGCAGATCTACGGCAAGCCGCTGGTCTATCTCGACAACGCCGCATCTGCGCAGAAGCCGAGCGCCGTGCTCGATCGCATGACGCAGGCCTACACCTCCGAATATGCCAACGTGCACCGCGGCCTGCATTATCTCGCCAACGCCGCGACCGAAGCCTATGAGGGCGGCCGCACCAAGGTGGCGCAGTTCATCAACGCGCCGCGGACCGAGGAAGTGATCTTCACCCGCAACGCGACCGAGGCGATCAACCTCGTCGCCTCGTCCTGGGGCGAGCCGAACATCAAAGCAGGCGACGAGATCGTCATTTCGATCATGGAGCACCACTCCAACATCGTGCCCTGGCATTTCCTCAGGGAACGCCATGGTGCCGTGATCAAATGGGCGCCGGTCGACGACGAGGGCAATTTCCTCATCGACGAATTCGAAAAGCTGCTGACGTCGAAGACCAAGCTGGTCGCGATCACGCAGATGTCGAACGCGCTTGGCACCATCGTCCCGGTCAAGGACGTTGTGAAGATCGCCCACGCCCGCGGCATTCCCGTGCTGGTCGACGGCAGCCAGGGCGCGGTGCATATCCCAGTCGACGTCCAGGACCTCGGCTGCGACTTCTATGTCTTCACCGGCCACAAGGTCTACGGGCCGACCGGCATCGGCGTGCTCTGGGCCAAGTACGACCACCTGGTCGCGATGCGCCCCTATAACGGCGGCGGCGAAATGATCCGCGAGGTCTCGCGCGACATCGTCACCTACGGCGATCCCCCGCACAAATTCGAGGCCGGCACGCCGGCGATCGTCGAGGCCGTCGGGCTCGGCGCCGCGATCGACTACGTCAATTCGATCGGCAAGGAGCGCATCGCCGCGCACGAGCACGATCTCGTCACCTACGCCCAGGATAAGCTGCGCGAGATCAACTCGCTGCGGCTGATCGGCACGGCGCGGGGCAAGGGCCCGGTGATCTCCTTCGAACTCAAGGGCGCGCACGCCCACGACGTCGCCACCGTGATCGACCGCCAGGGCATCGCGGTGCGCGCCGGCACCCATTGCGTGATGCCGCTTTTAGAGCGGTTCAACGTCACAGCCACGTGCCGGGCGTCGTTCGGCATGTATAATACGCGGGAAGAAGTCGATCATCTGGCACAGGCGCTGTTGAAGGCGCGGGATTTGTTCGCATGAGTGACACGGCCGAAATCAAAGCCAATCCGATGGAAACCCAGTCGGCGCTGCCGCCTGAGGAGACCGAGCGTCTCACCACCGAGATCATCGCCGGGCTCAAGACCGTGTTCGACCCGGAAATCCCGGCTGATATCTACGAGCTCGGCCTGATCTACAAGGTCGAGATCAAGGACGATCGTTCCGTCGATGTGCAAATGACGCTGACGACACCGAATTGCCCGGCCGCCGGCGAGCTGCCGACCATGGTCGAGAACGCGGTCGCCAGCGTCCCCGGCGTCGGCGTGGTCGACGTCAAGGTGGTCTGGGAGCCGGCCTGGACGCCGGAACGCATGAGCGACGAGGCCCGCCTCGTGCTCAACATGTGGTGACGCGTAACCTCGGCTTTAGATCCTTGTTAGATCCTTGGCATTGAATTCGCTCGGCAACGGACCACATCATTGACATGACACAGATATCGTCGGGCTCGACACCAGCATCCACTCCAAAGCCGAGGCGGCCCCGCCCGCAGGTCATGCGGCTGACGGACGCTGCCGCCCAGCGCATCAGCGAGCTGACCCAGCGGGCCGATTCCGAGATCGTTGGCCTGCGCGTCGGCGTCAAGAACGGCGGCTGTGCCGGACAGTCCTACACCGTCGAATACGCCCATGATGTCCGGCCGACCGACGAGGTCGTCGAGGACAAGGGCGTCAAGATCCTGGTCGATCCCAAGGCCGTGCTGTTCCTGCTCGGCACCGAGATGGACTACAAGGCCGACAAGATGCAGGCCCAGTTCGTTTTCAATAACCCCAACCAGATCTCCGCCTGCGGCTGTGGCGAGTCGGTCGAGCTGCGTCCGGCGCAGATCGACGGGTAGTCCGTTTCTCGCAAATCACTCCGCTGTCGTCCTGGCGAAGGCCAGGATCCATACCGCGTGATCTCGCGGTGATCGTCGGTGCCAATACCGACGCTGGCACGACTGGCAGTCTTCGCTAAACTCCCTCCCGTGGAATGTCCTGGCTTTCGCCAGGACGACCGTGCGGAAATAGTTCAGCCATGGACCGCGAATTTCTGATCGACCTGTTCGCCGATTTCGGCCCCGTCGCCATCCGGAAAATGTTCTCCGGCTACGGCATCTCCGCCGACGGCGTCAACTTCGCGCTGGCCTTGCGCGCCGGCCTGTTTTTTCGCGCTGACGAGATGACCATCCCGGATTTTGAGGCGGAAGGCTCGAAGCCGTTCCAATACTCGACCCGCGCCAAGACCGTGGTGGTGAACTCCTATTGGGAGCTGCCGGCCCGCCTGTTCGACGATTCCGCGGAACTCGCGCAATGGGCGAGGGCCGCGCTTGCTGCTGCCCAGCGCGCCAAGGTGAAGAAGCCGCCCAAGGTGAAGAAGGCGGCGAAGAAGGTTGCGAAGAAGCCCGTTGCAACGAAGCGGCCGACCAAGAAGAAAACAATGCGCAGGGCGGGCAAAGCGAAGCGTGCCCTCCGCTGAGGTGCTGGTGTGGGAGATGATGGGCATGGCGCTGAGCGCCTTTGCCCACCCGATGGGACTTCACTCCACGGCCTTGGTCAGACCAACCCGCATGTCCCTGGCGGTGAAGACGCAGACGCCGTCGGCCAGCACGCGACCGTCGGCAATTCCGAGCACCAGCTTGCCGCGCCGGACCATCCTCATGGAGACCTCGTAGCGCACGCGTTGCGCGTTCGGTGTGACCTCGCCCGTGCACGCGACTTCGCCGACGCCGATGGCGCGGCCCTTGCCCGGCGAGCCCGACCATCCCAGCCAGTAGCCGACCATCTGCCACATGGCATCCAAACCCAGAGACGCTGGCATCGTGGCATCGCCGTGATAGTGGCAATCGAAGAACCAATGGCCCGGCGCGATGTCGAGCTCGCCGACGATATGGCCCTTGCCGAACTCTCCGCCATCCAGGCTGATCTCCGTGATGCGGTCCATCATCAGCATCGGCGGCGCTGGCAATTGCGCATTGCCCGGCCCGAAATAGCCGCCCTCGCTCGATCTCAGCAGCTCGTCCCTGGTGTAGGACGGTTGCGGTGAGTGAAAATCATGCGGATTGGGCAAGACGACAAGTCCTCCGGATCTTCGCAGTCGGACGCCTCAAGACGGCGAGGGAGATGTCGTTCGTCGGGTCAGAATGTCAAGCGCTGGCGGTGCGCGGCTTCGGCGTCACGCCACCCGGTTATGGGTCTCGACCGTGAATTCCGGATCGGCCTCGCAGATCACGCGGTTGCGGCCGTTGCGTTTGGCGGCGTACAGGCAGGCATCCGCGCGTTCGATCAGCGCATCGGTGTCGTCACCCTGCTTGAGCATGGAGACGCCGACGGAGATGGTGACCCGGCCAAGGATTTCGCCGGTGGACTTCTTCTTTAGTTCCTTCGCCATCACCGCGCGGCGGATGTGATCGGCCACCGTGAGGGCCTGGCGCAGCGCGGTGTTGGGCAGCACGACCGCGAATTCCTCGCCGCCATAGCGGGCGGTGATGTCCTGGCCCTTGATGGTCTGCTTCAGCGACAGGCCGACCAGCCGCAGCACCTGGTCGCCGGTGAGATGGCCGTAGGAATCGTTGAACGACTTGAAATGATCGATGTCGACCAGCAGCAGCGACAGCGGCTCGCCGGAGGCGAGCGCGCCTTGCACGGCCATGTCGATCATGCGATCGAAATATTTGCGGTTGCCGAGCCCCGTCAGCGGATCGGTCAGGCTCTCGGCGCGGATCGCCTCCAGGCTCTGCTGGAGGTTGCTGATCTCGCTCCTCGAGAGCGTCAGCCGGTCTTCCAGCGCCTTGTTGGTCTCGCGCATCTCGCTGGTCGAATGCAGCAGCGTCTCGACGATCGACTTGATCTGCTCGCGGCTTTCGGCCGATGACAGCTTTTTGGTCGCGTCCGACAGGCTCGCATCGTAGGAGCCGGTCATCGCGAGCGCGTCGCCGAGAACCTTTATGACGTCGTCGATCTCGCCGATGACGCGCGCGCCGACCTTGTCGATGCGCTCGGTGGTCTTGATGTGGGAGAGGTAGGTCTCGTAGATGTGATCGAGATCGGCTTCGGTCAGCTTGCCGCTTCGCGCCAGCGTCTCGTTGATGATCTTGTTGAGCGGGGCGTTGTAGCCGGTGGCGTAGACGTACCAGATCTCGTAATTGCGGGGAATTGCCGGCTGCCGTAGCGATCGGATCTGACCGAGCGCTACCTGGGCGAACGCCATCGTGCGTTCGTGTTCGTCGAGCACCTTGACCACGGAACATACCCCACAGCGATCGGCGTGCCGACGACCGCAGCAATACTTAAATTATGTTCGTAGGCTAACGGACGATCGTGAACGCCCCGTAAATATACGTCCACGAATGCATCCGAAAAAGTGCGCGCCGGCTTGGTTTCAACCAAAGCCGGGCGCGCATCGTGCTTCAGGCGCCGGCGGGGGAGCGAACCGGACGCAGCAGAAATGCCGGCAGATGCGAGTGGTCACCCGGCTCGCTGTCGGCTTCGCGTTGGCGGCGCGGCTCGGGACGGCCGATCGACGGCACATGCGACGGATTGGCCTGCTGGCGCGCACCGTCACGCGGCTCGGATGATGGCCTGGCTTCACGCGGGGCGCTTGCTTCACGCGGTGGTCTTGCTTCACGCGAAGGCCTTGCTTCACGCGGAGGCCTTGCCTCGCGCGCGGGCCTTGCCTCGCGCGCGGGCCTTGCTTCGGAAGCGGGCCTTGCTTCGGCCGAAGGCTGTGCCTCGCCACGCGGTTCGCGCGGCTCGTGGCTGCGCTCACGATCGCGGCCGCGCTGCGGCTTGCCGCGTCCGCCGCGTGACCGTTCACGGCCGCGCTGCTCGCGCGGACGCTCGCTCGCGTCGGAAGCATCGGTGCGGACTTCGAAATCGCCTTCGGCGCGTGGAATGCTCTGGCCGATCAGCTTCTCGATCGCCACCATCGACTTCTGGTCGAGCGGCGTGACGAGCGAGATCGCCATGCCGGACCGACCTGCGCGACCGGTGCGGCCGACGCGGTGGACATAATCGTCGGGATGGTGAGGAACGTCGAAATTGAAGACGTGGCTGACCTCGGGGATGTCGAGGCCGCGGGCGGCGACGTCGGATGCGACCAGCAGGGGCAGCTCGCCCTTGCGGAACTGCTCGAGTGCCGCCGTGCGGGCCGACTGGTCCATGTCGCCGTGCAGCGCGCCGACGCTGAAGCCGTGCTTTTGCAGCGATTTGTGAACGACGGCGACCTCGCGCTTGCGATTGCAGAAGATGATCGCGTTCTGGAGATCCTTGGCCTCGCGCAGCAATCGGCGAAGCAGCTCGCGCTTCTCGTGCGCCTCGCGCCCGGCCGGGACCTGACACTGCGTAACGGTGACAGCGGTGGTGGCGGGCTTCGATACCTCGATCTTCTGCGGATTGTGCAGGAAGGTTTCGGTGATGCGCCGGATCTCCGGCGGCATGGTCGCGGTGAAGAACAGGGTCTGCCGCGTGAACGGGACGAGCTTGCAGACGCGCTCGATGTCGGGAATGAAGCCCATGTCCAGCATGCGGTCGGCTTCGTCGATGACGAGCAGCTCGACGCCGGTGAGCAGCAGGCCGCCGCGCTCCGTGTGGTCGAGCAGGCGGCCGGGAGTGGCGATCAGCACGTCGACGCCGCGCGTCAGCTTGGCATCCTGGTCGCCGAAGGAAACGCCGCCGATCAGGAGGGCGACGTTGAGTTTCTGACCCGCGCCGTAGCGGTCGAAGTTTTCCTTCACCTGCGCCGCGAGTTCGCGGGTCGGCTCAAGGATCAGGGTGCGCGGCATGCGCGCCCGGGCGCGACCCATTTCAAGGATGGTAAGCATCGGCAGCACGAAGGCCGCGGTCTTGCCGGTGCCGGTCTGGGCGATGCCGAGCACGTCCTTGCGAGCGAGGACGTGAGGGATCGCCTGTTCCTGAATGGGGGTGGGGGTGGTGTAACCGGTGGCCGCCACTGCGGCGAGGACTTTTTCGGATAGTCCGAGATGGGTAAAAGACATTGAGCCTCTGGTCGAAACCGCCGTTCGGATTCGAGGGTAATAAGGCTGTCGCGTTCCACCCCAAAACGGCGCGCTCTCAAAGAAGCTGGGGGTGCTGACTCACGCGAACAAAGCGCCAAGCTCAGGAATCGCTCTTCGATACCGAGCCGCGTCGACCCGGAACATAGGCGGGAATCGGCCAAAGTCAATGGAGCGGGCGCGGGAAGGCCCTAAAAAACCTGAGGTTTTCGCCCAAATAGCGGGCGCGGCTGCGGTTTTCCGCCCAATCAGGTGATCGGCCGGAGCTGCTCAAACGCCGGCTAACGCCCGTCCGGCCCTCGGGCGCGAAAGTCGCCGGGGGCCATCCCGTAGGCGGCGTTGAAGACCCGGTAATAGGTCGCGAGGCTGTCGAAACCGCAGGCGGCCGCGATGTCGGCGATCAACCGGTCCGGGGCTTCGCGCATCAGGCGGCGGCTCTGGTTCAGGCGTTCGTCCGTCACGGTTTGCGAGAAACTCCTGGCGGTACTTTCGAACAGCATATGCAGGTGACGCACGGAGACGCCGAGCAGGTCGGCCACCATGGTTGGCGCGAGATTTGGGTCTTGCAGGTGACGCGCGATCAGGCGCCGTGCCTGCGAGAGCCGGGCGGTCCGCAACGCTGCCTGCCCGAGGCGGCTGCCGGGCCGCAGGATGCCGCGCTCGACCAGCGCCAGATGGGCTAACGCCTGGACGAGGGTAGCGGCATCGGCGGCGCCGTCATCACCCGGGGCAACCGTACCGAGATCGGCGAAGCAGGCGTCGAGCAGGGGCTTCAAGCCGGGATCGTCGAACGTCCGGGGCGCAAGCTCGCGCATGCGCTTGTCCTGCGTGGAGAGGCCGCTCAGCGGGACTTTCAGGATCCGCAGGTGGAAGCCCCCCGTGCTCAGCGGCGCGGCGCGATAGGGCTGGTCGGTATGGCTGGTGGCGAAGCTGCCATTGGCGATCGTGAATTCGCTGCCGCGCATGCCGCCGAACCAGCCGCCGCTGCCGAGCTGCTGGTAGACGCAGAGGCTGTCGCCCGGCGCGTCTGCGATGTCGGTCACGCTGCGCTCGACCGTGTAATGGGAGGCCTTCAGCTCGACGAAGCCGGCTCCGCCGAGCTGGCGCAGCGAGAATTCGCCGAAGAAGTCCGCGCGGCGTTCGCGCTCGAGTTCGACGGTGATGCCGAACAGGCCCTTGGCGCGCACCTCGCGCCAAAAGTCGAATCGGTCGTGCGGCTCGACCTCGTCGGTGCACCAGCGATACACGGCGGCCCCCACTCCAGCGGAATTGCCCACAAGAATTGACCGAGAAAAAGCAAATTCCGGTGGCATCTACCATAGGCTAGACGACAGACCTGAGTCCTCAGGGCTGTTGAACCAGCGATGTGGCTGGGCCGACTATCACATCAACGACGCGGTTCCCATGAACCGCTGTTCGAAGGAACCGGCATTGGCCGTTCTTGAGGGATTTTCGATGACGCGTCGGCTTTTCAGGGTCCTGGCAGCGCTTGGCCTCGCGGCCAGCCTTAGCGGTTTCGCGCTTCCCGCCTGTGCCGAGAAGCGCGTCGCGCTCGTCGTCGGCAACAACGACTACAGGAACGTTCCGAAGCTGCTCAAGGCGGTCAACGACGCCCGCACCATGGGCGATACGCTGAAGCAGCTCGGATTCTCGGTGATGGTCGCCGAAAACCAGAGCCGGCAGCAGTTTTCGGAGACGCTGCTCGCGTTCGATCGGACGATCGAGCCCGGCGACACCGCGTTCTTCTTCTATGCCGGCCACGGCTTCGAAATCGCAGGCCAGAACTATCTGCTGCCCACGGACGTGCCGGCGGCGACGGAAGGGCAGGAAGAGCTGGTGCGTGACGCCTCAATTCTGGCCGATCGCATCGTCGAGCGCCTCCAGAACAAGAAGGCGCGAACCTCGATCCTGGTGTTCGATGCCTGCCGCAACAACCCGTTCGAGCGCAAGGGTACCCGCGCCGTCTCCGGTGGCGGCGGGCTTGCCCCGATGGTACAGCTGCCCGAAGGCGTGTTCTCGGTCTTCTCGGCGGGCCCGCGCCAGACCGCGCTCGATCGCCTCTCCAACGATGACGCCAATCCCAATTCGGTGTTCACGCGCACCTTCGCCAAGGAGCTGCTCCAGCCCGGTGAGAACCTGGTGCAAGTGGCGCAGCGTACGCGCCGTCTCGTGAGCGAGATGGCCGACACTGTCAAGCACAGGCAGGTGCCGGTCTATTTCGATCAGATGGTCGATGACGTCTTCCTCAGCGGCATCGCCAAGGATGCCGCCGCGCGCCCGGCCGATCCGCCGGCGCAGAAGCTCGCGGCGCTGCCACCGGTGTCGGTGCCGCGCGTGCCGAAGGAGGAGACCACCAACGCGCCGATCGCGAGCTTCTCGCGTCACAATGGCGGCTGGAGCGTGGTGTTCTCCTTTGCCGATCCGACCCTCGGCGTTTCCTGGCGCATGGCCGGCAACGGCGACTTCCGCGAAACCGGCTTCATCGATACGCTCGACCCGCGCACGCGCAAGAGGATGCCGAACCCGTCGATCGAATTGCCGCCGGACGCGCAGGCCGGCACCATCGAGGTTCGCTATGTCGACCAATCCGGTGACATGCAGGGGCCGTTCCCGATCAGGTTCGATCCCGAAGCCGCGCTGATCCGTGACCAGCGCAAGATCCTGGACATGACCGCGACGAGCTGGCTGTCATTCCGCGAGTTCAACGGGCTGCTGGTCTACTACACGCACCTCGTGTCCTACCGCTGCGCCATCCGCGAGGTGCGCATCGGCATCGATACCGCCGTTCCGAACCAGGTGTTGAAGATGCCGGGCTGCGACATGCGCGATCCCAGTGCGATCAGCGCCGGCATGCCGCTCTCCATGAAGCTCGCGCCGGCAACGCAGTTCATCTCGGTGGAGCTGACCTATCGCGACGGCAGCGTGTCGGAGATCAAGAGCTTCCGCAGCGCGAACCGCAGCAACAACTGAGGTGTCGAGCAGGCCGCGTAGCTATTCGCGGCGCTTCCGGATGAAGCGTTTGAGGGCCTCGATCAAGGACGGGGTCAGCGGGAAGAAAGCGCCCATCGCGATCGAGATGATGACTTGGCGCGGCAGGAGCTTGACCTACTCCTCGTACGGATAACCGTTCTGTTCGATGCGCACCGGCGCAAGCGGCGGCCTGCGCGGTGCGATCATGATCAAGACGAAAAGCACGTTGATCAGGATCCAGACGCCGAGCAGTATGAGGATTGTCTGCACTGCAATTTCCCGAATGAGTCGGAATTGGAGGCAAGGCTAACGGCCATTCACAACCGCAGCAAATGAATCTTGCTTGCTGCACTGCACAGAATGCTTGGCTCGTGAGGGAGGACCCGACCGTGAAACCCGATACGTTGCAGCGTCCCCAGGGCTCCCCGCTGAAGGTGCGGTGTTGCATCGTCGGCGGCGGACCGGCGGGCATGATGCTCGGCTATCTCCTCGGGCGCGCCGGCATCGATGTCGTGGTGCTGGAGAAGCATGCGGATTTCTTCCGCGACTTCCGCGGCGACACCGTGCATCCTTCGACGCTCCAGGTGATGGACGAGCTCGGCCTGATCGACGGATTCCTGAAGCTGCCGCATCAGCGCTTGCAAAAGCTGGACGGCCTGTTCGGCAGTACCCCCGTTCGCATCGCCGATCTCAGCCGCCTCCGCACCAAGTACCCCTTCATCGCCTTCATGCCGCAATGGGATTTCCTGAATTTCCTGCGCGAGGCCGGCCAGCGCTTCGCCTCGCTGCAGGTGATGATGAACACGGAGGCCGTCGATCTGATCCGCCGCGGCGAGACCATCGCCGGCGTGCGGGCGAATACGCCTGACGGTATCGTGGACATCGAAGCTGATCTCACCATCGCATGTGACGGCCGGCATTCGACCGTGCGCCAGCATTCCGGCCTCGAGGTCGAGGAGATCGGCGCGCCAATGGACGTGCTGTGGTTCCGCGTCGGACGCAAGGCGAACGAGACCGAGAACCTGTTCGCGCGCGTCGAGCCCGGCAAGATGATGATCACCTTCGACCGCGGCGACTATTGGCAGTGCGCCTATGTCATCGCCAAGGGACAATACGACGCGGTGAAGGCGAGGGGATTGCAGGCGCTGCTCGACGACGTCGTTCGCATGGCGCCGGTCCTGAAGAGCGGCATAGCCGAGGTGAAGAACTTCGACGATGTCAAGCTGCTCACCGTCGCGATCAACCGCCTGCCGCGCTGGACGCGGCCGGGCCTGCTTCTGATCGGCGACGCCGCACATGCGATGTCGCCGGTCGGCGGTGTCGGCGTCAATCTCGCCGTCCAGGATGCGGTCGCGACCGCAAACCTGCTGGCGGACGAGCTGCAGCGCGGCTGCCCGTCGGAGGACGAACTCGATGCCGTGCGCCGTCGCCGCGAATTCCCGGTGAAGATGACGCAGCGGATGCAGATGATCGTGCAGAACAACATCATCAGCGGCGCCTTGCAGGGCGGCGACCGGCCGCTGAAAGTGCCGCTGGTCCTGCGCCTCATCACCGCGCTGCCGTGGCTCCAGGGCATTCCGGCGCGCCTGCTCGCGCTTGGCGTCCGGCCCGAGCACGTGCAGTCGAAGGCTACGCCGGCACGGTAGCGCAAGGGCCCGGTAGGGATAACGCGGCGTTAAATCGCGCTCGACGCGTTGCCTGCGTGCAACAGCGCAAACGGATTGAAGGCGCGCTGCTTGCCAATCCGACGTCTTAACTGTCTTGATTCAAATTTGAGTAAGACCTGCGTGTGAGCGTGCACCCATCAAAGGACACGGGGTGTACCATGCGTAACAAGTTGATTGCCGCCTTCGCCTGCACGACCGCTCTGATTTCGACCGGCGCCGCTTCCGCCGCCGATCTCGGTGCTCGGCCCTACACAAAGGCGCCGGCCTATATGGAGTCGATGTTCAACTGGACCGGCTTCTATGTCGGCGGCCACATCGGCGGTGCATGGACCAACGAGCAGTTCATCAACAACGGGACCGGCGCACCGTTTGGCGATCTGACCCCGGGGCAGGGCTACCGTCAGCGCAACTCCGGCATCCTGGGCGGCGCCCAGATCGGCTACAATTGGCAGGCCAACAACTACGTGTTCGGTATGGAAGGCACGATCTCGGGCCTCGACAACAAGGGCTCGTTCTTGAACACCGCGTTCGGCGCGGGTGACGACGTGTTCTCCTGGCGCACCAATGTGCTTGCCACCGTCGTCGGTCGCGCGGGCTTCGCCGTGCAGAACAACCTGTTCTACATCAAGGGCGGCTATGCCGGCGTGAACAACCGTCTGTCGGTCACCGATACGGTCGGTCCGGCCACCGGTTCCGGCGGTCAGACCCATTGGGCCAACGGCTGGACCGTCGGTGCCGGCTGGGAATACGGCATCACCCGCAACTGGATCGTCGGCCTCGAGTACAACTACGCAGCCTTCGCCAGCCAGACCTATCAACTCGGCGGCACCTCCGGCAATTACAGCTTCGATGCCAAGCCGCGCGACCTGCAGTGGGCCGTCGTGCGCGCCAGCTACAAGTTCGACGCGCCGGTCATCGCCCGCTACTAAGTGGGTCAACGAACGACCAAGCAGCCATAAAGACGATCACTGCCCAAATTCAAAAGCCCCGGCATTGTCCGGGGCTTCTTTTTTGTGTGCAGATTTATTGGTGCGGCCTACGCCATCACCGAGAACCCGCCATCGACGGGGATCGCGGTGCCGGTGACGAAGTTGGAGGCGGATGAGGCGAGGAACACGGTGATGCCGGCGAAGTCGTCGATGTCGCCCCACCGCCCCGCAGGCGTGCGTGCCAGCACCCGCTCGTGCAATCCCGATACCTGCTGCCGCGCACCGCGGGTCAGGTCGGTGTCGATCCAGCCCGGCAGGATGGCATTGACCTGGATGTTGT
Organism: Bradyrhizobium sp. 35; assembly: GCF_023073215.1. Lineage (NCBI taxonomy): Bacteria > Pseudomonadati > Pseudomonadota > Alphaproteobacteria > Hyphomicrobiales > Nitrobacteraceae > Bradyrhizobium > Bradyrhizobium sp. 35. The sequence goes on from NZ_JADPJC010000017.1 coordinate 76,051, forward strand.
CGGGCGCCCACGCATTGGCGCAGGCGCGCGTGTACTGAACGATGCCGCCCTTGCTCGCCGCATAGGCCGTCGCGAAGCTCGCGCCGAAGATCGACATCATCGAGCCGATGTTGATCACCTTGCCGTTGCCGGACGCCTTCAGCGCCGGATAAGCCAGCTTCGAGCACAGGAAGGCGCTGGTGAGATTGGTGTTGATCACCGTGTTCCACTCGTCGAGCTCGAGCTCGTGCGGCGGCTTGCGGATGCTCATGCCGGCATTGTTGATGAGGATGTCGATCCGGCCGAAATCCCTGACGACGCGATCGATCATCGCGGCGATGGCCGCCTTGTCGGTGACGTCGGTGGCAACACTGATCGCCTTCACGCCGCGCTGGCTGAGATCAGCGACGGCGGCGGCGGATTTGGTTTCGTTGCGCCCGACCACGGCGATGTTGGCGCCGGCATCGGCGAGGCCACGGGCCATTCCGAGCCCGATGCCGCCATTGCCTCCCGTGACAATCGCGACCTTGCCGCGGAGATCGAACCGACTGGTTGTCATGCTGCTATTCCCTGGTTCTTCTATTGGTTGCTCTGCCAGATCAGCACCAGCCCGAAGCCGGCCATGGCTGCGCCATAGCCGGCCCATTGCAGCTGGTTGACCATGAAGCTCGATCGCGGCCACGCGACGGTGCCCGTACCCTGTCCGATCCAGAGCAGCCCGACGGCAAGGGCAAACAGGCCTGCTATCAGCAGAAATCTGCGCATGCATTCCTCCCCGGCGGTTTGCTTCTGTCGTGACGCGACATGACGATTGCCGCGGCCCGAAAACTTGCCGGGAGACTAGCCGTAGCCGTGGTCGGGATACAATGGCCGCTGATGCAGGCCGCAGGGCGGATGCATGTCCATACGCAAGGTCCGCTGAAGCACCGTACAACGAAAAAGCCCCGGACGATGCCGGGGCTTTGACGTCTGAACTTGCGTTCGGATCAGTACTTCGCGACGACCGGACCGGTCCAGTTGAAGCGGTAAACCAGCGAAGTCGAGATCGTCTGGTTCCAGCTGTTGGCGCGAATGCTCTGACCGACCGGGAGGTTACCGGCATCGAACAGGATGTCCTGGGTCTTGGCATTGTAGAAGGCCGAACGGTACTCGGTCTTCATGAACCAGCCGGGCGACTGGATGCCGAAGATGTTCAGGTTGTTCTCAACGCCGCCGCCGATGAACCAGCCATTGCGGTTGTAGCCGTTGAGGTGAACGCCGGCCGGAGCGCCAGCCAAGGTCATGAAGTTGGTGCTGCCGAAGTGGGCGCCGGAGTAACCGCCGTTGACGTAGGAGAGAACGTTCGGAGCGACCAGCCAGCCGAGGCGCACACCAGCGGCCCAGGAGTCTTCCAGCTTCTGGTTGCCGGTGATGCCGAGCAGGGGATCTTGAATGGTAGCACGGATGCTGCCGAACTGACCGTCAGCGAACACGCCGGCGACCCAGGTGCCACTGAACTGCCAGTCGTAGCCGAGACCGACGGTGCCGAACCAGCCCGAGCCACCCTGGCGCTGATCGATCGTCAGGGGAACTGCGCCAACCGTGGTCTGGACGCGCTGGTCAGAGGCCGAGAGGCCGCCGCCGGCGCCGCCGAAGATGTAGAAGCCGGTCCAGTTGGCGACGGGAGCCGCCATCGGGGCCTTCGCGTAGGGACGGGCGCCAAGGTCAGCGGCCGAAGCCGAAGCGGTCATGGCAGCAACCGCGGTCAGTGCGAGCAAAATCTTCTTCATCTTAAAAATCCCCAAGCTTTGGTCTGTCTGGCAGGCGCGAGCGCACTGAAGTCCGTGTGATCTGATGTCCTGGACTATACCTGCTTCTCTCCGAAATGCTGTTGCAGAGCAGGCACAGTCGCCGGGAAACGCCGCACGGCAGGGATTCTGGGTGCCGTCGTGGAAATGTGAAATAAGTACGCATTATCAATGCAGTACGTCGAATTTTGCGATTTGCGTTTTGGTAGATTCTCGTTAGCGAATCCGGCTTTGTCCGAAATGGAGGCAGTCCTGCATCAGTCATGGCTCGGTGAGTCGTTGGCCGAGTCGCGGCGCGATGAGGCCGGGAATCAACGAAATCGAGGCGGACGTTGGCGGGATTGGCGGGAAAGAGCGGTTGTCATCTCCCAAAAAACAAAAGAGCCCCGGGCATCATGCCGGGGCTCTGGATGGATACGACCGGGCAGCGCCTGCGGATCAGACGTCCAGCAGGTCGTCATTGGCGAATTCGGCCTTGTCCGAGATGAAGGCGAAGCGGGCTTCGGCCTTGGTGCCCATCAGGCGTTCCACCGAATCCGCCGTGGTGTCGCGGTCGTCGGCGAGCAGAACCACCTTCAGCATGGTCCGCTTGGCCGGATCCATGGTGGTTTCCTTGAGCTGCGCCGGCATCATTTCGCCGAGGCCTTTGAAGCGATTGACCTCGACCTTGGCGTTAGCGTTGAACTCGCTCTTGATCAGCGCCGCCTTGTGCGCGTCATCGCGGGCGTAGACCGACTTCGTGCCGTTGGTCAGCTTGTAGAGCGGCGGCACGGCGAGGAAGAGATGGCCTTCGTCGATCAGCCGCGGCATCTGCCTGTAGAAGAAGGTGATCAGCAGCGACGCGATGTGGGCGCCGTCGACATCGGCGTCGGTCATGATGATGATGCGCTGGTAGCGCAGATCCTCTTCGCGATACTGTGCGAGCATGCCGCAGCCGATCGCCTGCACGAGGTCGGCGAGCTGCGTGTTCGCCGTCAGCTTGTCCTTGCCGGCGGACGCGACATTGAGGATCTTGCCGCGCAGCGGCAGCACGGCCTGGGTCTTGCGGTCACGCGCCTGCTTGGCGCTGCCGCCGGCCGAGTCACCCTCGACGATGAAGAGTTCTGAGCCTTCCAAGCCTGCATCGCTGCAATCGGCGAGCTTGCCGGGGAGGCGCAGCTTCTTGCCGGCGGTCTTGCGCGCGGTCTCCTTCTCCTGGCGGCGGCGCAGCCGCTCCTCGGCGCGGTCGACCACGAAGTCGAGCAGCCTGTTGGCCTGGTTCGGATTGCCCGACAGCCAATGGTCGAACGGGTCCTTCATCGCCTGTTCGACGATGCGCTGCGCTTCGGCAGTGGCGAGACGGTCCTTGGTCTGACCCTGGAATTCGGGCTCGCGCACGAACACCGAGAGCATCACGGCTGCGCCCACCATCACGTCTTCAGACGTAATGGACGACGCCCGCTTGCCCTGGCCGACGCGTTCGGCGTGGTCCTTGAGGCCGCGCAGCAGCGCGCTGCGCAGGCCGGATTCGTGCGTGCCGCCGTCGGGCGTCGGCACGGTGTTGGTGTAGGACGACAGGAAGCCGTCGGCATCCGCGGTCCAGGCCACCGCCCATTCGCAGGCGCCATGCGCGCCGTTGCGGCCCGACTTGCCGGAGAAGATGTCGGGATGCACCAGCGTGTCGGCATGGATCGCGGCGGCCAGATAGTCCTTGAGGCCACCGGGGAAGTGGAACGTCGCTTCCGCCGGCACGTCGTCGACGCCCTTAAGCAGTTCGGGCGCGCAATTCCAGCGGATCTCGACGCCGCCGAACAGATACGCCTTCGAACGCGTCATCTTGAACAGGCGCTGCGGCTTGAACGCTGCCTTGGCACCGAAGATGTCGGTGTCCGGCTTGAAGCGCACGCGGGTTCCGCGGCGGTTGTTGATCTTGCCGAGATCCTCGAGCTTGCCCTTTGGGTGGCCGCGCTCGAACGTCATGCGATAGAGTTTCTGGCTGCGCGCGACCTCGACCTCGAGCAGCGAGGAGAGGGCGTTCACCACGGAGATGCCGACGCCGTGCAGGCCGCCCGAGGTCTCGTAGACCTTGGAGTCGAACTTGCCGCCCGAGTGCAGCGTGCACATGATGACTTCGAGCGCCGACTTCTTCGGGAATTTTGGATGCGGATCGACCGGGATGCCGCGGCCGTTGTCCGTGACGGTCAAAAAGCCGTCCGCGCTCAATTCGACTCCGATGAAGGTCGCATGCCCCGCGAGCGCCTCGTCCATCGAGTTGTCGATGACTTCGGCGAAGAGGTGATGCAGCGCCTTCTCGTCGGTGCCGCCGATATACATGCCGGGCCGGCGGCGCACCGGTTCCAGACCTTCGAGGACCTCGATGTCGGCTGCGGTGTAGTCGGCCTCGGCACCGCCCGCGCGCGGGGCGGCCTTGGCGGCGCGGGGCTTGGGCTCATCGCCGCCGAAAAAATCGTCTTTTGCTTTGGGCTTCAACTGCTTGGACATATATCTTTATGCGTTTTGAGGGCCGCATGAGCGGCGAATCGGTTGGGCCGACTATGCCACTTCTGACTTGGAAAGGTTATCGCGGGGCGGGCCGGGCGGTGTGGTTGGGAGCCAATCCCGGCGATTTTACGCCGCATCCCATCAATTCCCGGCAATGTGACGGTCCGGTCCGGCTGGACCTGGCTTTGTGACTTGATGTCACACAAGTCATTGGCTTACCAGTCCTTTTCATCGAGCAGCACCTTCGGGCAGGACGGAAAGGCTATTTTTGAATGGAGCAGTTTGCGCACGGGCTCGCCGATTTCGTGCGCGCTCACCAGACGTGGGCAGCTCCCATCGTGTTCGTGCTCGCCTTCGGGGAGTCGCTCGCCTTCATCTCGCTGCTGATCCCGGCCTGGGGCGCGTTGGTCGCTATCGGCGCGCTGATCGGCGCGAGTGGCATCAGCTTCTATCCGGTCTGGATCGCCGGTGGCATCGGGGCGGCGCTGGGCGACTGGGTCTCTTACTGGTTCGGCTATCGCTACAAGGAGCAGGTCGCGCAGATGTGGCCGCTCTCGCGTTATCCGGAACTCCTGCCCAGAGGCGAGGCCTTCGTGCGCAGCTGGGGCGTGCCGAGCATCTTCATCGGCCGCTTCTTCGGCCCCTTGCGTGCCTCCGTGCCGCTTGCAGCCGGCATTTTCGAGATGCCCTATTGGAGCTTCCAGGCCGCCAATTTCGTCTCGGCACTGATCTGGTCGGCGGCGCTGCTGCTGTTCGGAGATGTGATCGCCAAGATCATGGAATGGATCTGGGGCGTGGTGTGACGTCGGAACCTTGACGGCGACCGCAACTGGCCTTATAGCACCGCGCCATGATCAACGCCGCGACCATCCTGTTCGCCCGTCGCCGCCGCCGCTCTTTAGCGGTTTGGGCGGTCGATCGCGTTTGAGATCATCGTCTTTGCCGCTGGATCCGATCCGCGGCATTCTCTCTCCTGTCAGTGCGATCTGATCCGGCGGCCACCAAGGAGGCCAGCAGGAGACTACGATGTATACGCCACCCTTTTTCAAGCAGGACCGCGCCGCGAGCCTGAAATTCGCCGACACGCGCGGCTTCGGCACCATGTGCGCCTTCGACGGCCACAAGCCGATCGCCTCGCCGCTGCCGTTCTATTTGACCTATGCCGCGGACGGCAGGCCGCAGGCCGCGTTTCATGTCGCCCGTCACAATCCGCTGCTAAAGCTTGCGGATGGGACGACCTCCTGGCGCGGTCAACGGCCCCGATGCCTACGTGTCGCCGGATTGGTACGTCTCGCCGGATCAGGTGCCGACCTGGCTGTACCAGTCGGTCCATCTGACCGGGCCGGTGCGGTTGTTGTCGGATGGTGAACTGGCCGTGCAAATCGATACGCTCAGCAACAAGTTCGAGAACTGGCTGTTGCCGAAGAAGCCGTGGACGTCGGGCAAGATGACGGCCGGGCGGCTCGAGGCGATGAAGAAGGCGATCGTGGGTCTGGTCATGACGGTTGAGGAGGTCGAAGCCAGCTTCAAGCTCAACCAGCACAAGTCCGACGCCGATTATATGGCGATCGCCAATGCGCTTGGCGCGCAAGCCCATGCCGACGCCAGGGAGATCGCGCAACTGATGCAGGACGTAAGGCCGGAGGCCTTCGCATCCGAAACCAACATGCTCGAAAGGAGCGCGCCATGAGCCTCACTGAAACGACGAAAGCACCGACCACTGGCGCTGCGACAAAGCCGGCCACCGTCTTCGTCGACGGCGGCTCCGGCACCACCGGGCTTGGCATCAACGAGCGGCTGAAGCTGCAGAGCGACGTGGTCGTGAAGACGATTGCCGACGACAAGCGCAAGGATCCCGCGGCCAAGAAGGCGCTGATGGAGAAGGTTGATCTGGTCATCCTCTGTCTGCCCGACGATGCTGCCAGGGAAACGGTTGCGCTCATCGACAGCATGGGGCCGTCGGGCCCGAAGGTGCTGGATGCCTCGACCGCGTACCGGGTCGCGCCCGACTGGGCCTATGGCTTTCCGGAACTGACGCCGGATCAGGCTGGCAAGATCAAGGCTGCGAAGAAGGTGTCCAATCCCGGCTGCTATCCGACCGGCGCGATCGCGCTGCTGCGACCGATCGTCGATGCCGGCCTGCTGCCGCGCGACTATCCCGTCACCATCAATGCGGTGAGCGGCTATTCCGGCGGCGGCAAGTCGATGATCGCGAGTTTCGAGGACGGCAGCGCGCCGTCCTTCGAACTCTACGGCCTCGGCTTCGAGCACAAGCATCTGCCGGAGATGCAGCTCTATTCGAACCTGACGCGGCGGCCGATCTTCATCCCGTCGGTCGGCAACTACCGGCAGGGCATGCTGGTGTCGGTGCCGCTCCAGCTCGACACGCTGCCCGGCAAGCCCAGCGGCGCCGATCTCCAGGCCGCGCTGGCAAAGCGTTACGCCGGCTCGAAATACGTCTCGGTGATGCCGCTGCAGAACGAGACGACCAAGGGTGGCAAGCTCGAGCCGGAAGGGCTCAACGAGACCAACACGCTCGAACTCTACGTCTTCGCCAGCGACAAGTACCATCAGGCGGTGCTGGTCGCGCGGCTCGACAATCTCGGCAAGGGCGCGTCCGGCGCGGCCGTGCAGAACATGCGACTAATGCTGGGATTGCCGGAGGCGTAGGAGCAACATTCGCTGCTCGTCATGACCGGGCTTGTCCCGGGCATGACGGCCGCGAGGGGCGCTTCTCAGTACTTCGCGATGATCGGGCCGCCGAACCTGTAGTTGATGCGGGCCGTGATCAAGTCGACGTCCTGGCCAATGCGGTCGGTACGTGAGAACGTGCCGACGGGTGCCAGCACGCCGTTTGCCGTGAGGGTAACGTCGCGCCGGCCCATGAACAGATGGTCGTATTCGAGGCCGACCGACCAGTTCGGCGCAAAGCCGTATTCGATGCCGACGCCGACCGTGCCGCCCCAGCGGGTGTCGTCGGCACCGTCGAACTCGGCTCCGGCCAGACCGCCGGTTCCGATGCCGCGGTAGCGATTGCGGGTGACGGCGGCGCCGCCCTTCGCGTAAAGCAGTGCGCTGTTCCAGGCGTAGCCGATCTGGCCGGTGAACAGGCCGAAAGCATCGACACGGGTGCGGTTCGCGACGCCGAGCACGGTGCTGGCGTTCCGGCCGGAGAGGTCCGCCCAGTCGCCCTGCGCTTCGAGGCCGAATACGAAGGCGCTGCTCTGCCAGCGATAACCGATCTGGCCGCCGGCGACGGCGCCCGTCGCGTCATGGCAGCCTTCCGCAACGCCGGCCGCGAAACCAACCGTCTGGTCCCAGCAATTGCGTGACGAGCCATATCCGCCGTTGGCGCCGATGTAGAAGCCGCTCCAATCATAGATCGCGGCGATCATCGGCGGCGCCTTGGTGTAGGGACGGGCGGCGAGATCTGCGGCGTTAGCCTGGGTCGCGACGGCAACGAGCGACAACGCGCCGACGGCGGATGCAATCTTCCAATTCATGTCTGCCCCGAATCAATCAATTGCGATGGGCGAATATACCTCTGGATGTGCGATCCATCGCGTCAGCCCAAGAGGGCATTGCTGCTTTTTTACGCACTGTCGTCATTCGGCAACACCGGCAGCCGCGATAGGCCTTTGAGATTTCACCCGTTCGTTGCGGGCGCCAACCCATCCGGGGCCGATCAGAGTACCTTGAAGATCGCTAGCGCCAGCACGGCTTGGGCGAGAAAGCCGACGGTGAAGGCGAGGGTGCGGAAGACGGGAATACCCATCGCATAGACGATCAGATGCGCAACGCGCGACCAGAAATAGACGGCGCAGGCAAGCACCGTCCACTTCGAGGAGTAGTCGATCGCGTTCAGGATCAGCACCAGCGGCGCGAACAGCACGAGGTTCTCGACGGCGTTGTCATGCGCGAACATCAGGCGGTTCGCCCATTCCGACTGCGGCTTGTCGGTGCGCGAGGGATTGGCCATCGCGCCACCAAGACCGCGAATCTGGCAGCGGTTGATGGTGTAGGGAATCCAGAGGATTCCGGTCAGGACCACCGTCAGTGTCAGCCAGAACAATTCACGCGTCATAACCCGGTCCCCTCATCAATTTCTGCTGCAGGCATGGAGCTTATACGAAAGCGCGGAAGATTCTGCTATGCGCGAACCCTGACATAGCTGCCGGGCGCGTCCTCGATCGGGGGAAACGCCTCGCTGCCGACCGTGCGGGCCCGGACTTCCTCGGGATCGAGTGCGCCCAGCCATTGCCGCCAGTCCGGCCACCACGAGCCCTTGTGCTCGACCGCGCCCTTCATCCACTCGGCGACGTGGGCGGACTTCACGTTGTCGTTGGTCCAGTACTGGTATTTGTTCGAGGCGGGCGGATTGACCACGCCGGCGATGTGGCCCGAGCCGGACAGCACGTATTTCACCGGGCCGCCGAAGAACTGGGAGCCGTACAGCACCGATTCAGCCGGCGCGATATGGTCCTCGCGGGTTGCGAGATTGTAGATCGGCACCATGACCTTGGAGAGATCGAGCAAGGTGTTGTCCAGCACCAACGTGCCGGTCGAGAGCCGGTTCTCAAGGTAGCAATTGCGCAGGTAGTACGAATGGTTCGACGCGGTCATGCGGGTCGCGTCCGAATTCCAGTGCAGCAGGTCGAACGCGCTCGGCTGCTGGCCTTTGAGGTAATTGCTGACGACATAGGACCAGATCAAATCGTTGGAGCGCAGCATGTTGAAGGCCATCGCCATCTTCGAGCCTTCGAGCACGCCCGCCGCCTTCATGTCCTGCTCGAGGGATGCGATCTGCTCCTCGTCGACGAACACGAGCAAATCACCGGCATGGGTGAAGTCGACCTGTGCCGCGAAGAACGTCGCGGACGCCACGCGCTGGCGGCGCTTCTCGGCGAGCCAGGCCAGCGTGGTCGCGAGCATGGTGCCGCCGACGCAATAGCCCGCGGTGTGCACCTTCATCTCGCCGGTGACCTTCTCGATCACGTCCATCGCCGTGAGCGGGCCTTCCTTCATGTAGTCTTCCCAGCTCTTGGCTCCGAGGCGTTTGTCGGGATTGACCCATGAGATCACGAACACGGTGATGCCCTGATCGACGCACCATTTGATGTAGGATTTCTCCGGCTTGAGATCGAGGATGTAGAATTTGTTGATCCAGGGCGGGATGATCAGGAGCGGCGTGCGCAGCACCTTCTCCGTCGCCGGCGCATACTGGATCAGCTGCATCATCTCGTTCTGGTAGATCACCTTGCCCGGCGTCGTCGCCATGTTCACGCCGACGACGAGATTGTCCGGATCGGACTGACGGATCTTCAGCGTGCCCTTGCCGGCGGCGATGTCCTCGGCCAGCATCTTCAGGCCGCGCGCGAGATTTTCGCCGCTGCTGGCCACCGTCGCGCGCAGCACTTCCGGATTGGTCAGCACGAAGTTGGAGGGCGATATCGCGTTGGTGACCTGCTGGACGTAGAACTCGGCCTTGCGGCGGGTCTGCGGATCGAGGCCCTCGGCTTCGCGCACAAGCTCCTGCGCAAATTTGGTCGTGAGCAGATAGAGCTGCATCATGAAATCGAAGAACTGGTTCGACTTCCATTCCGGATCGGCAAAGCGCTTGTCGCGCGGCGAGGGTGCGATCGCGGGCGGTGCGTCCTGACCGGCCATGCGGCGCGCCGCCGAGCCCCAGAGGTCAAGATAGTCCTTGGCGAGCTTGGTCTGGAGTGCGGAGGCCCGCGGCGTATCCGACAGCCAGTATTCGGCGACGGCGGTGAAGGTCTTGATGACCTCGGTAAGCTCCGCCGGCGGACGTTCCTGCACCTCGCCGCTCTCGCGCGGCTTCAGGTACGCGGCAAGCGCCTTGCCGCCGCTTTCCATCGCCCGCGCGACATTCATCGCGAAGGCTTCCGCATCGAACTTCGTCTCGGGTTTGGGCGTATCGGTGGTGGCCATACTCATGAGGAGAACAGTAACGATTCATTCCGTATTCGTCACCGCGAAGCTCGCATGTTTGGCGTTAAACACTCTCGAAGATGTGTTGCAGTGCGACAAATTTTCTTGGTTCCGTCACAATCGAGCCGCACCGCTCGGCTTGGACTGGGGCTATTTTCTCGCTCGCACCATTTGGGCAGCAATGGTTTGAGCTTGGGCGCGGACTTGGGTAAGGTTGCCCGGGGCCGTGCTTTGGGACGAAGTGGGGATTTCCCTAGTGTTGGCGTTGAGGGACCTGCAAAAGTCGCGGCGGATCTGTGGCGCGCTGCTGATGGCGACGCTCGCCCTGGGCGGCTGCTCGAGCCAGCTCGCGGATATGACGCCTTCCGATGCTCAAGCGCATCCCAGAGAGGCCGGTAGCTATCTGCCGGTGCACGATCTGCCGCCGGATCGCGATCAGGCCGTCATGCCGCCGGACCAACGCGCCAAGATCGAGGCCGAGCTTGCTGCCGCGCGCGACCGTCAGGCGGTTGCCACCAAGGACGCGAAATAGGGCGCCGCAAGGTAATCGCTGGCGCCTTCGCCTCGCCGTGCTAAAAGACCTTAGTTCAGCCGAGAGTCAGGGCGAACGACTTCAGTCAATATCGTCGATGATTGCTCTAAGTATTTGATCTTGAGTAATTTTCGCGAGAGATGCGGGCGCCTTCCGCCTGGTCTTTATGGCCTGTCGATTCTGTCCTGACCGGTTGCCCGGAGCCGAGAGAGCCATGGAAGAATTTTACCGCATCCGCCGCCTTCCGCCCTACGTGTTCGAACAGGTCAACCGGGCCAAGGCAGCTGCGCGGAACGCCGGCGCCGACATCATCGACCTCGGCATGGGCAATCCGGACCTGCCGGCGCCAGCGCACGTGCTGGAGAAGCTGAAGGAGACGCTGGGCAAGCCGCGCACCGACCGCTACTCGGCCTCCCGCGGCATCCCCGGGCTGCGCCGGGCCCAGGCCGGCTACTACGCCCGCCGCTTCGGCGTGAAGCTCAACCCCGACACCCAGGTGGTGGCGACGCTCGGCTCCAAGGAGGGCTTTGCCAACGTGGCGCAGGCGATCACCGCGCCCGGCGACGTCATCCTTTGTCCCAATCCGAGCTACCCGATTCACGCCTTCGGCTTCTTGATGGCGGGCGGCGTGATCCGTTCGGTGCCCTCGGAGCCGACGCCGCAATTCTTCGAGGCTGTCGAGCGGGCGATCGTGCATTCGATCCCGAAGCCGCTGGCGCTCGTGGTCTGCTATCCTTCGAACCCGACCGCCTATGTCGCGAGCCTCGACTTCTACAAGGACCTGGTCGCGTTCGCGAAGAAGCACGAGATCCTGATCCTGTCGGATCTCGCTTATGCCGAGGTTTATTTCGACGAAAGCAACCCGCCGCCCTCGGTGCTCCAGGTGCCGGGCGCGATGGACGTTGCCGTCGAGTTCACCTCGATGTCGAAGACCTATTCGATGGCTGGCTGGCGCATGGGTTTCGCGGTCGGCAACGAGCGCGTGATTGCGGCACTCGGCCGCGTCAAATCCTATCTCGACTACGGTGCGTTCACGCCGATCCAGGTCGCAGCGACCGCCGCGCTGAACGGACCGGACGATTGCATCAAGGAGATGCGCGACACCTACCGCAAGCGGCGCGACGCGCTGGTGGAATCGTTCGGCCGTGCCGGCTGGGAGATCCCGCCGCCGGAAGCATCGATGTTCGCCTGGGTGCCGCTGCCGGAAGCCTTCCGCAGCGTCGGCAGCATGCAGTTCGCGACCCTGATGGTGGAGAAATCCGGTGTCGCGGTCTCGCCCGGCGTCGGCTTCGGCGAGCATGGCGAAGGATATGTCCGCATCGCCATGGTGGAAAACGAGCAACGGATCAGGCAGGCCGCGCGTGGCGTGCGCCGCTTCCTTGAAAGCGGCATCGAAACGTTGCACAACGTCGTTCCGCTCGCCACTCGGCGTTAAGTTCTCTTCCGCAGGTTTTCCAAGGCATCATGGTTGCACCCCTGAAAGTGGGCATAGCGGGGCTCGGCACCGTGGGCGCCGAAGTTGTCCGTCTGATCGAAACGCAGGCGCGGGTGCTTGCCGGCCGCAGCGGCCGTGGCATCCGTGTCGTCGCCGTCACCGCACGCTCGAAGGCGAAGAAGCGCGGCGTCGATCTGCGCGGCATCGAATGGGTCAAGGATCCGCTTGCCCTCGCCACGCATCCGGGCATCGACTGCTTCGTCGAGCTGATGGGCGGCGCGGGCGATCCCGCGCTGGCGGCGGTCGAGGCCGCGCTCGCCGCCGGCAAGTCCGTCGTTACCGCCAACAAGGCGTTGCTGGCAAAGCACGGCCTCAAGCTGGCAAAGGCCGCCGAAAAGCACGGCGGCGCGCTGAATTTCGAAGCAGCCGTCGGCGCTGCGATCCCTGTCATCAAGACGTTACGCGAAGGTCTTGCCGGAACCGGCATCAACCGGGTCTACGGCATCCTCAACGGCACCTGCAATTACATCCTGACCCGGATGGAGCAGGAGGGCCTGTCCTTCGCCGAATGCCTGAAGGACGCGCAACGGCTCGGCTATGCCGAGGCCGATCCGTCATTCGACGTCGACGGCCACGATACCGCGCAAAAGCTCGCCATTCTCGCCAGCCTCGCTTTCGGCACGAAAGTTGCTCAAAGCGCGGTGTATGTCGAAGGTATCTCTTCCATCGCGCCGGAAGATCTCCGTGCCGCTGACGATCTCGGTTACCGGCTCAAGCTGCTCGGCGTCGCGGTTCGCACCGCCACGGGCATCGAGCAGCGCGTGCATCCGACCATGGTTCCGAAATCCTCCTCGATAGCGCAGGTGATGGGTGTCACCAACGCGGTCACGATCGATGGCGAGGGCATCCCGCCGATCACGCTGGTCGGCCCCGGTGCCGGTGGCGCCGCGACCGCATCCGCCGTCGTCGCCGACATCGCCGACGTTGCGCGCGGCATTCGCGCCAATCCGTTCGGCCGGCCGATTTCGCAGCTGCGCGACACCAAGAAGGCGCCGATGGAGCGCCACGAGGGCGGCTACTACATCCGCCTTCTGGCACGCGATTTCCCGGGCACCGCGGCTGCGATCGCGACCCGGCTCGCCGAGCAGAAGATTTCAATCGAGTCGATCGTGCAGCGCCATCCCAATGGCGGCGCTGCGCCGGCAGACGGCAAGGCGGTCCCGGTGCCTGTCATTCTCATCACCTATGCCACGCATGAGGACGCCGTGCGCCGTGCGCTCGCGGCCGTGCAGAAGGACAAGGTGATCAGCGGACGGCCGCAGGTTATCAGGATCGAGAAGAACTGACACGGTTCGAACGAACTGTGGGTGTTACGAGTTGATGCGGCGGAGATGTCCGTCCAAAACTGTTTCGAAGGAGTGAGCCGATGTCGACCCATATTTCAGTCCCGCCGCAAGCATTGCTCGAGCGCATTCTCACGCTGGAGATCGTGCGTGTGACGGAGCGGGCGGCGGTGTCTTCGGCGCGTCTGCGCGGGCACGGCAACGAGAAGGCGGCCGACCAGGCCGCGGTGGACGCGATGCGGCGCGAGCTCAACAAGCTCCCGATCGAGGGCACCATCGTCATCGGCGAGGGCGAACGCGACGAGGCGCCGATGCTCTTCATCGGCGAGAAGGTCGGCATGAACGCCGGCCCGCAGGTCGACATCGCGGTCGACCCGCTCGAAGGCACCACGCTGTGCGCCAAGAACATGCCGGGCTCGATCGCCACCATGGCGATGGCCGACGGCGGTACTCTGCTGCACGCCCCCGACGTCTACATGCAGAAGCTCGCGATCGGTCCCGGTTACGACAAGGGCGTCGTCGAGCTCGATGCGACACCGGCCGAAAACGTCCGCCGGCTCGCCAAGGCCAAGGGCGTCAAGCCCGACGGCATCACCGTTCTCGTGCTCGACCGGCCACGCCATGCCAGCATCATCGAGAGCGTGCGATCGACTGGCGCCGCCGTGCGCCTGATCACCGACGGCGACGTCGCCGGCGTGATCCACTGCGCCGACCCCGACAATACCGGCGTCGACATGTATCTCGGCACCGGCGGCGCGCCGGAAGGCGTGCTCGCGGCCGTGGCGCTGCGCTGCATCGGCGGCCAGATGCAGTGCCGTCTCATCCTCGACTCCGACGAGAAGCGCGAGCGCGCCGCCAAGATGGGCGTCAGCGATCCCAAGATGATCTACGGCATCGAGGACATGGCGCGCGGCGACTGCCTGTTCGCAGCCACCGGCGTCACCACGGGCTCGCTGCTGTCGGGCGTCAAATTCCGCAAGGACGGCGTGATCGAGACCGAGACGGTGGTGATGCGCTCCGTCACCGGCACCGTGCGCTACATCAAGGCCGAGCACCGCGAGCTGGCGAAATTCCACCTCGACTGACGACTGCCGTCATTCAGGACGGCGCGACAGCGTCGAGGCCGGAATCTCGTGCCAATAACCTCTGGATTCTGGGGCCGCTCTGACGAGAGTCCCCGAATGACGAACAACAAAAAGAGGAAGCGCACATGTCCGACCTCTCCGCCGTCAAAGCCCTGGTCTTCGACGTGTTCGGCACCGTCGTCGACTGGCGCACCAGCCTGATCACCGACTTCATCTGGTGGGCGAAGGGCCGCGGCATCAGCGCCGACTGGACCGCCTTGGTCGACGGCTGGCGCGGCATGTACATGGCTTCGATGGATGACGTGCGCAAACATCCCGAGCGCGGCTACGTCATGCTCGATGATCTGCATCGCCGCTCGCTCGAAAAACTGGTCGCGCAATTTTCGATTCCAGGCCTGACCGAGGCCGATCTCGATCACCTCACCAAGGGGTGGCACCGCTTGCACCCGTGGCCCGACAGCGTCGCCGGCCTGACCCGACTGAAGACGAAATTCGTGATCTCGCCGCTGTCGAACGGCAATGTCGCGCTGCTCACCAACATGGCGAAGTTCGCAGGGCTTCCCTGGGACCTCATCATGTCGGCCGAGCTGTTCGAGCACTACAAGCCCGATCCCGAAACCTATCTCGGCGCCGCGCGCCTGCTCGGCCTCAAGCCGGAGCAGGTGATGATGGTCGCGGCCCACAACGGCGATCTCGCCGCCGCGCAGAAGAACGGGCTGAAGACGGCCTTCGTGGCGCGGCCGACCGAATACGGTCCGCTTCAGAAGGTCGATTTCGAGGCCACCGGCAATTGGGACATCGTCGCCAAGGATTTTGGTGGGATCGCCGACAAGCTCGGGTGCTAGGGCGGCCGACGCTCATCCGAGGCGGACGAGGCCCGGAATGCTGAACATATGGGCCAAGGCTCAGCCTCGCAGGACGTTCCACGGGGCGAAGGCGTTGTTGACGCCCTCGAGCGCCGGTCCGAGTTGCGGCATATGCCGCAGCAGCACCGATTTCATTCCGTTGTTGTGGATCCAGTCCAGACCGAAGTTGGTGTAGACTTCCGCCCGGTAGTCATCGGTGAAGAACCGGTCGCTCTTCAGGCGCCGCGATGCCATCAGGATGAAAATGCGGAAGGCGGTATCGCTGAAGCCGAAACCGTCCGGCAGGTCTTCGGCCAATAATCCGACCATCAGATCAACGCGATCGACGTCGCCCTTGTAGATCGCGCGCATCTTCCTGGCGGCACCGGGGATGCTGGTGATTTCCTCGAATGTGTTGACCCGCTTCTTGCCGACCAGCTCGCGAAACCGGTTGTAGCGCGGCACGCCGCGCTCGCGATCACGCATGATGTCGATCGCGGCCACGTCGAGCAGCGGCTGGCCGTCTTTCGTGAACCGGCGCATGAAGTTGGGAAAATTGTGGAGGCGAATGGCGCCGGGATGAGCGGTGCCGAACGAGTACAGCAGGTTGGCGAAGCCGTGAGTCTGCATGAACTTGCGGGAGGCGGGGCCCTGCATTTTGACCAAGTCGCTAGCGGTAATCTCTGTGCTATCGAGCCGCCGTACATCAAGGTTTTCCGGGATCAACGGGTGCAGGCGGTACACGGCGGTGAATTCCTCGGTCATCGCGTAGGGCGCGCTGTGCTGATCCGTCGGAGAGCCGATGATGCCAAAGGCGGCTTCGCTGTTCTTGCCGAGCACGGCGCGCAGCACCCGGCACGGGATCCCCGACCAGTTGGCGTGCATGCTGAAGTCCAGTGCGGGATGGCCGAGGATGCCTGGCGTCCATTCGACGGTGTGGATCTTGGCGATCAGGGCCGCGTTGATCAGGCGCGCATGCTGGAATAGCTCCTCGTCCTTCCAGGTCGGATACCGCGCCTTCAAGCCGTCGCAGATGACATTGTGCTCGCGTGCAAAGAGATTGTGCAGCAGGCTGAGCCCCACCCACCAATTATCGTTGAAGCCGGTGAGATCGGCGCCGGGATGCACCGGATCGGCTGGAAGCATCCCATCATCGCCGACCGCGATCTTCCCATCTGCCCCGGAACGGATCTGCATCTGCCTTGCGCGGTCGCTGCCGTAGATTTGTCCGGCGTCCCACCAGTGCGAGTTGAGGTTGCGGAACGTGGGGGTCGCGCCGAGCCATGGTTCACGTGGCGTCCCGTCGCAAACGGTCCGACGGATCTTCATGCAGCCGTCGATCCGCTCATCCGCAGGCCATTCGTCGTTTGGCGTCAGCGGAATTTTGAACTCGTTTCCCGACTTAGGGGCCCCATGGCTGAACCAATTATGCGTTTCGAACTGGATCCAGGCGGCGGCCAGCAGATTGAGGCTGGTCGCCGGAATAAATTCGTGGCGCGCCAGCAATTCCTCCGAGATCACGCGCGGACTGGGTTCGAGCAGGTCGTCTAGGCTGTCCGGTACGCATTCGGACAGCGCGAAATTGCGTCCGAACCGGGCGCCAGCCATCCCCATGCGCGGATGGTCGAGGCTGTTGAACGAGCCGTCGGCGGAACGCCACCGGTCATTGCCCGTGTTCCAGCGAGGCGATGTCGTGCCGTAGCCGGTATGGTGCAGATTGCGCTCCCGCAGCCGGTCGCGGAACGCCGAGAGATTGGCGGCTCCGAGCAGGGTCGGCAGTTTGTCCCATGTGACAAAGAAGTTGACGGCCCGATAGATAACATCCGGGACCCATTGGAGAAGGTCGCGATGGAAGACAAAACCATCGTTCTCGCGGGACATTGACGCTCCCAAACGCAATTGAGCGAAATGAACTTAACTTGCAACAGGAAGTAATGTTTGCCAACTCCGCCGGAGGCATCACGAATTTGAAGTTCTTTACCGGCCAGTCGGACGGCGGTGATCGTTCGGATGGTCCGGGCGGCGCGTGCGTCGCCCGGACCAGATCCGGCGATTACAAAGTCATCTGCATCGGTTCGGGATAATAGTGGAATCCTTCACCCGCCTTGGCGACATGGCCATAGCCCGGCCAGGCGAAGTGATAGGACATCACGGGCGTCTTGTTCGCAGCAAGCATGGTCAGCAGTTTTACGCGTGACTCGGCCGCCTGCTTCGGGTCGGTGTCGTAGGAGAATTCCATCCGCGGCCGCTCGAGCAGCAGGACGGGATGATGCGACAGGTCACCAAGGAAGGCGAAGGACTTGCCGGCCGACGAGACCATGAAGATGGTGTGGCCGACGGTATGACCGGGCGCTGCGATTGCCTGCACGCCAGGCAGAAATTCCTGGCCGTCCTTGAAGAACACGATGCGGTCGCGGACCGGCAGCAGGTTCTTGCGGGCGTGAACGACGAAATCCTTGGCCGCGCTACCGAGCTTGCCTTCGTCGGTCCAGAAGTCGAAATCGGTCTGCGAGATGTAGATCTGCGCGTTGGGAAACAGCGGCTTGCCGCCGTCGTCCACGATGCCGCCGATGTGGTCGATATGGGCATGCGAGCAAACCACGGCGTCGATGTCGCCGGGCTTGATGCCGGCCTCGGTCATGCTCTTCTGCTGCCGACCGGTGGTGGCGCCGAACATCTTGGATGAGCCCATGCCGGTATCGAACAGGATGAGCTTGTCGCCGGTGTTGACGATCGGCGAGTTCTGCTCGAGCACGACATTGTCCGGCGACAGGAAATTGTCGACGAGCATCTTCTTCACCTCTTCCTTGGAAACACCGGTGAAGGTGCCCGAGGGATCGCCCAGGGGAAGCGGTCCGTCGGACACGACGGTGACTTCGGCGTCGCCGAGAACGAAGCGGTGCCAGTAGGGCGTCTGCGTGCCGAGCTTGGGAGCGCGCGCCAAGGCGCTGCCGCCGAGTATTGCGCTGGCACCAAGGCCAGCCCCGAGGGTCAACAAGGACCGACGTGAGACATCGATTGTCATGCGTTTCCTCCGCTTTTGTCTTTTGTTTTGCGCAATTGCTTGCGCGTTACATTCGGCCCGCGCCGATGGTCGAATGCTGCGCCGGTTCAGGCAGGCGAGCAAGTGGAATTGATTTGGCGATGATCTCGGTTTGTCGAAGTTGGATGCGCAATTCCGGCGCGCGACAAAAGACGTCCGTTGCCGACGAGCCTCGTCAGCACGATCCGTGCCAGTACGGCCAAAAGCAATCAATGATTGTGTCGTGATTGTGTCTGCTGGCCGCCCGATACGGCGTGACCGCAAGATTCTTTGTACGCCGCGACCTATGGCTCACGCAATTCTCGGCGCGAGCTCGCTCCCTTCCGTTTCGGCAAAGCCCGCCTGCAAAACCTCTTCGCGCTTGTGGCGCAAATGCGCTCGCAGGATATGGGCGAGGCCGACGCCGTCGCGCCTCTGCAGTGCGTTCAGGATGGCATCGTGCTCCTTCACGGCGACCGCCCAGCGTTCGGGCGTCATCGGCGTGACATAGCGCGCGCGGCGGATGCGCGCGGTCACGGACGTATACAGCCCCGCGAGCACCGGGTTTCCGGCCGCAACGACGATGGCTTCGTGAATGGCGCGGTTGCCGCGATAGTACTGGATCAGATCGCGTTCGCGATAATGCCGCACCATGTCCGCGTGCGCGGCAGCGATCGCGTCGATCTCGGCATCGGTGATGCGTTCGCAGGCGAGTTCGCCGGCGAGCGCCTCGAGGCCCTGGCAGACCTCGAACAGGTCGCGCATATCCTTGTCGGTCAGTTTTGCCGCACGCGAGCCGCGATGCGGCAGGAGTTGCACGAGACCTTCGGCGGCGAGCACCTTGAGCGCCTCGCGGAGCGGCGTGCGCGATATCTGCAGCCGCTCGCACAGTTCGCGCTCGGGAATCCGCGCGCCCGGCGGGATCTCGCCGTCGAGCAGGATGGCCCGGATGCGGCCGACGACTTCCTCATGAAGCATGGGTCTGAAGTCCATTTGAATGCAAAAATGGAGCTATATACGCATTAATGCAAGTTCCGGCTTGTAAATCGATCATTTTGCATTCAAAAATGTAGAAAAGCAGAAGGACATCGAGGAAATGGACCAGCAGGTGAAGGCGGAAGACCTCGTTTTCGAGCGCCAGGACGGGATCGGGCGGATCACCTTCAACCGCCCGCAGGCGCGCAACGCCTTCACTTTCGCGATGTATGAGCGGCTCGCCGCGATCTGCGAGGAGATCAACAACGATCACGCGATCAAGGTACTGGTGCTGCGCGGGGCCGGCGACAAGGCGTTTGCCGCGGGCACCGACATCAATCAGTTCCGCGATTTCAAGTCGCCGCAGGACGCGATCGACTACGAGAACCGCATCGATCGGGTGCTGACCACGCTCGAACAGTGCCGCGTGCCGACGATCGCGGCGATCAACGGGTTCTGCACCGGCGGCGGCGCGGGCATTGCCGCGGCATGTGACCTCCGTATCGGCACCCAAAGCGCGAAAATCGGCTTTCCCATTGCCCGCACGCTCGGCAACTGCCTGTCGATGTCCAATGTCAGTCGTCTCACCGCGCTGATCGGCGCCGCCCGCGTCAAGGATCTGATCTTCACGGCGCGGCTCGTCGACGCGACCGAGGCTGCCAGTGTCGGGCTGCTCGGCGAGGTCGTCGAGGATATCGCCGCGCTCGAAAGGCGCGCGGACGAGGTTGCCAAATTGCTCGCCAGCCACGCGCCGCTGACGCTGAATGCGACCAAGCAGGCCGTGGCGCGCCTGCAAAGGCGCCTGACGCCCGACGAGGGCGAAGACCTCATCCTGATGTGCTACACGAGCCAGGATTTTCGCGAAGGGCTCGATGCTTTCCTCACCAAGCGCGCGCCGCAATGGCGCGGCCAATAGGACGCCCCGATGCAAAGCGATCGCTCGCAATCAACCTCCGGCCGTTCGGGGCCGCTTGCCGGCCTCAAGGTCATCGATCTCACCCATGTCATGGCAGGGCCGACCTGCACCTTGATGCTGGCCGATATGGGCGCCGACGTCATCAAGATCGAGAAATCGCCGAACGGTGACGACACCCGCCATTCGGTGCCGCCGAAGATCGGCGACGAGGCGGCCTCCTTCCTGATGATGAACCGCAACAAGCGCGGCATCGTGCTGGATCTGAAGACCGATGGCGGCAAGCAGGTGTTGCGGCGGCTGATCGCGGGCGCCGACGTGCTGGTCGAGAATTTTGCGCCGGGCGCCATGGAGCGCCTCGGCTTCGGCTATGACGACCTGCACAAGCAGCATCCAACGCTGATCTATTGCTCGCTGTCTGGCTTCGGCCGCACCGGACCCTACAAGCATCGCCGCGGCTTCGATCTGGTCGCCCAGGCCATGAGCGGAATCATGAGCTTTACCGGCGAACGTCCCGATGGTCCGCCCGTGAAATGCGGCCCGCCGCTGTCCGACATCACCGCCGGCCTGCTGGCGAGCATGGGCATCCTCGCGGCCTACACGCACCGTCTCAAGACCGGCGAAGGGCAGTGGGTCGAGACCTCGCTCTATGAGGCCGCGCTGGTGCAGACCTACTGGCAGTCGACCATCGCGCTGGCCGCGGGCACCGCGCCGCGGGCCATGGGTTCGGCGCATCCGCTCAACGCGCCATATCAGGCGTTCGAGGCCTCGGACGGCTGGTTGGTGGTCGGCGGCGCCAACAAGAAGCATTGGCTGTTGATGCTGGAGGCGCTCGGCGCAAGCGAGCTCGCAGCCGATCCACGCTTCGTCACCGGCGCCGACCGCATGGCCAATTTGAAGGAACTCGAAGCTGTTCTGAGCGAGCGCTTCCGCACCCGCACGCGCGCGCACTGGCTGGCGGCACTGGACGAGAAGGGCGTGCCGTGCGGCCCCGTGCACGACATGCTGGAGGCGCTCAGCGATCCGCAGACGCTGGCGCGCGAGATGGTTGTCGAGGTCGAGCATTCCACGCTCGGGCCCGTGAAGACGATCGGCTTGCCGGTCAAGTTTTCGGAGACCCCAGGCAAAGTGCGCACGGGCGCGCCGGTCTACGGTGAGCATACAAGCGAGGTGCTGGCCGAGCATGGGTTCGACCGGAAGCAGATCGACGCGCTCGAACAAGAAGGCGCAATCGTGTTGGCATCGGGAAGAGGCGAGGAACGGGTCGCCTGACCGGACGTCGAAAACAACAAGAACAAGAGACAAAAATAAGCTGGAGGACATCATGGGTCAGACATCAAAACTTCTGCTCTCCGCAGCCGTAATTGTGCTCGCCGGCACGACGCCGGCGCTCTCGGCCTGGCAGCCGCAAAAGCCGATCGAGTTCGTGGCGACCGCCGGGCCCGGCGGCGGCACGGACAATCTCGCGCGCGCCGTGCAGAACATCATCACCAAGCACAAGCTGGTGGAGCAGCCGATCGTCGTCGTCAACAAGGGCGGCGGCAGCGGCGCGGAAGGCTATGTCTACGGCAAGGCGTCCGCCGGCGATCCCTACAAGGTGATCTTCGGCACGTCGAATGCCTGGCAGCAGCCGCTCGTCTCCAAGGTCGCTTTCAACTACACCGATCTCACCCCGATCGCGGCGATGGCGCAGGACGAGTTCCTGCTCTGGGTCAAGCAGGACGCGCCCTACAAGACGGCGGGCGATTATCTGAAGGCGGCCGCATCAGGCGAGTTCAAGATGGGCGGCGCGCAGTCAAAGGATACCGACGAGGTGCTTACCCGCATGATCGAGAAGGCCGGCCACATCAAGCTGACCTATATTCCCTTCAAGAGCGGCGCCGAGACGGCCGTGCAACTCGCCGGCGGACACCTGGACTCTCACGTCAACAATCCCAGCGAGAGTCTCGGGCAATGGCGTGGCGCCACCCAGCGCCCGCTTTGCGTCTTCAGCCCGAAGCGGCTGCCGCAGGGCGCCAAGGTCACCGCGACCGAAGGCTGGGGTGATGTTCCGACCTGCGTCGAGCAGGGCCTCGACATCAAGCAGTATGAGCAGCCGCGCACAGTGTGGCTCCCCGGCAAGGTCACGCCGGACCAGGCCGCGTTCTATGTTGACCTGATGAAGAAGGTGCAGGCGACGCCGGACTGGAAGGACTACATCGAGAAAACCTCCCAGGTCGACACGTTCCTGACCGGTGCCCAGTTCGACAAGTTCATCAAGGAGGATCTCGAGCGCGTCAGGCTGGTTGCGAGCGAGCAGGGTTGGTTGGTCAAGTGAGGCGGCGCACGCCTCAAACCCCTCCGCCGGAACGACAGCGAACGCTGGGAAAACACGTGCGCCATAATCGGACACTGTACGTGGCCTGACCGGAGCCCTCGATGATATCGCGCCGCGCTCTCGAACTTGCGACAGCCGTTCTCACCGGAAGCTTCGGTGTGGCGGTCGTCATTTCCAGCCTCGATAACGGCATCGGCTGGTCGAGCGCGGGCGTGGACGCCGGGACGTTTCCGTTCCTGACCGGGATCATCATCGTGCTCGGGAGCCTCTACAACCTGTTTCGAGGTGTCATGCCGGCCGCGACGCTCGCCAGCGTCCCAATTGCCATCACATCGATCGAGCTGCGCCGGCTTGCCGGCCTGTTCGTGCCGGCCGCGATTTTCGTGGCTGCGATCCCGTTGGCCGGGATGTACGTCGCCTCGGCCCTGTACATCTTCGCGGTGCTGGCGATCCCCCGACAACAATCCGTGCCGCGCGCGCTTGGCATGGCGGCGGCGACAGCGCTTGCGCTCTACGTCGTGTTCGAGCGCCTGTTCCAGGTGAGCTTGCCGCACGGCGCGCTCGCCGCGGCGTTCGGCTTCTGACGGAGAGGCCGATGGACAATCTCGGAGAACTCCTTCACGGCTTCAGCATCGCGATCACGCTGCCGCATCTGGCGCTGATGGTGATCGGCGTGCTGCTCGGCATTCTCGTCGGCGTGCTGCCTGGGCTGGGTGCTCCGAACGGGGTGTCGCTGCTGCTGCCGCTGACCTTCGGCATGCAGCCGGTCTCTGCCATCATCCTGCTCTCCAGCATGTATTGGGGCGCGTTGTTCGGGGGATCCGTGACCTCGATCCTGTTCAACATCCCGGGCGAGCCGTCGTCTGTCGCCACCACCTTCGACGGCTACCCGATGGCGCGCGATGGACGGCCGACGACGGCGCTCGCCACCGCCTTCGGCTCGGCGGCATTCGGCGCGCTGATCGGCGTCATCCTGATCACCTTCCTCGCATCATGGGTGGCGCAAGTCGCACTCGCCTTCGGGCCGGCGGAATATTTTGCGGTCTATTTTCTTGCCTTCGCCAGCTTCGTCGGCATGGGCGGGGCTGCTCCGATCAAGACTGTCGTCGCGCTGGCGATCGGCTTTGCCATCGCCGCCATCGGCATCGACACCGTCTCCGGCAGCGTGCGCCTCACCATGGGCGTCGACGAGCTGGTCAAGGGCGTCAACTTCGTCGTCGCGGTGATGGGCCTGTTCGGCATCGGCGAGCTGCTCGTGGCCGTCGAAGAGGAGTTTCATGCCCGCGCGGTCTCGTCGAAGATAGAGTGGCGCGAGGTGTTTCGCGCGATCGGTCGCCTGCCGCGGCATAGCGTTGCGCTGTTGCGCAGCGCGGCGATCGGATGCTGGATGGGGATCACGCCCGGTGGCCCGACTGCGGCGTCGTTCATGAGCTACGGCATCGCCCGGCGCTTCTCGCGCCGTGGCCGATATTTCGGCACCGGGGAGCTTGAAGGCATCATCTCGCCGGAGACGGCCGATCATGCGGCTGGCACTAGCGCGCTTCTGCCCATGCTGTCGCTCGGCATTCCTGGCTCGGCCACTGCGGCCGTCATGATGGGCGGGCTGATGATCTGGGGCCTCAATCCCGGGCCGATGCTGTTCGTCGACCAGAAGGACTTTGTCTGGGGCCTGATTGCCTCGATGTATGTCGGCAACATCGTCGCCGTCGCACTCGTGCTGCTGACCGTTCCGGTCTTCGCGGCCCTGATGCGGATTCCCTTCGTGATCATCGCGCCGCTGATCGTGATCATCTGCGTCGTCGGCGCCTATTCGGTATCGAACTCCTATCTCGATGTCGTCATGATGCTCGGCTTCGGCATCGTCGGCTATCTCTTCAAGAAGCTGTTCTATCCGCTGGCGCCGCTCGTGCTCGCGATCGTCATCGGGGACAAGGCCGAGGACGCGTTCCGGCAGTCGATGCTGATGTCCAAGGGATCGCTCGGGATCTTCTTCGCCAACAAGCTGGTGACATGCCTGATCGTGGCCGGCATCGCACTTTTGCTGCTTCCGCTCGTGCTGCAGCTTGCGCGCCTGCTGCGCAAGCCTGCGCCGTCCACCGACGAGACGACAGCCCAAGAGAGAACGCAAGAGAGAGCTCAAGAGACCGCTCAAGAGACCGCTCAAGAGACCGCTCGGGAGAAAGTGATCATATGACCGCAAAGCCGCTCATTGCATTGGCAATGGGAGATCCCGCCGGCATCAGCCCGGAATTGACCGCAAAGCTCGTGGTGCAGGACGATATCCGCGCCCGCAGCCAGATTGTCGTGATCGGCGACCGCCGCATCTTCGACGCGGGCGCGCGCGTTGCCGGCGTCGAGCCGGAGCTGACAACAGTGGAGCAGGGGGCCGATCTGCGCGCGGCGGAGGGCGAGACTCTGTTCGTCGACCTCGGCCATCTCGATCCCGGCGACATCCAGCAGGGGATCGCGAGCCTTGCCGGCGGCAGGTTCGCGCTTGCCAACTACAAGCACGCGCTCGAGCTCGGCCGCGACGGCCGGGTCGATGCCGTCTGCTTCACGCCGTTCAACAAGCAGGCGATGCGGCTGGCCCGCGCCGAGTATGACGACGAGATCGCATTCTCCGCCGAAGTGGTCGGACTCAAAACCCCCGCAAGCGAGTTCAATGTGCTGGACCGGCTGTGGAACGCCCGCGTGACGTCCCACATCCCGCTCAAGGACGTCGCCGCGCGACTGTCCGGCGAACGCATCCATAGCGCGCTGAAGCTGACCGATGCCTGCATGCGCAACGCCGGCTTCGCACGGCCGCGCATCGCGGTCGCCGGTCTCAATCCGCATGCCGGTGACGGCGGCAATTTCGGCCGCGAAGAGATCGACATCATTGCGCCCGTGGTCGCCGCCGGCCAGCGCGATGGTATTGCCGCGGAAGGGCCATTTCCCGCTGACACCGTATTCCTGCGCGCCAAGGGCGGCGCCTTCGATGCGGTGCTGACGATGTATCACGACCAGGGCCAGATCGCGATGAAGCTGATGGGTTTTGATCGTGGCGTGACTTTGCTTGGCGGCTTCCCGTTCCCGATCTGCACGCCCGCGCACGGCACCGCGTACGACATTGCCGGGCAGGGCATTGCATCAATCGGGGCCAGCCGCGCCGCGCTGCTGCTAGCCGGAGAGATGGCGGCTCGTCGCGTCGCCTGATTTCTCCGAGGGCGCCTGCTTGTGCCCGCGGTGGCCGTGCGCAGCTTCGGACCCCACCGGGAAAAAGTGGAAACTTCCGCCGTCGTAACGAGTTGCTGTCCCATGAACGTCTCCATCTCGGAGTTGGAACATGGTAGACGACGACCCGCTGCGAACGGCGGTGGATATTGCTTGGTCCGTTTACCGCGCCCGGCATCGCCACGTCGATGCCGCAGATTGCCGTCGCTGCCTGCTCGAGCGTCATCTGCAAGGGAGATGGGAAGCGCGCGGGAGCGATGCCGAAGAACTCACGGGATTCGGGATTGCCTACCTCGATCGGCTTCCCGAGGACGAATGTTAAGGCTCGTGGAAGGGCTCGTCTGCCGGGTCGCGGCCGCAAGTGCCAGGCCGAATTGGACGCTGCTCGCGATTTCGAACCTTCTGTCCGCCGCGATCGTGCTGATCGTGCGTGCGGCGGCTTGACGGTAGCCTGCCATGCGCATCGCTCAGCTTGCTCCCCTGGCCGAAAGCGTCCCTCCGAAGCTCTACGGGGGCACCGAGCGGGTGGTGGCCTGGCTGGTGGATGGGCTGGTCGAGCTCGGCCACGAAGTCACGCTGTTTGCGAGCGGCGATTCCAGGACGAATGGTGCGCTTCATCCGGTCTGGCCCCGCGCGCTGCGGCTCGGACAGAAGGGGGCGGACCCGACCGCCGCAAGCGCGATGCTGATGGAGGCAATCGCAAGGCGTGCGAAAGAATTCGACGTAATCCACGCGCATGTCGACTGGCTGTCCCTGCCGTTGCTCAGTCGTCTCGGCGTGCCGTTCCTCACGACCATGCACGGTCGCCTCGACTTGCCCGGACTACCCGACGTCGTCAGGCACTTCCCTGAAGCATGTTTCGTGTCGATTTCCGATCATCAGCGGCTGCCGCTTCCGGATGCGAAATGGATCGGAACCATCCAGCACGGACTGCCGCCCGATCTGTTTCGGCCGTCCTACGAACAGGGGTCCTATTTGGCGTTTCTAGGGCGGCTCACCGCAGACAAGGGTCCGCAGGACGCCATCCGTATCGCGCGCGCAGTCCAGATGCCCCTCCATATCGCCGCGAAGGTCCCGCGCGCCGAGACGGCCTACTTCAGGAACCACATCGAGCCGAACGTCGACGGCAAGGATATCCGGCTTGTTGGTGAAGTCGATGACGCAAAGAAACAGCCCTTCCTTGCCGAAGCCGCTGCTCTGCTGTTTCCGATCGATTGGCCGGAGCCGTTTGGGCTGGTCATGATCGAAGCGATGGCATGCGGAACGCCCGTGATCGCCTATCGCTCCGGCTCCGTCCCCGAAGTCGTCGAGCATGGATTGACCGGCTTCATCGTCGAGAACGAGGAGCAGGCCGTCAAGGCGATCGGCGAACTGGGAAAACTGGATCGAAGGAAGGTGCGCGCCCGCTTCGAGGAGCGCTTCTCTGCGAGCCGAATGGCAAGGCAGTACGAACACCAATACCGCAAGCTCGCTAGCGCCGCGGCTCGGGAGTTGATCACTGAACCGTCGGAAACGTGAAAGGACCCGGCGATGTCGCTCGGAAAAGCGGGGCAGATTTGCATCTTTCTGGTCTTCGCTCTGGCTGCGCCGCCGGCGTTCGCCGCGGAGATCGACGCCGCTGCCATCAACGTCGCCGAGCCGTCGAAGAAAACCCTGTCGAACGATAAGCCGACCGCGGCCGGGGTCCGGTTGCAGGTCCTGCTGGACCGCGCGCACTTCTCGCCCGGCGCGATCGACGGCAGGTTCGGCGAGAACGCTAAAAAGGCGTTGCGGGCCTATGCCGAAGCACGGCAGCTGCCGGTTTCGGACACCGTGACGGACGATGTCTGGACCGCGTTACGGGCGGACGACCGGCCGGTGACGATGACCTATGCCATCACCGAGCAGGACGTGGCGGGTCCTTTCCTGAAAAAGCTGCCGTCGAAGATGGAGGACATGAAGGAGCTTACAAAGCTCGGCTTCACCAGTGCGCGCGAGGCCCTGGCCGAGAAATTTCACATGAGCGAGCAGCTCCTGGCCGCGCTCAACTCCGGACGCCATTTCGATCGCGCCGGCGACACCATCGTCGTGGTGGACACATCAGGCGCAGGCGAGGGCATCCCCACCAAGGCCGAGAGGATCGAGGTCGACAAGGTCAGGCAGACCGTAAAACTGTTCGACAAAACGAATGCGCTGATCGGATTTTATCCCGCGACCGTCGGCAGCGAAGAGAAGCCGTCGCCCTCAGGCACGCTCAAGGTCACGGAAGTCAGCCGAAATCCGTACTATCGCTACAATCCCGCTTATCGCTTCAAGGGCGTCCATTCCCGCAAGCCCTTCACCATCAAGCCCGGCCCGAACAATCCGGTCGGCACGGTCTGGATCAACCTGTCTGCCGAGGGCTACGGCATTCACGGCACGCCCTCGCCGGAGAAGATTTCCAAGGCGGAATCTCACGGCTGCGTGCGTCTGACCAATTGGGATGCCGAGCGCGTCGCCGGGCGTGTCTCGAAAGGCACGCCGGTGGCATTCGTAGGCAGCCCCGGATGAAACCAACGCCTCGAGGTGGCAATGCCGCTCGCCGATTGTGCGCTATTTCGGGATCGGCATCGTCAGCTCCTTGTCGGCCGTATCCACCACGAAGACGGCCAGCAATTTTGCGGGTTCGGTCTCGCTGGCATTGGCGCTGACGGCATGGCGGTCGCCGGGCTTTTCGGAGAAGTTCTCGCCCTTGTGAAAGACCTTGACCGGGCCGTCATTGACCTGACTGCGGATCGCTCCTTCCAGGGCGGTGGCGTAGATGAAAGCCGAGGGCGCGTGGATGTGGGCCGGCGAGGAGCCTCCGGGACCATACTCGACCAGTACGCCCTTCATGCTCTTGCCCGGGACATTGGGCAGCGCCTGGTCGAACACGAGCGTCACCTTGGCCGTGGGCGTCGCCGTCTCGGCGGCATGGGCCGTCAGGAATGATGCGGCATAAACAGCGGTTGCGATCAGCAATCTGCGCATGGGGGTCTCCTCAAAGTCTCGCGAGCCATGTTGCGAGCGGCGTTTTGCCAAGCCGCGCCTCGCCGAGAGGGTTCAGCGATGTGTCGTCGATGGGAGCGCCGTAGTACGGCGCCTTTGGGTCTCCCACCACCGGTCGGGGGTCGCCGGACGCCTTCAGGCGGCGTGCGATGAATTCATTAAAGGGCGCCTTCTCAGGTCCTGCGATATCGATCGTGCCGTTGAGCGGCGGGCTCATCGCGATTTCTGCGAGGCGATCGGCCACGTCCTCGGCCGCGATGGGCTGAAACAATGCCGAGGGAACAACGATCCCACCCTCGGCCGCACCCATCTCGGCAATGGCGCTGAGGAATTCGAAGAACTGGGTGGCGCGGACGATCGAGTAGGGGACCGACGAAGACTTGATGATAGTCTCCTGCGCCAGCTTGGCGCGAAAATAGGAGTTATCGGGCGAGCGCTCGGTTCCGACGATCGAGAGCGCCACATGATGCTTCACCGCCGCTGCGGCCTCGGCCGCGACGAGATTCTTGCTCGAACGCTGGAAGAATTCGAGCACGGCGGCAGGCTCCCAGGACGGCGCGTTGGCAACGTCGACGACGACATCGGTGCCCGCCAGCACTGCTGCGAGACCTTCCCCGGTCACCGCGTTCACGCCCGACTTCGGCGAAGCCGCGACCGCGTCGTGGCCTTGCTGCTTGAGCTTCGCCACCAGCTTGGATCCAATCAATCCGGTCCCGCCGATCACGACGATCTTCATGGCCTATCTCCTCGGCACGTTGCGGGCGCGAGCGTTTCAGGGTCGACGGAGCGCGCGTCGCGATGCGATGAGGCGACTCTTACCGGGGAAATGGGGCAGGCTCTTGCCTGTAACCGGCCTGCCTTGTCCAAAAATGCTGAAGATGTTTATCGATCGCCGAAAGTTGCATATCGAAACAGTCCGACGCGCGGAGCGCACCGCTGGCGCCAGCCTCTCACCAGCGGCGCTCGCTAGATTGCAGCACGTCCTTCGTTTCGGCGTTCGGTTATAGACGGCATTCGCACCACGCAGCGGAACCCGACATGGCTGGTCGAGGTATCGATCGGCTCGGCGTGCCGCGCGGCCGGACGATATCGCCGGCAATAGTTTGGCGGGCAGAGGTGCGAGCCGCCCTTGAGGACCTTGCGCGGAATCTGGATGTCGGGGAGGCGAGGGTCGTAGCTTGTGTGCTCACCGCCGCCGCGGGGATTTTTGGGGATGCAGCAAGGTTTGGCAGCGTCGGCGACGTGTTTTGACGCCCACCAGTCGGAGGTCCACTCCCAGACATTGCCGATCATGTCGTAGAGACCGTAGCCGTTCCGCGGGAAGGCCATGACCGGCGAGGTACGCTCGTACCCATCCTCGCCGAGATTCTGGACGGGGAAGTTGCCCTGCCAGATATTGGCCATGTGCTTGCCGCCTGGCATCAGCGCATCGCCCCAGGCGTATTCCTCCGCCTCGAAGCCGCCGCGCGCCGCAAATTCCCATTCCGCCTCCGTCGGCAAGTCCTTGCCGGCCCAGTGGGCATAGGCTGCCGCATCGCTAAAGGAGACGTGAACGACAGGATGGTCGTCGAGATCCTTGATGTTGCTGCCGGGACCATGCGGATGGCGCCAGTTGGCGCCGCGCAGGAAAGTCCACCACTGGCTCCAGTCGGTGAGATCGGTGATGCGCGGCAGCGGTGAGAACACCCCGCGATCCCGCGTAGAGCATCTCTGCCAGCGCGCCCGGATAGTCCTTCGGATCGGGAACGATCTGCGCCTCGGTGACATGGCCGGTTGCGGTGACGAACTGCTTGAACTGCCGGTTGGTCACGGGCGTGCGGTCAATGCAGAAGCCGTCGACAGCGACGCGATGGCTCGGCGCTTCCTCGGGATAGTGATGGTCGGATCCCATGCGAAAGGTTCCGCCGGGAATGAAGACCATCTCGCCGGTCTTCAAATCATCCGGCAACCACTCGCAGTGATCCAGATCTGCTCGCAACATGGTGGAAGCTCCGATGCTCGTAGTCCACCTGATGCTACTGCGCCAACTCTGGCAGACTTCGACGATAGCTCTCTGCCCGGCCCATTAGACGCATTGTCTAGCCCCATTTTTTTGGCACTCGGGGAGAGGAGGACGCTGCGTCAACATCTCTTTCTTTTGCACGCACGTTTTCGACCACGCGGCAAATCCATGCCGCGTGCGCTCTGCCATCCCCAAAGCGCGTCCGCTCAATATCGCTAAGGTTGCAAACGGTACCCGAAGACTGGACGGCTGTGATGTGCAGTTTGTGCCAGTCTGCGGGGGAGTTGGTGAGGCCTCGCCTGCCGCAGAATTGTCGCGCTTCAGTAACAGGGTACAGCCATGGGGCAAGTCCTCCTGGTTGATTCGCGCAAGCTGGACGGTTTCGAAGGACTTCAGCAGGCCGTCCATGGCTCGCATGTCGATGTGATGCAACTCGGCCGCGGTCGGTTGCGCGGAACGTTGTCCCATGTCGGCATCGGCGACTTCTCGCTCAGCATCGGTGCATTCAACGTCGGCATGCGCACGCAGCGGGTTTCCAGCGACGACAGACTGATCATCGGCATGCTGCTCGCGGCTGAAGAGCGCGTCGCCCACTGGTCGTTCGACATGCAGCTCAACGATGTGCTCGTCATTCCGCCGCTGCTCGAACATGACGGGGTTTTTCACGGCGGCTCCGCTTACGCCGCCATGCGGTTCGACCTCAACGAGGTCGCGACGCTGTTCGCCGGAAAAGCACGGCTGAGTGATCCTGACACCTGGCGCAGCCGCGGTCATTTCCGCGCGGACATCGAGAGCGGCGCAATCGCCTCGCGCCGCCTGGTCCGGATCATGTCGCACCTGCGCGACAACAAATACGGACTGACGCCATCAACAGCCGATTTCTGGAAACGATCGATCGCCGAATGCATGGCTACCAACGTCGCGTCGTCGCTGCCACCCGACGGCAATGGCTGGCTCCCTTCCGCGCGACGGCTGATCCGCAAGGTCGAGGAGTTTCTCGACGACGCCGGCACCCGTCCGGTGCACGTGTCGGAAATCTGCGCGGCGCTCGGCGTATCGCGGCGCACCCTCCACCGCGCGTTTCAGGAGGTATTCGGTCTCGGCCCGGTCAGCTTCCTCAGGCACAAGCGTCTTTGCGCTGTTCATTCGATCCTGCACCAGAGCGCACCCGGCTCGACCACCGTGACAGCGGTCGCCATGCAGCAGGGCTTTTACGAACTCGGCCGGTTCTCGCAATACTACCTGGCAATGTTCGGAGAGCGTCCGTCGCAAACGCTCGGAATTACGTCGCTGCGGGCCGTCGAAGACGATATCACCAGAGCCTAGCGCTCTGAGGCTGGACCGCGAACGACGCCATGATCGCATGCATGCCAGTGTTTTGCCCGCGTCAAACGGCGAAAAAACCGTCATCAAAACAACGAGATGGCTACTGTGCATGGGGTTGTTTTCACGGTTTTGAGTTGGATAGGCGAGCCGCCTGCAGCTTCAGGCCCCGCAGACGATCACGCCGTACCAGCCCAGGCCGCGATAGGTCTCGTAGCCGGGCGTCGCATGGAACGCGACCAGCGTGCCCGAGCCGTCCTGGTAGAAGCCGGAACGCTGGCCGTTGAGCGACAGCGAGATGCGTTCGCTGAGAATGCCTTGTCCGTCGGAAGCGGCGATCACGCGAAGATTGGAGTCGACCAGCAGCACGCGCGCCTTGTCGCTGTCGCCAACGCGCACGCCTTGCACGATGGCGCGGGCCTGCGCCTCCCAGTCGAAATGGATGGCGAGCACCCCGATCGGCGCGCCGTTGGCCTGGCCGCCGGCGCGGACGCTGGCGCAATAGGTCGCGACCTGGGCATTGCCGAGCAGCGGTGCTTCTCGACGTCGCCGGCGACATAGTCGTCGCCGGAGCGCAGGGTCTTGGCCTCGCGAAACCATTTGGTGTGGGCGACGTTCTGGCCGACAGCGCGAAAGCGGTCGGCGCGGCCGTTGGCGATGACGTTGCCGTCGAGATCGCAGAGCCAGAGGTCGAGATAGACGGTGTAGGCTCCTAGGATCACACCGAGACGCTGCGAGGCATGGGACACGGCCGCGGCGTCGGGCGAGGCCGCGCAACCGACCAGCGCGGAATCGGTCGCCCACCAGCGCACGTCGCAGGTCCGTTCATAGAGGTTGCGGTCGATCAGCTCGATGGCGTTGAGCGAGAGGTCGACCATGCGCTCGCCGCGCGAGCGCTGGCTCATGCGGTCGATCGAGGCGACGAGGTCGCCGGTGCGCTTGGTCAGCTGGCTTTCGAGTTCGCGGGCGATAGTCTCGACCTGCTGGCCGACGCCGCGGACCTCCTGCGCCACCACGGCGAAGCCCGCGCCCTGCGCGCCGGCGCGCGAGCTTTCGATCAACGCGTTCAGCGCCAGCATCTTCATCTGGTTGGTGATCTGCTGGATCGCCTTGGTCTTGTCGACCGCGATCTGGTTGACCTCCGCCGTGAGGCGGTTGATCAGCGCGGAGATGTCGGAATCATCATCAGCGGGTTCATTGGCGATCGGCTTGGCTTTGAAACCCAGCGCAGCAGACATCGGGGGCTTCCCTTGGCAATGAGGTCTGATCTGCAACGAACCCGGAACAATCACTGACAGATCGAATACGATTCTTTTTCGGAGATTCCGCCTAACGCCTGCTTAATTTGCTGTTTTGCGGAATGCTCAAATGATAGTCAGTCCGGGTAGCAAAGCGGCAATCCACCGCTTTGTACCGCGCAGACGTTGCAAATCCCGAGGGATTGCGGGCCAATCGTCCGTCGGCCGGGCGATGCAATCCCTCCGGCTCCCAGGTTCCTCAAACCGACAGCTGTTCATGACGCCGCCCGCTACCGCCTTGCCCGTTGAAGCGCCCCAGGCGTTCCTGGGAGTGGCGCGCTCGCTCACCGACAAGCTTTGGCGCGACCGGCTGGATGCCCGCGGGGCGGCGAAAGCGCTTGCCATCGTGCAGCGCCAGCAACTGCCCGAGCTCCTGGCGCGGGTGCTGGCAGGCCGCGGCGTCGACAGCGACGCCGTCGCAGATTTCCTCGATCCCACCATCCGCAAGCTTCTGCCGGACCCGTTCACGGTGACGGAGATGGAGGCCGCCGCGAAGCGGATCGCGGATGCCGCAGCGAACGGCGAGAAGGTCGCGATCTTCGGAGACTACGATGTCGACGGCGCGACCTCGGCGGCGCTGCTGACCTGGCATCTGCGGCATTGCGGGCTCGATCCGCTGATCCACATTCCCGACCGCATCTTCGAGGGCTACGGGCCCAACACGGAAGCCGTGCGCGCGCTGGCCGAAAAGGGCGCCACGCTGCTCGTCACCGTCGATTGCGGCACCACCAGCATCGAGCCGCTCGCCGAAGCAAAACGTATCGGCATGTCCGTCGTCGTGATCGACCATCATCAGGCCGGCACGGAGCTGCCGGAGGTCGACGCGCTGGTCAATCCGAACCGGCTCGACGATCTCTCCGGCCTCGGCCATCTCGCCGCCGTCGGCCTCGTCCTGGTGACGCTGGTCGCGGTCAATCGTGAATTACGCCAGCGCGGCTTCTGGAATGCGGAGATGCCCGAGCCGGATCTGCTCGGCATGCTGCATCACGTCGCGCTCGGCACGGTTGCTGATGTCGCGCCGCTAATCGGTCTCAACCGCGCGTTCGTCGCCAAGGGCCTGATCGCGATGCGGCGGCGCGACCATGTCGGCCACACAGCGCTGATGGACGTGGCGCGGCTCAACGGCCCGCCGGAGGCCTGGCATCTCGGCTTCATGCTGGGGCCGCGCATCAATGCCGGCGGTCGCATCGGCCGCGCCGATCTCGGCGTGCGCCTGCTTTTGGAGGGTGACAGCGTCGAGGCCGCGCGGATCGCCGCCGAACTCGACCGCCTCAACAGCGAGCGCCGGGTCATCGAGCAGGCGGCCGAAGCGCAGGCCGAAGCCGAGGCGCTCGCCTCGATCGGGCTCGAGGACAAGATCGGCGTGATCGTCACGGCCTCCGAAGGCTGGCATCCCGGCGTGGTCGGTCTCGTTGCGTCCCGGTTGAAGGAGAAGTTCTCGCGGCCCGCCTTTGCGATCGCGCTGGAGCCCGGCGGCATCGGCACCGGCTCCGGCCGTTCGATTGCCGGCGTCGATATCGGCAAGGCCGTGCGGCAGGCGGTCGCCGATGGCATTCTGCTGAAGGGGGGCGGCCACGCGATGGCTGCGGGGGTCACGCTACGGAAGGAAAAACTCGCCGAGTTTCGCGCCTACCTCGAGAATGCGTTGGGGCGCGACGTTGCCGAGGCGCGCCACGTCAACGAGCTCTACATCGACGGCGCGGTCTCCGCGCGCGCGGTGACGACCGAGCTTGCAGCGACGCTCAACCGCGCGGGTCCCTTCGGCAGCGGCAATCCGGAAGTCGTGTTGGCGCTGCCGGCGCACCAGCTCGTCTATGCCGACGAGGTGGGACAGGCACATTTGAGGCTACGCTTCAAGTCGGGCGACGGCGCCATCGTCAACGGCATCGCGTTCCGTTCGATCGGACAGAAGCTCGGCAACGCGCTCGTTGCCAATCGCGGCCAGCAATTGCATGTCGCGGGATCATTGTCGGTCGATCGCTATCAGGGCGCCGAGCGTGTGCAATTCCGCGTCATCGACGTCGCGCTACCCGATCAGGGACCATCCATGATTAGATAGGCCCGGCAAACAACAAAAAAGCTAACAGCAAAACTGGGAGTGAACATGGCAGGGCAGGTTGAGGGTAAAGTGGCGCTGGTGACGGGCGGCGCCTCCGGCATCGGCGAAGCCGTCGTCGAGCTATTCGCGCGCGAGGGCGCCACCGTCATTGCCACCGACATCGACGAGCTGCGCGGCCCCGAGCTCGCCAATCGCATCACCAAGGCCGACGGCAAGGCGATTTTCCTGGAGCAGGACGTCACCAGCGAAGAGCGCTGGATCGAGATCACAGCCGAGATCGCGAAGCGCTTTGGCCGGCTTGATATTCTCGTCTCCAACGCCGGCATCGGCATCGCCGTGCCCTCGATCGTCGACATGACGCTCAGCGACTGGCGCAAGCAGAACGCGATCAACCTCGACGGCGTCTTCCTCTCGGTCAAGCATTGCCTGCCCTTGATGCGCAAGACCGGCGGCGGCTCGATCGTCATGATGTCCTCGCTCGCGGGCCTGCGCGGCGCGCCTGGGCTGTCGGCCTATTCGGCGACCAAGGGCGGCGTGCGGCTGTTCGCGAAGTCGATCGCGATGGAGTGCGCGGCCGCCGGCGACGGCATCCGCGTCAACTCCGTCCATCCCGGCATCATCGACACCCCGATCTGGGGCAAGATCCCGACCGGCGCGACCGGCAACCAGGGCAATGCACCGATCGATCCCGAGGAGCGTGCGCGCCTCGTCACGCCGCTCGGCCGCGCCGGCCATGCTTCTGAAATTGCCTCCGGCGTGCTGTATCTGGCCTCCGATGCCTCGCGCTACGTCACCGGCAGCGAGCTCGTCATCGACGGCGGCATGAATGCCGGCGGCGTGCCGCGGCGGCAATAGACCGCCTCGCGGGCTGCGAAGGGCAGGGTGCGCGCGCGGGGGCTGACGCGCAGGCGTCGGACCTGTACAACGCGGGCGTCTTCCGAACGACAGAGGTGTCCTTCCGCCATGGCGCACAGCCTTCACTCTTCGTCCTCCACGCCGGCAACGTTCCGCTCGAACCGTCCGGACCTCGTCACCGACGCGATCCGCAGCGCGCGCGAGGATCTTGCCGCCTGCTTTCGGATGGCTGCGCGCAACGGCTTTGAGGAGGGCATCTGCAACCACTTCTCGGCCGTGGTGCCGGGCCATGACGATCTGTTCCTGGTCAACCCTTACGGCTACGCCTTCCGCGAGCTGACCGCGTCAAAGCTGCTGATCTGCGATTTCCACGGCAGCGTGCTCGACGGCGAGGGCGTACCCGAGGCGACCGCGTTCTACATCCATGCCGAGATGCACAAGCGCCTGCCGCGCGCCAAGGTCGCCTTCCACACCCACATGCCCTACGCCACGGCGCTGTCGATGACCGAAGGCGATCCGCTGATCTGGGCCGGCCAGACCGCGCTGAAGTTCTATGGTCGCACGGCCGTGGACCGCGACTACAATGGCCTTGCGCTCGACAACCGCGAAGGTGCGCGCATCGCATCCGCCGTTGGGGATGCCGATATCATCTTCATGAAGCATCACGGCGTGATGGTGCTGGCACCGACCATCGCGGAGGCCTGGGACGATCTCTACTATCTCGAACGCGCCGCCGAGGTGCAGGTGCTGGCGATGTCGACCGGGCGACAGGTGCTGCCGGTCGATCCCGCGATTGCAGCCGAGACCTACAGGCAGATGCGCGAGGGCGATTCCGAATCTGCACGGCTGCATCTTGCGGCGATCCGGCGGCAGCTCGATGCGGAGGAGCCGCAATACCGGCATTGAGCCGGCCTAAGACCCCTGGCGTAGCTTCGCCAGCACCTTCAGCCCGCCATAGCCGTCCGCAGGCACGATACCGGCCCTCTGCTGAAAATCCTTGATTGCCTTCATCGTGTCGTTGCCGACGCGGCCGTCGGTGCCGCCGGTGTCGAAGCCCGCCTTGGTCAGGCGCGTCTGCATCTCCTGCACCTCGGCGAGTGTCAGCGCGCGCTCGGAGCCGGGGAACGGCTGGATGAAAGGCGGGGCGCCGAGGCAGCGGTCGCCGAGATGGCAGATCGCCAGGGCATAGTTCATCGAGGGATTGTAGCTCTTCACCGCGTTGAAATTCGGTCCCAGCAGAAACGTCGGCCCGCCCGCAACCGGCGTCCACATCTGCGCGGATGCGGAGGCTTGCGGGAATGGCTGGCCGTCGGCGCGGGTGACGCCGGCCGCCTGCCAAGCCGCATAGGTCCGGCTGCCGCTCATCTCACCGGGCGTGCGCACCTCGTAGCCCCAATGCTCGCCGCGGTGCCACTTGCCGCGATTGACGAGATATTTTGCCGTCGAGCCCAGCGCGTCGTCGGGCTTGCCGAACGGCGACACCTTGCCGTCGCCATCATAGTCGATGCCGACATTGAGCCAGACCTCCGGCATCCATTGCGAATGCCCCATCGCGCCGGCCCAGGAGCCCTGCATCTGCTCCGGCGTGCTCCAGCCCTTGTCGACGATGCGTAGCGCGTTGATCAACTCGGTCTCCCAATAGGCCTTGCGTCGCGGTTCGTTCCAGGCGAGGGCGGCGAGCGAGGGAAACACCGGCGTCATGTGGTTCTGCTGCACCAGCGGATCGCCATAGGCGGACTCGACGCCCCACAGCGCCAGCAGCGTGCCGCGCTCGACGCCGAAATCGCGCTCGATGCGCGCGAGCAGCGCCTCGTTGTTCTTCAGCGCGATCTTGCCGTTGATGATGCGCCAGTCGGAGACGCGACGGTTGATGTATTGCCAGACCTGCTCATGAAATTCGGGCTGGTTCCGCATCTGCTTGAACACGCTCATGTCGGGCTCGACCCGCGCCATCGCACGCTGCCATGTCGCAGCCGAGATGCCCTTGGCCATGGCACGAGCGCGAAAACCCTCACGCCATTCGTCGAAGCCTGGAGGTGCGGCGAAGACATGCGTCGGGAAAGCGAGCAGGGTGGCGGCGCCGATCGTGAAGGCGCGGCGGGTATGATGGATCGAGGAATCAGCGTGTTTCATCGACTTATTGTAGCGGGAAATGCGGCTCCTGTGAGTCGGTTCCTGGAGGGTCGGGAACGGGACGTCCGTCCTGTTCCTTCCGGAACAAATTGTCGCACTCACGCATTCCCTCCGCATGCAATCGAGGAGGACGAGATGAGGAAATATCTGTTTGCGGCCGCCATGGTCACCGCTATCGCAGCCCCCGCATTCGCCGACGAAGTCGGTGTTCATGTTGGTCCGGTCGGCGCCGGCGTGACCGTCGGACAGTCCCCGGAATATCGAGAGCGTGACCGCGATCGTGATCGCACCACCGTGATCAAGGAGCGCGAGCCTGCCGACCGCACCACCGTCATCAAGAAGGAAGATGAATTCGGTAACCGCGAAAAGACCGTGATTCATCACGACAACGACTAACGGAGCGGGGCCCCGGCCGATGGTCGGGGCCCGCCTTCCGTCGAGAATTCGGGGTCGAATGAAGATACGCGCGCATGCAGAGAGCCACGTCGTCGAGCTCGACGACGGATCACAATGGCAGATTTTCCCTGGCGATCTCGCCACCACACTGAGCTGGAAGCCCGAAACCGATCTGCACCTGGAGCGAAGCGGCGAGCGGGTGAGTTCGCATGAGCTGGTGAACGACGCCGATCAAAGCCGCGTGCGGGTGATCGCAGCGGGCGAGACCTGGTCCGATGGCGAGGTTAAGAAAGTGTTGAAGGGCGGGTAGGGCGCGCCTGCAACGGGTCGGATATCCCCAATTTTGAGCCTGTCACTTTACGGTCGATTCGCTTCCGTCTGCGCACAATGCGTGAATGCAGGAGCTGTTCGACATCATCCGCGCCAATCCCTGGCCGTTCGGCGCCGGGTTGTTCGTCGTCGTCCTGATGATCCTCGCGGAGAACTTTGGGCGCGGTATTCAAGGCCACGGCGCCGTCAGTGACTTCCCGGATTCGGACGGTGGCGACGGCGGAGGCGGCGACTAGGTCCCGCCAGCGGCAAGCGCGCTTCGCCTAGTCCTCCTGCAAATCGGCCGCGATGCCTGCGAGCCAGCGGCGAATGCTTGCCTCGGCCTTGACATCGAGCCCGGCGGCCAGCCGCTTCTCCAACGCAATCACCCTTTCCCGGCACGCTTTCAAAAGCGCCGTGCCGCGCGGCGTCAGCGTCCATTGCTGGATGCGGCCGTGGACGGGATGCGGCGTCATCACAATCGCGCCGTCACGCTCGAGATTGCGGATGATGACGCCGACGGTCTGGGGCGTCAGAAAGGTGAGGCGGGCAACGTCGGCGCCCGAGAGGCCCGGATAGGCGTTGAGCATGGTCAGCACCGCGAATTGCGGTGAGGTGACACCGAGATCGGCGAGCGACCGCTCCATCGTCAGACGGACTGCGGCGTGGGCCTGGCGCAAGAGATAGCCGAGATAGCCTTGCTCGCCGCGCTTGCCTTCCCCTGGGGCTGGCACGCGCACGGCGTCAGGCTTGGCAGTCTTGCGCCGGGATTTCGATCTCGTGATACTGGGCGACTTGCGCAACATGTAAGTGCTCTTATAAGATGTAAGCGGTCTTACAATACCACGAGGTGAACGGCAATGTCACACGCCCGCAGCGAATACGAGGATTTCAAGAAGATCGCGCCGGATGCGTATGAGCTGGTGCTGGCGCTCGGCCAGGTGGCGGCCAAGGCCGGTCTCGACAAGCAGCTTCTCGAACTGGTCAAGCTCCGGGCATCGCAGATCAACGGCTGCGCCTTCTGCGTGCAGCATCACATCCTGCTTTCGGAGCGGATCGGCGTGCCCGTCGACAAGCTCAATTTGGTCGTGGTCTGGCGCGAGGCGCCGATCTTTTCCGCGCGCGAACGTGCCGCGCTGGCCTGGACCGAGGCGCTGACCTGCCTGCCCGACGGAGTCGGCGAGGGCGTGTATGCCGAGGCGAGCCGTGAATTCTCCGAGACCGAACTGACGTACCTGACCTCTGCGGTTGCCTCGATCAACGTCTGGAATCGTTTCGGTGCGGCGTTTCGCTGGACACCGGCGAAGCGACCGGTCGCAGCGAATGCGGCGGCATCCTGATTGCAACGAAGGGAGATCGTGATGACGGTAGTAAGTTTGCCCACCACATTGGCGCCATCGCGTTCGATGGCGATCGCCGTCGTCGGCGGGCTTGCGTGCGCGCTTGCGATCGGCAAGGCGTTGCCGGTGACGATGGACACCATTTCCGGCGCACTCGCGCCGCTCTGCGCCACCGCCGCCGAAAGCTCGCCGCTGGACAAGGTCGAGCCGATCGACTCCTACGCGCTGCCGAACGTGCCGGGCAAGCGCGTCACCATCGTGCGCGTGTTCTACGGCCCTGGCGGGTTCTCGCGGCCGCATCGTCACGCAGGATCCGTCACCGCCTACATAACCAAGGGCAAGATCCGCTCCCAGCTCGGCGGCGGCCCGGTCGAGACGTTCGGCGTCGGCCAGTCCTTCTTCGAGCCGCCCGGCTCGACGCATCTGGTCTCGGCCAATGCCAGCACCACGGAGCCGGCGGAATTGATTGCCGTGTTCGTGGCGGACGAGGGCGCGCAACTCACGACGTTGCTGGAGTAGCCGGCACCCGCAATCTGCAGCCGCTTTTGTTCAGGTCGGCTGCGATCGCTTCAGACGTTTCCATAGCGGTGAAAGACCGTATGTGACGGCCGGTATCGCAACTGCGCCGACAAGGAGCCCAATAACGCCTGAAATGGCTGCCTCGACCGCCCATCCGACGGTGCCGGCAATGGAGGGAAGGCGGTGCGCGGCAGCCTCGGTCGCGGCATGAACCGTATGGCCGACTACCGGTGGGCCGTATTGTTCGATGCCGTGCAGGATGATGCCGCCACCGACCCAGATCATCGCGGCGGTGCCGATGGTGCTCAGCACCGCCAGGAAGACAGGCATGCCGCGGACCAGCGCACGTCCAAGCAATCGGATTGCGCCGCCAACAAGCGAGGCGCCGTCATACCGCGCAAGGGCCAGGCCGACATCGTCCGCCTTCACGATCAAGGCGACCACGCCGTAGACTCCAACAGTGATGAAAATGGCGACGAGTGCGAGCACGAGCGCCCGGGTCCAGATGCTGCCCGCCGGGACGGCCGCCAGCGTGATCGCCATGATCTCCGCCGACAGGATGAAATCCGTTTTGATGGCGCTTGCGACTTTCTTGTCCTCGACCGACCGCGCGTTCAATGCAATTGGCTGGGGCTGGGCTTCGTGGTGGCGCGCATCATGCGGCATCGCGGCTTCGAGCACCTTCTCGGTGCCCTCATAGCACAGAAAGGCGCCGCCCAGCATGAGCAGCGGCGTGACCGCGGCGGGAAGGAAATAACCAAGCAACAGGGCAATGGGCAGCAGGATCAGCAATTTATTGCGCAGCGACCCAACCGCAATCTTGCCTACGATCGGCAGTTCGCGTTTCGAGGCAAAGCCGATCACGTAGTTCGGCGTGACGGCTGCGTCATCGATGACCACGCCAGCCGCCTTTGCTCCCGCCTTGGCCGTTTGGCCCGCGACATCGTCGAGCGAGGCTGCCGCCACCTTTGCGATCGCTGCGATATCGTCGAGAAGACCAATCAGTCCGACACTCATCAACCCAGTTCCTTCGGCCTTCCATCGGGCGGTGTGTGCGACAACACGCTTTTGCACTGCCTGGCAATGGAAGGAGCAAGCCGTTAGTTCTCGTCGCCGCCCGATCCCTCGCGCAGGTCCGGCTTGAGCACGTCCTCCGGCAGCGCATGCGCCACAGGCTGTGGCGTGCCGGCGATCTCCGGGCCGACCTCGCGGCCGCGGGCGTGGATCAGGCGCTCATAGGCGGAGACCAGCGTGACGTAAGGACTGACCCAGATCCAGCCGTCGCGGGTGAACACTTGCACGTCGAAATGCAGGTGCATCGAGGTGCCGGCGGGATGGTCGAGATAGTTCGAGACCACGCCGATCTTCTCGCCCTCCGATACGATGCGGCCATTGAGCAGGCCATCGGCGTTCAGCGCCTGCGGGTTCATATGCATGTAGCGGAAGCGAATGTGCTCGCTCCGGCTGTTGATTTGCAGCGTCACAGCCTGGTCCTTGGAAGCGCGTATAACCCTCGCATCCCGCACGGCGACGACGGCGCGCTGCTTGGGATCACAGGCTTGGCGGCCTTCACCAGGCGGTGGGCACTCGGCCGCGCGGATGTCCTCGCCCTGATGGCCATAGCCGCCGCCGCATTGCCAGACCTCGAAACTCCGGGATTCGCAGAAATTGTCGCGCCAGGGATAGGCGGTCGTGCTCTCGATCTTGTCGCGCTTGGCATAGGATTGCGAGTGCACGAACGCGGGCGCCTTCTCGAGAGGAAACCGGATCTGTGCGTAGGCCATCACGTCGGGATGGCCGCCCTGCTTGCGATAGCCGGTGTTCGGGATGATGTCGCCGCTCGGCCTGTAGGTGAAGTCCGGGGAGCGTACCGTGGGACGATCGAGAATGTTGGAAGCGATGTCCGTGAGCGGCCGCATGCGCTGGCCGCCCGCCACGCGCAGCGCCTTCAGGAAGCGCTCGGCGATCGGATAGGCCTCCTTGCAGGCAAGCCGCCGCGGCTTGGCAACGCTGTCGAGGCATTGGATCGACACCACATAGGCGACGCCGAAACGGGTGAAAGCGTAGCGCATATAGCCTTCCCGGATGAACTTGCGCAGGTCCGGGTAGAGCGCCGCGAGCGGTTTGACCGGCTCGCCCTTGCCGCCCGAGGGATCGGCAATGTCATAGACCAGCGCCGAGCCCGTGATCTGCACCTCGACCGGCCTTGCGAAGACCCGGCTCGGCATGCCGTCTCCGGTACCAGGCTCGAACGAAAAGGTCGCGCTGTAGCCGGCGGGACCTGCATCGAACAGGTCGACGGAATTGAAGTCAGCCTGGTAGCGCGACAGCGCGACGGTCGCCGGCGCGCCATTGCGCCGAGCTTCGAGATACGCGGCAGCGTCGAACGGCAGCAGCACGGGCACGGAGCTGCGGGCGATGCCGGTGAAGAATTGCGAGGAGATCGCGTTGAGCTGCACCAGCGCCGGCATCGCGCGCGGATCGTAGCGCGGCACCGAACGACGGGGTGCGAAGATGAAGTCTTCCGCGGCCCGGGGATGGACGTTGATTTCGGTGCGGAGCTGGTCAAGCGCCGCGCGCCAATCGACGCGCAGCGCCGTGAGTGA
Organism: Bradyrhizobium sp. 35; assembly: GCF_023073215.1. Classification (NCBI taxonomy): domain Bacteria; kingdom Pseudomonadati; phylum Pseudomonadota; class Alphaproteobacteria; order Hyphomicrobiales; family Nitrobacteraceae; genus Bradyrhizobium; species Bradyrhizobium sp. 35. The sequence goes on from NZ_JADPJC010000017.1 coordinate 119,776, forward strand.
GGGGCTGCGGAACTCATCCGCAGCAAGTGGAGAGGCAATGAGGAGCGAAAGCGACGCCAGAAGTTGCGAGACGAAGCGGAAACTTTTCCCAACCACTGTCTCGCCCCCCGGCGGCACCTGTTGCGCTCGCTTTGGTCCCGTCAGTCCTTGGCACGCTCGGAGTAGGAGCCGTCTTCGGTCATCACGACGATTCGGGTGCCGACGGCGATGTGCGGCGGCACCGTGGTGCGAACGCCATTCGAGAGCACGGCGGGCTTGTAGGACGAGGAGGCGGTCTGCCCCTTGGTCACGGGCTCGGTCTCGATCACTTCCAGCGTCACGCGCTGCGGCAGGGCGATCGATACCGGGTTGGAACCGTGCAGCGATAGCTTGACCGTCATGCTCTCCTGAAGATAGGCCGCCGCATCGCCGATCACATCCTTGGACACCTGGACCTGGTCATAGGTCTCCGGGTTCATGAAGTGATAGCCGTCACCATCTTCATACAGGAAGGTGTAGTTGCGCTCTTCGATTGTGGCCTTCTCGACCTGATCGGTGGTCTTGTAGCGCTCGGAGATCTTTACCCCGTCCGAGATTCGGCGCATTTCGATCTGGCTGACCGGGGTGCCCTTGCCGGGATGGATGTTCTCGGCGGTCACGACGACATATAGCTTGCCGTCTTGCTCGATCACGTTGCCCTTGCGAATAGAACTGGCGATGACTCTCAAAGCTGTATTTCCTGCTTGCTTGGCCCGGCTCGGGCCAGGACGTGGTCAAATTGATGGGGGACCTGGGGCCCCAAATCAGACCGCGGCACCCGTTTCGGGCCGCAACATACTGGTTTTGCCGTTGGATGCCAGCATTTTGCTGGCTTGCGGGACAGCCGGTTAATGGCTGGGGACAAGCCGATGTCGCCGTTCTGGTCCCCCTCGCGGCATCTCGACCGCCGGCCCTTCTTGCAGGCCAGGGGAGCCATCACTGGGGCTCTACGGGGATTTTTCGTCGAGCAGGGCTTCGTCGAGGTCGAAACCTCCGTTCTCCAGGTCTCCCCGGGCAACGAGACCCACCTGCACGCCCCCCGGACCGAGATCATGCGGCCCGACGGCAGCCGTGTGAGCCGATATTTGCGGACCTCGCCGGAATTCGCCTGCAAGAAGCTGCTGGCGGCCGGGGAGACCCGGATTTTCGAGTTCGCCCGGGTGTTCCGGGACCGTGAGCGCGGCGACCTGCATTTGCCCGAATTCACCATGCTGGAATGGTACCGGGCAGGCGCGCCCTATGACGCCATCATGGCCGACTGCGTCGTCCTCATCGCCCGCGCGGCCCAGGCGACCGGTATCGGCGCCTTCACCTTCCGCGGCCGGACCGCAGATCCTTTCGCCGAGCCGGAGCTTGTGACGGTTGCCAGCGCCTTCGAGCAGTTTGCGGGAATCGACCTGCTTGCGACCATTTCCGGCGGCGAGGGCGACCGCGCCGCGCTCGCGCGGTCAGCTGCCGGCAAGGTCCGCGTGGCCGAGGATGACACCTGGTCCGACATCTTCAGCAAGGTTCTGGTCGAGCATGTCGAGCCGCATCTGGGGCAGGGCCGTTTGACCATTCTGTTCGAATACCCATCTCCAGAGGCGGCACTGGCGCGCGTGAAGGCGGGCGATCCCCGAGTCGCCGAGCGGTTCGAGGTCTATGCCTGCGGTGTCGAGCTCGCCAACGGTTTTGGCGAACTGACCGACGCCGAGGAGCAGCGCAAGCGCTTCACGCAATCCATGGCAGAGAAGCAACGCCGCTACTGCGAAGCCTATCCGCTGGACGAGGACTTTCTGGCCGCGGTCGCGGCGATGCCGGAGGCGAGCGGCGTCGCGCTCGGATTCGACCGCCTGGTAATGCTGGCGAGCGGCGCATCGCGAATTGATCAGGTGGTGTGGACGCCGCCTGCAAATGAAACGTTGAGCGAGACATGATGAAGAGCAATCTTGCGCGCACATTGCGCGAGCCGGCCGAACTTGTGGCCGAGCAGCTGGTGTCAGCCACAGCGCTGCCGGTGCTCGATCGCATTGCCGCACGCTATGCGGTTGCGATCACGCCGGCGCTGGTCGATCTGATCGACAGGTCCGATCCCGACGATCCCATTGCGCGCCAATTCGTTCCGACTGCCGCAGAGCTGGAGATGCAGCCGGGCGAGAATGCAGATCCGATCGGCGATCATGCGCACTCGCCGGTTCCCGGGATCGTGCATCGTTATCCCGACCGCGTGCTGTTCAAGCTCGTTCACGTCTGCGCGGTCTATTGCCGCTTCTGCTTCCGCCGCGAGATGGTCGGACCCGGCAAGGAGAACGCGCTCTCGGACGCCGCCTATCGCGCGGCGATCGACTACATCCGCGCGCACAGCGAGATCTGGGAGGTGATCCTGACCGGGGGCGATCCCCTGATGTTGTCGCCGCGGCGGATGGGCGAGATCATGGCCGATCTGGCCGGAATCGATCACGTCAAGATCATCCGCCTTCACACCCGCGTGCCGGCGGCCGATCCCGCGCGCATCAGCGACGAGATGGTGGCGGCGCTCAAGGTCGTGGGCGCGACCACCTGGGTGGCGCTGCATGCCAACCATGCGCGCGAACTGACGGGGCCGGCGCGTGCCGCCTGCGCGCGGCTGGTCGATGCCGGAATTCCCATGGTAAGCCAGTCCGTGCTTTTGCGCGGCGTCAATGACAATTTGACCGCTCTGTCGGATTTGATGCGAGCTTTCGTCGAATGCCGGATCAAGCCCTATTATCTGCATCACGGTGATCTCGCGCCGGGCACGGCGCATCTGCGAACGACACTCGCCGATGGGCAGGATTTGATGCGGCAGCTGCGCGGAAGGGTGTCCGGACTGTGTCAGCCCGACTATGTCATCGACATTCCCGGCGGCGCCGGCAAGTCGCCGGTGGGACCGAATTACGTGTTGCCGATGCAAAATACCGCACCTGATGCGCGTGATGCAGATCAAGAAACGCGCTATCGTATCGTGGATTATTGCGGCGACGTTCACCTCTATCCGCCCGAGACTTGAATGGTCGTGATGGAGATGTTGGCTTGAGGAATGGAGGGAGAGACATGAAGAAGATCATGGTGGCAGTATCGCTCGTGGTCTTGCTCGGCGGCGCGGCGGTTGCGCAGACCGGCAACCCTAAGGGATCGACAGCCGGGGGCGCGACCTCAGGATCGACGCCGTTGGCACCCGTGGGCCATCGCCAGCCGCGTGTCGCCGATGTGCCCAGCGAAAAGAACCTGAGCGACCCGAACGATCCCCTCAGCAAGGAAAATCAGGCGCTCGACAAGAAGATCAAGAGCATCTGCCGCGGCTGCTAGGCGCCGGAGCAGCGGGCAGGGTGCGACAGCGTCACCCCGCCCGCGATCGTTCGGTCAGGCGGAGCGCTCGTGCAGCCCTGCGCGCTTGCTGTTGCGCCGGATCTCGACCGCGTCAGCGAGTTGCTTGAGCACGGTTGCCGTGGTCGCCCAGTCGATGCAGCCGTCAGTGATGCTCTGGCCATAGGTGAGCGGCTTGCCCGGCACCACGTCCTGGCGTCCGGCGACGAGATTGCTCTCGACCATCACCCCCATGATGCGGTTCTCGCCGCCAGAAATCTGCCCGGCGATGTCGGCTGTCACGAGCGGCTGGTTTTCCGGCTTCTTGCTCGAATTAGCGTGGCTCGCATCGACCATCACGAGCGGTGCGACGCTTGCTTTCGCCAGATCGTTGCAGGCCGCTGCGACGCTTGCCGCATCGTAGTTCGGCGTGCTGCCGCCGCGCAGGATGATGTGACAATCCTCGTTGCCCGCGGTTGAGGCGATCGCCGAGCGGCCGAGCTTAGTCACCGCCATGAAATGATGGGGATTTGAGGCCGACTTCACCGCGTCCGCCGCAATCCGCACATTGCCGTCGGTGCCGTTCTTGAAGCCGACCGGGCAGGACAGCCCCGAGGCCAGCTCGCGATGGATCTGGCTTTCGGTCGTGCGCGCGCCGATCGCGGCCCAGGACACGAGGTCCGCAATGTATTGCGGCGTCGTCATGTCGAGGAATTCGGTGCCGGCGGGCAGGCCGAGATTATTCACCGCCGAGAGCACGTTGCGCGCCAGCCGCAGGCCCTTGTTGATGTCGAAGCTGCCGTCCAGATCAGGATCGTTGATCAGGCCCTTCCAGCCGACCGTGGTGCGCGGCTTCTCGAAATAGACCCGCATCACGATCTCGAGTTGGTCGGCAAGCTCTTCGCGCAAGCTCGCGAGGCGCTCGGCGTATTCGAGCGCGGCCCTGGGATCATGCACCGAGCAGGGGCCGACCACGACCAGAAGCCGGTCGTCCTGGCCATTGAGAATCGCATGGATGGCGTTGCGTGCGGCCATCACCACGCGCGTCGCGGTGAGCGTGCGCGGGACTTCCCGCATCACCTCTTCGGGCGTGCTCAGCTCTTTCAGTTCGCGGATACGAAGATCGTCGGTCGTGCTCAGCACGGCGGGCTCCTGTCATTTTGAGACCCTGCCGGCCAATAAAAAAGCCGCCAGGTCTGGCGGCTTGTTCGGACGTTTGCTGCAATGTTTCAGATTGAGCGCGATCCTCCTGCCGCCAGCGAGCTGTCGTAGCTAAAGTACCAAAAATAGCTGGTGACGAGGGTGATCATGGCCCGTCATATAGCGTGCGATCGGCGGCTTGTCACCCCCCAATAGACGTGACGGCCACGCGGCGCCTCAACTGTTGCTTTTGCGTGCCGCCAGCGCCATGCCGATCAGGGTGGCGCCGCCGAACAGCAGGTTGATGCCAACGAGGATACCGATCGCCCATTCCGCCGAGCTCGGCAGTCCCGTGATCACCATGAACGAGATCGCGATGTCGACGAGGCCCGAGATCAGGAGCCACGACCAGCGGCCGCCCGGCTCGCGGCGATGCTCCAGCGCGTACATGATGGTGGCGACGCCCTCGGCGAGGAAATAGGCGCCGAGCACGATGGTCAGCGTCAGCACGGCCTGGATCGGCCGCGCCAGCAGCAGCATGCCTGCAAGCACGGCCAGCGCGGCCGAGATCAGCGACCACCAGAAGCCCGGCGTGCTGCGCGCCCAATAGGTGGCGATCAATCCGCCGATGCCGCTGATCAGGAACATCCAGCCGAGGAAGATCGCAATCGCAAGGCTTGCGAGCGGCGGCAGGATCAGCGCGGCGACGCCAAGCACCGCAAGCAGGATGCCTTCGAACAGAAAGGCCTTCCAATGTGCCTTGACCGTCCCGCTCATGGCGGATTGCAGCCGGGAAAAATCCTCAGGTGATGTCATGGGCAGGCTCCGGATCGAGAGGTGTGTCCTCAATCTAGTCTAGTACGTGCACACCGCGCTTGCCATCCCGCGGCTCAGCCGCCGCCGTGCGCCGACGAAAAACCTTCGCCGCTGGTGCGGATGCGGTTGCGGCCGAGAACATAGATCGCGGTCGTGACGATCAGAAGTGCGAGGCCGAGCAGGATCGAGACCAGGCCGATCGGGATCAGGGCCAGCGTCAGATTGCGCTCGGGATTGATGAGCCAGTGATGGATCGAGGTCAGCACGAAGGCGAGCCCGAGAAAGCCGACGCCGCCACCGGCAAGCAGCAGCGCCCACATCCGGCGGAGCTGGCTGAGGCGCTCGCGCGCGACGTCGGTTCGGGGCGCGTGATGGCGCGCGACGCGCCGTACCAGGCGGATAGCGAAGGCGATCGAGCTGAAGCCGATCAGCAGGCTCGCGCCGCCCAACCACATCCGCAGCGCCGGATCGAGATCCGGCATGCGCTGAAGCGTGAGCAGGGGGAAGTCGAAGGCCGAATGCAGGGCGAGCGGACCTGCGAAGATGAGCAGCCGGCTGGAGAGACGAGCCCAGTCGCGATGATGGCGGTTGGCACCCAGCGCCGTGCCGGCGCGCGCGATGGTCAGATAGGCGCCGGCGATGATGCCGAGCGCGCCGTGGAACGGCACGGTCAGCACGCTGCGCAAGGCGGCCAGCGAGCGCCACATCTCGGCGTGCTGGACGAGATAGGCGAGGTTCTCGTAGGCGGCGAAGCCCAGGCCAACCGCGGCGCCATAGACCACGGTGTCCATCGGATTGGCGAAGGTCCGCCGCTTGGTCGAGGCGACCAGCACGATCGCGATCACCTTGACCGCTTCCTCCGGCAGCGCGACGCCGAAGATCGAATGCATGGCCAGTGCCGCCCACGGGTTGTCCGGGGCCGCAACCATCTTGGCGAAAGGGGCGCGGGCCAGGCCCAGCAGCGAAATGCTGGCCGCGCCGAGCAGGAAAGCGGTCCAGACCTGGGCCGGCGGTCCGGGGCGTTCCTCGGCGGCAATGACGAGCCACAGCATCAGCAGCGCCGGGGCAATGGCGGCCGTTCCGATGACGGTGGGTAACGCTTCAATCAGGTACATCGGCGCCGAAAATAGGTTCCCTTGATCCGCTTATCTACATTCCCTGATGCGACCTTGTGTCATGCGCTTGCTGTCGCGTCTCTTAACAAGCGTGACAGCCTGCGTTCATCAGGACAGTCGCCGAGGTGCAGAATAACGAGCGCAATCAATTGCATGACAGAACCACCTCGTCATCCCATGACAACGGTCGCGCGCCCGTCATCGGATCGCGATTGGTAAGTCAGATCAAGGCAATGTGCAGGTTTCTTCGATTGACGATGCACGTGTCGCCGCGGCAAGTCCAGAGCCGGGATTGCCCCGTCCGGGCTACGCACGGCCGGCCGAGCCGGTCTAGTCACGCTTGATCGCGCGGGATGGGGACGCGGTGCGGCGGCCCCGGAGTTGCTCCACCTCCCAGAAGGCGCGGATAAGGCACGTACCAAGGCAGAGCACGATGAGCAACAGCAGAAAGGCCTGATCGAAGGCGGGGATGTGAGTCATGGCAATGATAAAGCAACGGGCGTGCCACGCGTTCCCGCCACGCGCCCTGCCGCGGCGGCTGGCTGCCGATCGTAGCCCGCTTTGACTGTCTCAATGCGTGGTGAGCGGCGGCGGCGCGTCGGGCGCGACGTCGAAGGCGCCGAGATGGAACTCCTCGCCGGTGGACGCGTCCGGCTCGGAATGCTGCGCCATCAGCGTGAACGCGGCCTGCGGGTATTGCTTCCAGATATCGAGATCGTCGGCGGTGATGGTGAGCCAGCCGAACGTGTACATGTAGCGTCCGGGCTCGGTGACCCGGCCGACCCTGTCCCAGGTGATCTTGTCGACTCTGACCTTATCGACTGTAATTTTCTCGACTGCCATTCGGTCCCCCGATCGCAAGTCTGCAAATGACGTCCGGAACGAGGCGCGGACCTTCAAAAGCTTATCTCGAAATAGGGCTGCGATAGGGCAGCGCGGCCGGAGGATCAGGCCGATTGCAGCATGGCCGTGCGGACGATCAGCCGGACGACGTCGTCCCGCGACTGCTTTTCGGCGAATTTGACAGCAAAGCCGTTTTCGAATTTGCGGATCACGCGCCCGACGCAAGCGCCGACCGCAAGCGGGGTTCCCACTGGCGGATCGTATTCGCAGGATATCGCGACACCGGCCGTGGAGACGTCGATGATGAAGCAGGCATGGGTGCTGCCGTCGGCGAGCGTCAGGAAGGTGTGCGCGACCTGCGGAACGAAGCGCGCGTCATTCCGCAGCTCCTGGACGCTGGCGTCCTTTTGCTTCTTCTCGAGCCAGGTCAGCTTTTCCGACATCCAGGCGCGCCGGGCCCGCGTCATGTCGAGCTCCATCAGGAAGCCCGATTTCAGCGTCGCGCTGATGGTGCATTGGAATTCGCCAAAATCCTGGAAGTAGGAGGTCACGCGCTCGCCGACCTTTCCGACTACGGGAACGTCGACCATCATGCGGAACGGTGAAACGCGGCTGGTGCGGCAGGCGAAGGTACGGAGCTTGCCCTCGCAATCGTACCAACGCGGCAGCGAGTAGCTGCCACTCACGGTGACATGCACGGCACGCTGTCTGAGGAACTCTGCGACGGACATGGGCGCCAATCGTGTTTCGGAGGTTTTCCGTAATTCCACGGTAGCAATCAAATTCTAAGCAAATGATACCGGCGCTCACGAGCAGGGGTAAATTTCCGGTAAATGCGCAGATCGGGGCGGGCGGCATAGCGCCGCGATTGTCAGGCCCGTGACCTCACGATCGCGTCATCCGAGCAGCACCAGCAGAGCCAGCACGCCAAGGGCCATAGCGAGCTTGATCGTCGCGCAGGCCAGGCCGCTCGGTCGCCTCTCAAATCCGAACCACGGCAATGCATGCTGCATCGCGCGCGTTGCGAATGCTTCGACGATGGCGAACAAAAGAGCGATTCCGGCGAGCAAGGACCACGATGTGTCTGGAAGCATCCATGTCGCGAGCCAGGCGGGGACGGACGCTTTCAGCGATGCCAGCAGCGCGAACCATCCGAACAGGGATACGAAGCCCTTGATGATGTCGGGCCCGATCGTACCAAGCTCGAGACGGATGCCGATCTTTGCAAGAGCGAGTTCGATGCGCTCGCCATCGGTGAAGAAGAGAAAGGCGCCGAGGTAGAGAGGAACGCGCGACTGAAACAGCAGCGCGATGATGCCGAACAGGACGGCGTAGCCGCAGGCGTCCCCGAGAATGTTCGTGCCGGCCGTATGCGACGGCTCCAACGCAGGCGTTGCCCGAGGCAGCGACCTGGCGCGCGCCATGTGCTCCAGCATTCTGGCGCGCCGCTCCGGCACGTAGGCTGCCGTGCGGTGGATCCATGGCGGCAGCGCCGGCGAGGCAATCCCGGCCTGGTCGTCCGAGGGAGATTTGTGCTGCGCCATCGGCCTGCATCCGGTTCAGTCTGGACATTGGTCGGAGGCGAGGGGCAGGGAGGTTCATGCGGGGCGGCAGATTCGCCCTGTCATCCAACGGCGGATGATGGCGCTCCCTAGCGGAATCGAACCGCTCTCTCCACCGTGAAAGGGTGGCGTCCTAACCGATAGACGAAGGGAGCAAACCCAGGGCCCCGCCGCTTTTCGCGGCACGGCCGCTGGCCGCCCGAGTCATGCCCGGCGGCTGCAGCGGGCGAACCTATAATGGCCTTTGGCGCCCTGGGCAAGCCGTTCGGGAACGGTCTTTTGGCACCGGTGGATAGCATCCCACCCAAGGATCGGTCGGCCGAATTCAACGGTTTCTTAGGTTCCCTGAGCTAGCGCTGGACTGGGAGAATTTAAGCCGATGCCACCGCCCAAGAAGCGCGCAGCCCGCAAGTCGCTGTCGCAGCATGCCTGGATCACGCTCGACGGCGGATTCGCAGCGCGGCAATGCCTGGTCCAGGACATCTCCGCCACGGGCGCCAAGATCACGCTGGACGAGGATGCGAGCCAGCTCCCGGGCGTGATCCGGATGGCGTTCGCGCGCGATGCGCGGACCGGGCGGAGCTGCCAGGTGGTGTGGCGCCGCGGCAAATCGGCCGGCATCAAGTTCATCTGATCCCCGGGCAAAGCGACCCCGATGGCGCGCGACGCCGGTCCGGGCTAGAACGGCCTGCATGCGTGCGCCGCTCCTCATCCTGATCTCGTTGCTGACGACGTCCGCGGCCGCGGCGGAAGCCTTGCGTCTGCCGCCTCCGGAGCGCCCACAGGCTGGCAAGGCCTTGCCGCTGAAGGGTGCCGGCGGGAGCGCGAAAGCGGGCTCCTGCGCCGCCTATGGCCGCGGCTTCCATCTGGTCGAGAGCACCGGCACCTGCGTCAAGATCGGCGGCTCGATCAGCGTCGAGACCACGGTCAGGCGCTGAGCCCCCATGCCGCCGGACATCATGCGGCCCGAGATCATCGTCCCGTTCGTGATGTATTGCGCGCTGCTGTGGTGGGTCGGCCGCGGCCTGAGCTGGACCGCGCGGCTCGCCACTGCGGCGGTCACGCTCGTGCTGATTTTCTGCGTACTGCTGTTCGAGCGCGGCTGGCCTTAACAAAAAAACGCGAAAACAACCCCATGCACAGTAGCCGCCATCTCCCGGCGCCGCGCGGCAAAATGCCGATTCATCGTGCTCGTAACGGACTTTAAGCCGCGCCACCGCTCACGACATCGGCGGTGCCACAAATTGCGCAAAACCGGGCCGTTTGCCGAGTTCGGCGAGCCAGCGCGTCAGATGCGGCTGCGCGGGCCGGGTGATGCCCTCGACGCCGAGCCAGCGCCGCGCATAGGCGCCAACCGCGATGTCGGCGAGCGTGAACGCATCGCCGTCCATGAACGGACGCGTGGAGAGCAGGCGGTCCGCGATGGCCCAGACCTCGGCGGCGGCATCGGCATCCTTTTGCACCTGGATCATGTCGCGCTCGGCGGGCGGCGTGCGCACGATGCCCCAGAACACCGGGCGGTCGACCGGCTGCACCATCGACAGCGTCCAGTCGAGCCAGCGGTCGACGCTGGCGCGCAGCCTCGGCGCCTCAGGATAGATCGGCGTGCCGCGCCCATGCGCGAGGCAGAGATAGCGCATGATCGAATTGGATTCCCACAGCGTGAAGTCGCCCTCGACCAGCGTCGGGATCCGCGCATTGGGATTCATCGCGAGATAGTCGGCGTCGCGGGTCTTGCCGAACGCCATGCCGGCGTCGATGCGCTCGTAAGCCAAGCCGAGCTCGGTGAGGCACCACAGCACCTTTTGCACGTTGACCGAATTGGCGCGGCCCCAGATCGTCAGTTTTTGGTCCGGCACATCATCCTCCCGCGGCGCTTCTTTCGGCGCGGGTAATAGCGGAATTCACTGCGGCGAGCGACGGGCGATTGCGCCGATCCTCTCATGCAAAAGGTCCGCATGCAAAAAGCTCCGCCCGAGGCGGAGCTTTCATTGCAAGGCAAAGCCTGGTCAGGCGATCAGCGGCCGAAGAACAGCCACAGCAAGATGATCACCGGGATCGGCACACCCAGCATCCACAACAAAATTCCGCGTCCCATCGCGTCCTCCTCCAATTGCATTGTCGAAGAGAGAACGCTTAGGGCAGGGGCTGGTTCCGGCAAAAAGGCCTACCAATGGCCGATGTTGGGCATCGACGACCACGGCTCCTGCGGTGGCTTCGGATCGCCCTTCTGCAACAGCTCGATCGAGTGCAAATCCGGCGAGCGGACGAAGGCCATGTTGCCGTCGCGCGGCGGACGGTTGATGGTGACGCCGGCCTTCATCAGCTTCTCGCAGGTGGCGTAGATGTCGTCGACTTCATAGGCGAGATGGCCGAAGAAGCGATCCTCACCGTATTTTTCCTCGTCCCAATTCCAGGTGAGCTCCACCAGCGGCGCGCCGCGCGTCTGCGGCTGCTCCTTGAGTGCCTCGAGATCGTCCGACGAGCACAGGAACACCAGCGTGAAACGCCCCTTGTCGTTCTCGATCCGCCGCACCTCCTTCAGCCCCAGCGCGTCCTGGTAAAACTTCAACGCGACATCGAGATTGCGCACGCGCAGCATAGTGTGAAGGTATCGCATGATTGTTGCTCCCTTGAACGGATGGGGTTTTGCTTTGGGCCGGGACGGCGGGGGTAGGAGATAGCAGGAAAATCCGGGGAGGGGCAGGGGCGGGTGCACATGTGCATGAGGGCGAAGCCGGCTGATGAAGTAAATCAGCCGGCGAATTTCAATGCACATTCACCGCAATCCCAGTGCCGCACACGCGCCACTTGCAATATCGCCCGGGCCAGTCTGCTGCCGCGACCTATTGCGCCGCGAGGCGCTTTCCGGCCTGCTCGATCGGCGGCATGAAGAGCGATACCGCGGTGCCTTCGGGGTCGCGAAACTGGAACGTCCTGTTGCCCCATGGCATCGTTTTCAACTCGTGCACCAGCGTAACCTTGTCTTTCAGGCGCTGATAATCCGCATCGATGTCTTCAACCTGAAACTCGATCACGGCAGTGCGGTTGGCGCCGGGCTCGGCACTGTTTTCTTTCCAGAGCGCGACCGTCTCGGCTGCGCCGATTGCGAGGTTGGCGCCCGGCGTCACGATCTTGGCGAACACCGGCGCGAGCCATTCGGCGGAACATCCGGTCACCATTTCGTAGAACGAAACCATGATTTTGATGTCAGTAGCGATCAGGCGAGTGGAGGCGAACTTCATGGCATGTCCTTTGGTTGACCGCAGAGTTGAGCGGCATCGCGGGGCTCGTCGCACACCGCTGCTGCCACCCTGATGTCAGCAGTCACGATGCCGCGCCGAGCGCGCCGTGAATGGCGATGGCATTGCTCAAGCGCTAGAAAACGAGCCCTTCACGAAGCCCCACAGCGCTAACCGGGTCCTCAGAACGTGACGCAAATCGCAGAACTGGGCCACCTCACTCACGGGGGACACGGGGTTGTTTAGCCGTTGGCAGATGAACTCCCCGCGGAACTGACGCGACTAACCGCTATGGCCAATATTCTAGGCAAGCTTCTGTTTGCACTTATCCGCTCGATTGTTGCCGGATGGGCGTATGCGCTCTGGGTCAAACTGGCGACATGGCTCGAGCCGAAAATTCAACGGCGTTGGGTGAAGATTGCCGTAGGAGGCCTCCTCGGCCTGGCAGCCTTTTTTATGATTCCGATCGTGATGGCGCTGTTGGGCCTTTGAAGACAATGAAATCCGTTCTCACCGTCGCACTGGCAATCGGGGCCCTCGTCTCGACGGTGCTGCTCGTCATGGAGCAGCTAACCGACTACTCCACCCCTGTGATGGCATGGGAGATGCCGGGTATATCCGCAGCTTACCTTTTCTGGGGAGCTGTCGGCAGTTCCGTTTTCTTGGGCGTCGCCATCACTTGGGCCGTGAACGCCATCGTTTACGGGGCGCCCGCTTTCGTTGTCCTTACAGTCATCAAGCTGGCAATCCGCGATCTGCCGAAGTGACAGAACTGAGCTCGGCGCGGAGCCGATGCTCAGCGCGCTCAAGAAAATGAGCGGCAGCAGGTCATGCAAGGCGCCTGACGCGCCTTGCATGATCGTCTGAAATTTCGCCTGCCGGCGAGCGGCCGGACGGCCGACATCATGAACCACGACGGAGTTCGAGGCGACGAATGCCCGTAAACGAAGGTCTCTCGTCGTGAAATGGTTTAGACGATACGCAGTTGGCTGCCTGATCGCGGTGCTCCTGTTCTCGGGCCGAGACAGTTATAAACGGCCCGGCGAAGACATGCGCTACGGGGCCATCCTTATGGTAGCCGCCGGTTGGCCTGTTGTTGCCGCGATTGTCGTGGGAAGCACCATCGGTGACATCGTACATGACGTGAAGCAAGGCAAAGCAGGATGAGTGCCCGGCTCGCAAAGCGACAGGCCGCAATCCCGGCATTGAAGTTGTGGAATCGACATTGCGGGATCGTGCGCTCAATCGACGCTGTCTGTGCCCGACGAAATGCAGCGCGCTCAACGTTTGTGAATGCAGCGTTGGCCGAACGCCTGCAACCTTCCCGCGACACTTCTGATCATCGGTGAGTCATGTTCTTCCGTCTCGCAGGGGCGGGGCGTACATGCCCGCTGTCTACTTCTCGAGCCCGGCCTTTTGCCGCATCGTGTCGATCAGCTCTGACGCCTCTGCCTTGGTCAGATCCTTCTTGGGGAGGGGCTTGTGCGCCTGCTCGGCGAGGGTCTTGAGGTAGGATTCCTGGGCGCCGGTCATCGGGTCGTCGCCGGAAACCCAATCCTTCGGATCCTTTTGTGTGTTGTCCCCGGTGTTGTCAGCTGTCTTGTCAGCCATCGCGATCTCTCCTTTTCCACCTAACGTCGGCGCGCGCTTGTCGTTCCTCATTTGTTCGTCAGTCGAAAACGTGCGGAAATTGAACGTCTCGAGATCTGCCATGAAGAACCGACCTACTGGCCAGCGCGGAACAAGCGCTCCCGCCAAGCGTAGGTTCTGCATGAGCGAGAACCTGTCCCATCTCATCGAACATTCCGTGCAGATCGCCTGGGATTATCTGGAGCGCACCGGACAAGTCAGCGACGCGCCGTTCACCAGCCGCTTTCTCTCGGCCGCCGTCGAAGAGATGGTCCGCAAGGGCGAGCACAGACGCCTCATGCTGGCCAACCGGGCCATCACGGCGTTCGAGCGGCTTTCCAATAGGCAAGCTGCATAGATCGGTCCCCGGCCTTCGGTCGTCACTGCGCGGCGGTCCTGCAGTTCTCCGAGTGCAATTTGTTGAACCCCGGCGAAGCCCGGCGCGACCAACCGCCATGCTGCAAAGCCTGCTCGGCATCGGAATTGGCTTCGCGGCCTATGTGCTGAGACACCAAAGAGGAAAGTCGTGAAGGCGATCACACTGCTCGCGGTGGCGGCCATGCTGCTGGTAGAAATCTTCGGGTCGAAGGCGAGCGTCGGCGGCTCGATGAGCTTCATGCTGGTCTTTGTGCTCGTGATGCTGGCTGTCGCGATCTACGAGGCTTGGTCGAACGAGCGCGGCGCGATCGGATGGATCGTCAACCTGTTCGCTTCGGCGGTTGGCGGGCTGGTTGCGGTTGCCCTGATCGGGATGGCCGTGGAGGCGATGCTGCCATACCTTCACCTCGAAGGTTCGCTCGCGTCCTCGCAACATCCCCTGAAATACGTCCTAGTCGCAGCCATTGCGATCTGCATGGTGCTGGGATCATGGCTGCCGCTGTTGGCCGTCAACCGGTTTCGTCACTGAAGGGCACCCGGCGTCGCGCTCCCTAGCGCTTTGCTTCCTGCTTGCCACGCCTGATTTCCTCAGCCTCGTCCACCAGCTTCAAGGCGGCGCCGTCGTAGCTCAGCTTGAGCCCACGGCCGACAGTCCATATCCATCCGTCCCGGGCGTCCCTGGTTGGCTGGGCGTTGAACTGGTCGGAGATCGATTTGACGGCAGCGTCTTGGGGACCCGGATTGTTCAACTCCGCAATGACGCGCCAGATGGGATGTTTGGGATCAGGATTCCCAGGGTCAACGTCGTCGGCAAAGATCGTGACCTTGGCGCCGTCGACTGCGCACTCCAGGACGTAGGAATCGCGAATCTGACGGCAGCGGTAGCGACGTTGCGTGACGAGCTTGTTGGTTTCGTCGAATGTCATCCCTGGCGAAAAGCCGAGGATGTCGGACTTCTTCACGAGTGCCATAGACGCAGGCTTTAGAAAGCCGGGCTGTACCGCCACGAGAACGGCGGCAACAACAACGATCAAGCCGGCGACAACAATGGCAATCTTCATCAGCCCCTCACAAGAAACGTTCGACCATACAACAGCCGGAGCGTTCTACCAGCCATCGCCCTGCATGCTTCGAGCCTCCGGCTATTTTTGTAGGACTGCACCTTCGGAGGATCACAGCTTCGGAAGATCGCATGGGCACGTATCGGCTGGTCATGAACGTGAAAAACCGCCCCTGACATGACCAGGGGCGGCTTTCACCAAACGGGGTTTCGAACGCGATCTAGTGACCGGTGCCCGGCTTCGTCGTCTTCGGCGGCTTGCCGTCTTCGATCCGGCCTTCGTTGCGCAAGTCGCGACCTTCCTGGGCCTTCTTCTGGCTCTCGGGGGACTTGCCGTGTTCGTTCATCTCTTCTTTGATGAATCCGGCGCCTTCCTTCACTTTACCTTCAACGCTCATGACGATCTCCTTGCTGGAGATGGGGCAACTCGCGGCAAGACCTGACCGTTCCGGTGCGCGCACGATTGTGAGGAGTGCATTCGACAGGTTCCAAAGACCCTTCTCATGAAATGGCCGCGCCGCTTGTGGAAGCGACGCGGCCGGGAAGCGAGCCGTACAGGAAACCGGCTTACTTCTTGTTGCTGCGGGTCTTGGTACCGCCCTGGTCGCTGCCCGGGCCGGAGCCGCCCTGGCCGGAGGCGTCGGGCCTCACCATTCCGCCCTTGCTCATGCCGTCATGGCTCACGCCGGTCGTGCCGCTGCTCATCGTGCCCTTGTCCGTGTTGGTCATGCCGGGCTTCTGCATGTTGTCGGACTGCGCGGCGGGGCCGGTCTGGGTCTGGGCCAAGGCAGAGCCGCACATGAGGCCGAGGGCGGCGGTCGCAATGACGAGCTTCTTCATCTCAAACTCCTGGTTGGTTGTGTGGGCCAACGGGAGCGCAGAAACCGTGTTCCTAAAACAAGGCGTTCCGGAGTGCAAAAATTCTCGTCTGCAACGAGGCGTTGTCGGTTCTGCTTGAATCAGAACCGCTCCAGATTGTTGTGACGCGTTTTCGTCGCGCGAACTTGAAAACGCTCTAAGCCGCAAGCCGCTGATCGGCCGGGCCCGTCAGGTGCTTGAGCACTTCCGCGTGCTCCAGGTCGGGAACCGCAATGGCCGTGTGGCTGTAGCTCGTATTGGTTCGTGAGTTTGCAATCCTGTCCAGGATCTCGCCGCCCTTGATGACGTGGAGACCCATGCCCTCTCCCGACGGGAAGATCGCGAGCACCACGTCATAGGCTGTGATGACGGCGCGAAGCGCTTCGGCCTTGTCTTCGGCAATGTCGACGAACACGCGAACATCGGCCGCGAGTTCACGCAGCTCGTTAAAATCCAGCACTGTGGGGTACTCCAACGCAACGATACTAAGAGGAGCTTGGAGGCGTTAGGTTACCGAAGTCTCAACGGCGCATGCCCAGCCAAAGGTTTATCGACCAGGCGCTCCCGTCCAGCCGATAGGACGCGCGGGCGTTGCCGCTTGCTCGGCAAGGCGCCGGCACGGAAAGAACCTATGGAGCGGGAGGGACGAAGCGCGCCTCATACCCATACGGGCGTCACGCGATACGCGCGTGACTCATGCGCGGTTTACTTGGCGTATCCCTGGGAGCGGAGCCACGCGATCTTGCGGTCGCCATTGATCCAGTCGTCGGCGTCTGCCTTGCTGGTGAAGCCCTTGATTTCGCGCTGTTCGCTGTCCGGGTAATCCGCCAGGATTTTCCAGTCGTTGTCTGCAATGCGGACGGTTTTGAAGGTCACTTTTGTTTTTGCCATGCCGCATTATGCAGGAGATGGCCGGAAAAGAGAACCTGCCTTGTGACGGTCACCGGGGTGGCCGGGCGCAGACCTCGGGGGCCAGCCTGATCGGCAGTGCGGGGCCGGGTCCAGGCAAAGACGAAAGCCCCGCCTGGGGGAAGCGGGGCTCTCTGATGGGGGGTGAAGCTTGGGGACTTCAAAGAGTTAGACGCCTCGGGGAGAAAATGGTTCAACGCGAAAACGGCGGAAGCTGCGGCATCTTTGCCGGGGCGTCCGGCCCTCCGCAGAACCCCTGCTTGCGTTTTGGGCGTCGATGGGTTCTAAGCCCCGTCACTTCATGAAAGTTGGCATGAAACAGAAGCGCGTTGCGCGGTCGGACCGCGTCCTGAGCAAAGCCTGCTCGCGCGCACAGAAGGAAATTCAGACATGGCGAAGATGACGAAGACTCAGTTGATCGATGCAATTGCCGAGGGCACGCAGCTGTCGAAGAACGACGTGAAGTCGGTCATCGAGTACATGGCGACGGTCGGCTACAAGGAGCTCAACGAGTCCGGCGAGTTCGTCATTCCCGGCTTCGTGAAGATGTCGGTGGTGAACAAGCCGGCGACCGAAGCCCGCATGGGCGTCAATCCCTTCACCAAGGAGCCGATGCAGTTCGCCGCGAAGCCGGCGAGCAAGTCGGTGAAGGCCTCGCCGCTGAAGGTGGCCAAAGACTCCGTCTAAGGGCTCGCGTTTTCGTTGCGGAGGCTTCTTTTCGCGGAGCGCTGCAATGATTGCTTGCTTGTGCTGAACCAATAAGGAACTCTCTTAAGGAACTCTAGGGCGTCGTCAGGCTTTGCTTCCGAAAGGGAGAAATCACATGACTGGTCTCAGCGAAGAAGAGATTCGAAATCGGGCCTATCACCTCTGGAAGGAGGCTGGCGAGCCCGCAGGCACGATGGACACCTTCTGGTACGAGGCCGAAAAGGAGCTTCTCGCCGAGCGGACCGAGCAAGGCGAAGTCCCGCCCGGGATGACCGACAATCTGCCGGTCTGACTTTGCTGGTCCATGAGGCGGACAGAGGCGAGCGTCGACAGTTCTCAAAGCAGCCATTCGGCGTAACGCCCGGGTGGCTGCTTTGCTGTTCGGTCCCCGTTCGAATGAAGTCGCCTCCGTGCGGCCGCCTCAAAGAAAAACCCCGGTCTTGAGGACCGGGGCTCTTCAAGCTGGTCGGCCGCGTCGCGACAGGCCGCCAGCACCACTGAATTCGACCTGACAATGCGGGCCGGGAAAATTCGTTCCGGCCGCTAGTCCGGCGACATGGAAACGTCGATGATTGCCGGCGTATCGACCTGGCGCTCGCGCCAGACGATGAGATCGCATTTGGGATTGAGCCACTGATATTCGGAGCCGCGCGCCTTCAGGTGCGCGAGCGCTGCATCATGTGCGGCGGTCTGATCCGGCGCTTCGACCATGATCTCCACGGTCTCTTCGATCTGACGCACCACTTCGACGGCGTAGTATTTTCTGGTCACGATCCCTCGCTCCGGCATGACTAACGGGGAGGGCGGTGGCGCGTTCCCCAAAAGAAAAACCCCGCGCTTTCGCACGGCGCCTTCTTGGCTGGCGGGGAAGGGATTTCAGCGCCTAGCCGCCGCGCCGTGGCTCGAACTTAAGGTTGAAAACCTAAAAAGCAACCGTCGGCGCGCGGAAGGCCCAAGGCGCTGTGCCCGGCGAGTTTCGCGGGGAGGGGCTGGACTTGTTGTTCCTATTTTGTTCTAGTGACGCATCTCTTTTGGCAGCGACATTGTTTTGGAGGTGCCCATGACTGTCGAGAAACAGCGGGAAGTAATCAGGCTCTGGAATCAGCTCAGGAAGCTTGATGGTCCGGCCGCGGAAGAACTCCGCATCCAGATCCTCGAATGCTTTTCGGAGAAGGATCTATCGAAGGACACGGCGAAGCGAGCGGCGTGATGAGCATCGCACTATCTCGATGACAACAGGCAATCGCGCGCGCCTTCACCGATCGTTAGGGATCGTTTTGCGCTGGATTTCTCGACTCCGATTCGTTCCTTGCGAACGAAATGGAGTCGGATGCAGAACAAGTCGTGGCTTCTGTGTCGATGCGGGACACGCCTTTCCTGACCAAGCCGGCGTGATGCTTCGCACAGTCCCGTTCGCCTGTCCTCGCTACGAGTGAGGCGAGGGAGACGCGACATGGATGCGTGCTGTTGCTCGAGATGTTCGCCGAGATCGCAAAAGTGTTTTGGTACGACCGGCACCCGCGCTTGCGCAACGACAGGCCCTCGGTGCCGCCGGTGCCACCGCGGTCGAAATCCGAAGACGCGATGTGAGCGCGCGATCGTTGGCGCGACTGCGGTCGTTTGCGTGCGAACGATATATTAAGGCTTGCTTCGTGCCGATTTCTGCGATTCCGATTCGTTCTCCGAGAACGAAAGGCAGGCGAAGCTGGAACAAAGCCGGACGACGGATCACCACAAGCTTCGCTTCACCGTCTCGACGCTCTCCGTCGCCGGCGCTATCGTTGCTCCAGCGGCGGACGCAACATGAAGAACGGACTTTATTCCATCCACCTCCACATGCTCGACGGCCTGAAGGGCCGCGACAGCGGCGTGCTGATCCTGCGTGACGGCGTTCTGCTCGGCGGCGGGCCGTATTTCTGGTCGCGCGGCGTCTACACGGAACGGCAATTCGAACAACGGCCCTTCGAAACACGGGACCTGGAAGGGCGAGCTTGTCACCAACCAGCACACGCCGTTTGCGGATGGCTTCGCCCGGCCGCTGTTCGGCGGAGTGGAGGCAACGAGCGGCTTCTCCGGGACGTTCAGCGACGACACGGCCGAGGTGTTCGGCACCGTGCTGGTCGCAGGCCATCGCAGCCTCGGTTTTCGTGCGAGCCTGAAGCGGCTCGCCGAGTTCTGAAGACGCGTGTTCTGAAGACGCTTGTTCTGAAGAGGCTTGGCGAACTCCTAACGGAAGCTTGCCGCGAAGCCGATAACCCTATTCGGTTAGGTTAAAAGCGCAATCGCGTTGCACTTGCCGCCACTTGCGATAGGTGTCTGGCGAAGACGCGATCCGACTTTGGCCAACAAGCGACTTTGGCCAACAAGCAATTTTGCCAAGAACGAATTCATGACACCTTTTTCAGAACCGTCCTTTTATCAGGGCGACCGCCACACCTACCGGCGCATCGCCATCGTCGGCACGCTCTTTTGTCTGGCTTTCGTGGTGATCAGCGTCTCGCTGCGGCCACAGCTCGAGGACACGCGTGTCGCGGTCAAAGCCGACAGGCTGATGCGTACGGCGGGCCAGCTACCGCACACGAATTAACGGTCGTCGGTGGAGGTCTGATGGTCGGCGCAATTGCTTGGGCACGCGGTGCCGTGTGAGGCGAGCGCCACGAAGCCGGCATAGCCGGACAGGTTGAGCAGGATTTCGAGCCAAACGGGCATGTCGGCCTCCTTTCTCCTTGAAGGCTACGCCAACGTGCGCGCGAAGCGCATGTTCCCGGACAAAGGCGGACCGGCGCCTCAAAGTGGGGTGGTGGGGTCGAGCCGCCGGCCGAGGGCGCCTACGGACTCGCTCGACGGCTGTTCCTTAAGGAACTCGGCAATCGCCCGCGCCAGTTCGCCGTCGCTCATCGGGGTCGGCGGCGGGCGCAGCGTACCGACACCGAAACTGCGGACGATCTCGTCGTAATGCTGATCTCCGGATCTGGGAACGAGCCTGCGGATACGGGCCAGCAATTTGGATATCGGCACTTTATCCTCCTCGGCTCCCCGCTGGCAGCAATTGTGGCGCATTGCCAATGCTGTGCGTGCAACTGAAAACCCCGCCAGCATCGGTGATGCTGACGGGGTCTTCGTGCTGTTGCCTCAACCGGACGGCGGAGGCTTCCGCACTTGAGCAAACAATTCGCGGAACGCGTGCCCGTTCCATGCGTGGCCGGATTTATTCCGAACTCGGTTCCACAGGCTTGCGCGCAACCATAGCAACGCGCCGGCGTTGTCTGTGCGAGATACGAAGGAGGAGATTCATGATGAGGAAGACACTGGCAGTTCTGGCTACCGTCGCGGCCGTTGGCGTGACCGCGGTCGCGGCGCCTTCGCCTGCCGAGGCGCGCGGCCGCGGCATCGGTCCGGGCCTCGCGTTCGGTCTTGCCGCCGGCGCCATCACCGCGGGCGCCGTCGCCGCGTCGCATCCTTACGGCTATGGCTACGGCCCGCGGTATGGCTACTACGGCGGCCCCGCTTATGCCTACGGCCCTGGTCCCTACGCTTATTACGGTGATGGACCATACTACCGCCGCCACCATTATTACCGTCACTGGTAACGGCTGAACAAACGAAAAGCCCGGAGCAATGCTCCGGGCTTTTTTCATGCTCGGTGATCCGGTGTCGTTACGGCCAGAGCGAGGGCCGTTCCGCCTTGCGCGCGTTGTCGAGCGTCGACACGAAATACTCTTCACGTTCGCGCTTGAATTTTTCCTGGGTGGCACGGAAGGCGGCGACACGGGCGGCGATCTCTTCGCGTTCGCGGATTTTGCGTTGTTCGTCCTCGGTCATGTTAAATCCCCTCTGCACGTGAGTATGTGTCCTACTGAACCCAAGCACTGCCGCCGCAATCACGTTGAGTCGCGTCAACACATGCATTGGCGCTTCTGATTGGGGCGTCAATGGGGAGGAGGCATTGCAGGATTGTGATAAGCGAGGGTCGGAAAAAATTGCCGACCATGTCTTGCGTGGCGGTGGAGAACAGCGTCAATAATCTTGTCGCTTGCGCATGTTGCAGCTAGCGCAAAAACAAATCAGTAAAACAGCAAAACGGGAGGCGGCGTTGATTGCATCGGATCTTCGCAGCGGCGTCGAGCGTCTTGGCGACATGATCGCCGAAGCCAAACGGATCGTGCCGTTCACCGGCGCCGGCATCTCGACCGAATGCGGCATCCCCGACTTTCGCTCGCCGGGCGGAATTTGGACGCGCAACCGCCCGATCCCGTTCGACGAGTTCGTCGCCAGCCAGGAGGCGCGCGACGAATCCTGGCGCCGGCGCTTCGCGATGGAGGAGGTCTTTGCGGCGGCTAAGCCCGGCCGCGGCCATCGCGCGCTCGCCTCACTCTACCGCGCCGGCAAGGTTCCCGCGATCATCACCCAGAACATCGACAATCTGCATCAGGCCTCCGGCGTCGCAAGCGATCACGTGATCGAACTTCACGGCAACACCACGTATGCGCGCTGCATTGGATGCGGGCAGGCCTATCCGCTTGATTGGGTGAAGCGCCGCTTCGACGAGGAGGGCGCCGCGCCCAACTGTACCGTGTGCGACGAGCCGGTGAAGACCGCCACGATCTCCTTCGGCCAGACAATGCCCGAGGACGAGATGCAGCGCGCGACGGCGCTGTCGCAAGCCTGCGATCTCTTCATCGCGATCGGTTCCTCGCTGGTGGTATGGCCGGCCGCGGGCTTTCCGATGATGGCGAAGGAATCGGGTGCACGCCTAGTGATCGTCAATCGCGAGCCGACGGAGCAGGACGACATCGCCGACCTCGTGATCCGCCACGACATCGGCGAAACGCTGGGGCCCTTTGTCGGTAATTGAGGCAGCAATTTGATTCGCGGCTGTGCAAGCTGTTCATAGGTTCCGCCGAATCTCTTTTTTGTCTATGCGTCGCAACCGGGAGTGTTATCTTTTGAGTCGAAAGATTCGCGTCGCGTCGAGTTGAGAAGATTCTCTAAAGACGCGTGATTCGGCGCCGCCATTCAGGCGGGTTGCATGGCATGTGTGGGGTCCGGGGTTATGGGGTCGTCGGACGGATTTGAGTCCAAGAAGGTCGGAGTTCCCGCGGTGGGCGAACACGGCGGTGGCGGTCGCGACAGTGCACTCAGTCCGTTCACCGGACTTGGTGAGAGCAGCGCCAACCTCGTCGAGGTTCACGGCGTCATCAAATGGTTCGACGCCTCAAAAGGCTACGGCTTCATCGTTCCCGACAATGGCTGGCCCGACGTGCTCCTGCACGTCACCGTGCTTAGGCGCGACGGCTTCCAGACCGCCTACGAGGGCGCCCGCATCGTCGTCGAGTGCATCCAGCGCGCCAAGGGCTACCAGGCGTTCCGCGTGGTCTCGATGGACGAGTCGACTGCGATCCATCCGGCGCAGATGCTGCCGCCGCGCACCCATGTCACGGTGACGGCGACCAGCGGGCTGGAGCGGGCTCAGGTCAAATGGTTCAACCGGCTGCGCGGTTTCGGTTTCCTGACCTGCGGCGAGGGCACCCCCGACATCTTCGTGCACATGGAGACGCTGCGCCGCTTCGGCATGACCGAGTTGCGGCCCGGCCAGTATGTCCTGGTCCGGTTCGGGCCCGGCTCCAAGGGCATGATGGCGGCCGAGATCCATCCCGAGACGGGATCGCCGGTTTCGTCCCACTAATTCCATTCCCGCGATCGTGAGCAGAGGCGCGCTGGCTGGCCGGCGCGCCTCTGGCTTTTCCGGTGACCGCCACGTAAGGACTGGTCCAGTCCCACGCCTCGAGAGCCATCCATGAATTTCGATCGAAAGGCCGTCTTCGCCCTTGCGAAGGGCTGGCTTGCCGCCATCCTTGTCATCGCCGGCTGTGCCGTCGCGAGCGCACCCGTGCGCGCCGCCAGCTTCCAGCCCCTCGAGATCGTCACCAGGAACGGCGTGCAGGTGTTCTCGGTCGAGGTCGCGACGACGGAGGAAGAGAAGCAGACTGGCCTGATGTACCGTAAGGAACTGGCGGACGGCAAAGGCATGCTGTTCGACTTTAATCCCGAGCAGGAGGTGTCGATGTGGATGAAGAACACCTACGTCTCGCTCGACATGATCTTCATTCGCGCCGACGGCCGAATTCTGCGCATCGCCGAAAATACCGAGCCGATGTCGACAAAGATCATCTCATCCAGGGGGCCCGCGCGGGCTGTTCTGGAGGTGGTGGCAGGCACGGCGCAGAAATATGGCATCCGCGCCGGCGACCGCGTGGGCCACCCGCTGTTCGGCAGCAAGTAGGCGGGAGGGCTTATTGCCCCGTCCTGGCGGTCTTTTGGGAAGCTTGCTCGCGCCTTTGGAAGGCTTGCTGGCGCTTTGGGAACCGTGTATCGACGGGGCTCGCCGGACATTCGGGGTATAGCGCAGCCTGGTAGCGCGGCAGTTTTGGGTACTGCAGGTCGTTGGTTCGAATCCAGCTGCCCCGACCAGTCCGAGGTGGGCCAGACCCGCGCCTCAGAACAATAGCCAATCGGCGAGGCGCCAGGCGAGCGCAGCTCCAGCCGTGCATGGCGCGCGTTCGATGCCGATGCCCGCAGCCGCCAAAGCCTTCCTAACCCTCGGCGCTCATTCCCTGCGCAACGCGACTTTCCGCGCGACTTTTCAAGGCATTGGGGCGGGTCGGGCGGCGCGGAATGCGTAAAACTTTGTCGAACCTTTAGGCGTCGTCCTAGACATATTGGTGTTGGGGATTTCAGCGCCCAATGCCTAACGGACGCCGCCAAGCGATGATATTCCGCTTGCGCGCGTTACGCTTTTCCAACCATCAGTTCGTCGCGTACCAGCCGAACGGAAACGGCAGGAATGGCCAGGCCAGCTGATTGTCGTTGGCGACCTTCCGCGGCTCCTGCTCCGGCGTCTTCGCGGGCAGAGCAGGCGGCGTCGAATGCAGCGCCAAGCGCAGACATGCACATTGCAAATTCATCGTGGTGGCCCCCGCCCATCAATCGTTTTCAAAAATTCGCGTCAGCCTGGAAATCAACGCGCGTCCTCAAAACGACGCACTCATTCTCAAATCGCACACAGTCTAGGAAAATCGGCGGCCGCTTTCAACCGGTCTCGCCACGCGCTCACAGGAGATAAGGTTGATCGGTTAGGTTAAGAGCGAGCGGTTGTTGCGGGCGCCTTCGCGACTGTTATCAGATCGGTTCGGCTTGCGACGGTCTGCCTGAAATTCGTGCTCACACGACATCACAGTTCGTCGCAGCGCTCGTATCCTGTGAGTTCTGTATCATGTCTCTCGATCGCAACGTCCGAACCGTCGGTCCGCAGGCGAGCTGGACCGAGATCTGGCACCTCTGGACCGTGTTCGTGCCGCGCCGCTCGATCAACGGGCAGCTCGTTTACGGCAAGGTCTGGCGCCGCCACGACGGCCGTGACTGGATCTACAAGAAGTTTACCGAGTACGACAGCGAAGCGGCGGCCTGAAGCGGCGGCGCTGTCGTCCGGCGGGATCGGAGCTGCCCGTTCAAGCGGCCTTTGCGGCCGCAGTCTTGGGCGGCGGCGGCTTCAGCGGCTTGTCCTGCTTCTTCGACCAGGAGATGTAATAGGCCACCGTCGTCATGATCGCGATCCCGGCGACGCTGACGAAGATCTGCGCGAACAGCGAGCCCGAGCTCATCGACAGCTCGAAATGACCGACGAAGGACAGGAACACGCCGACGCAGAACACGGCGAGCGACTGCTGGCCGCACACGATGATGGGGTCGAACCCTTTCCATTCCAGGCCCGGCCAGTCCTTGGGAACGAAGCGGATCACCAGGATCACGATCACGACGAAGTGGATAAAGCGGTAGGGCGCGAGGTTGGTCTTGTCGTTCGGGTTGAACGCCGAGAACAGCCATTCCGGGAACATGCCGCCGAGGGTCGGGAAGCGGCCGGCCATGGTCATGACCAGCGCAAACAGCATGTAACCAAGACAGAGCCACAGCGTGACCGGTGCGTTGATCAGCGTCATCGAGCGCCGCGCGCCGCCCATGGCGCACCAGGCGCCGAACACGAACAGCACCTGCCAGCAATACGGGTTGAAGTACCACTGTCCGGCCGGATAGGCGTTCAGGTTCAGGCCGAAATGGCGCGCGGTCAGCCACAGCACGATGGACAATGCCATCGTCAGGTCCGGCTTGCGCAGCATGAACCAGAGCACGGGCGGAAACAGCCCCATCAGCACGATGTAGAGCGGCAGCACGTCGAGATTGAGCGGCTTGAAGCGCAGGAACAGGCCCTGGCGCAGCGTCTCGGTGGCGTTGTCCACCAGGCCGGCGACGTTGAACTCGTTGATCATCTCGGAATCGCCGAAGCGCAGCGCCAGATAGCTGATCGAGGCGATGTAGATCACGAACAGGATGATGTGGGCGACGTAGAGCTGCCAGACCCGCTTGGTCAGCCTCGTAGCACCGACCAGGAAGCCGCGCTCGAGCATCATCCGCGCATAGACGAAGGAGGCGGTGTAGCCGGAGATGAAGACGAACAAATCCGCGGCGTCGGAAAAGCCGTAGTTGCGGGTGGTGATCCAGTTCACCACGTTGTCGGGGATATGGTCGAGGAAGATCGCCCAGTTCGCAATGCCGCGAAACAGGTCGAGCCTGAGGTCACGGCCCTTCTCGGGGAGCGTGGCGTTGATGTTCAGGAAGGACATGCGACGGGAGCTTTCGGAGGGGACGGACAGGTAGATGTCAACGAAGCAGGGCCACCGGGCGAGACCCCGGCGCGGAAGGCGGGTACGCAATTGTCACGATGCAGCATAATGATTATACCCATTGGCGAGCCATCCCGGGGGGCCGGAATCACCGATCAGTTCCCTAAAGGTGTCTCTATACTATGCCCGCGGTTTCCACCAACTGCTACCGTGACGCATCGAAATCGAACGAAAAGACGAACAAGAGGCCCGGACCGTCCATGACCGCACGCATTTTCAAGCCCGCCAAGAACGCGATGCAATCCGGCCGGTCGAAGACCAAGGAATGGCAGCTCGACTACGAGCCCGAGCAGCCGCGCGCGGTCGAGCCGCTGATGGGCTGGACCTCGTCCGGCGACATGAAGCAGCAGATCACGCTGCACTTCCACAGCAAGGAAGAGGCGGTCGCCTATTGCGAGCGCAAGGGCATCGCCTACCAGGTGATCGAGCCAAAGGAATCGGTGCGCCGTCCGGTCGCCTATGCGGACAATTTCTCGTTCCGCCGCGGCGAGCCGTGGACGCATTGAGGGCGGGCAACGAAACTCTCGTCATGCCCGGGCTTGTCCCGGGCATCCACGTTTTAGCGTCCACGTAAAAAGCCCGCGGTTGGCCGGGACAAGCTCGGCCAACCACGCCGGTTCTTCCCATCGTCCTGCCCTTGGCAGCCATTCCGCCCCGTGCTTCGCTGTCTCGCATGATGCGACCATGACGAGGTGGGCTATGGCGGGGCGTGACCAGCTCGACGGCGTCGATCTGAAAATACTCTCCGAGTTGCAGCAGGACGGGCGGGTTCGCAATAACGAGCTGGCGCTGCGCGTCGGGGTGTCCGGGCCCAACTGCGTGAGGCGGCTGAAATCGCTGTTCAGCCGCGGCGTGATCCGGGCGGTGCGCGCCGTTATCGACGAGCGGCTGCTCGGCTACGAGGTGGTGTCGTTCGTCTCGATCCAGCTCGGCAGCCAAGCCCAGCCGGTGCTGGCGGCATTCGAGAGCTCGATCGCCGCGATCCCGCGCATCCAGCAGTGCTGGCGGATTTCGGGAGACACCGACTATCTTCTCAAATGCGTGGCGCCGAGCGTCGAGAGCATGCGCCAGCAGCTCCTGCATTTCGCCGCGATGCCGAACGTGAAGAACGTCCGCAGCTTTCCGGTGCTGGGCGTGGCGAAGGACGTGCCGCTGCCATTGCAGGAGATCGCGGCGGCAGGATAGTTCGGCGGCGACGGGTCCCAAAACGTAGCTCGCGTAACGACGTCCAAACATCCGAAGGCGCGGGAGTGACTCCCTTACCGGGATACAGGTTCGGATAAGGCGGATATAAACATAAGTAACTCACCTAACTGTGACATGTGATTTGCGAAGTTCTGCAATGCGCCGAAGCGTGATTGCCGGTTCCTGGTGCTGGCCTACATGCGAGGTGTGAACCTCAGCCTGCGTCGCATGCCGAGGCCTCTTTTGTGGGACCCTGAAGCAGGAAAAGACAACATGACCTCGATCTCGAAGACGTTCGTCGCATCCGCTGCGACGCTGTTTGCATCTGCGTTTCTCATGATGACCGCGCCGGCTGCCCAGGCAGAAGACTACTGCATCACCAATGGTGCCCAGGCCGCGCATGGCTGCGGCTATCCGACGATGGAGGCCTGCCGGGCCGCGGCCGGCGGCATCGGCGGCTCGTGCTCACAGAGCGGCGGCGCGAAGACGTCGGCCGACGCGCTGGCCTTCCAGCCGAAGCAGACGCACTCGCGCACCAAGCTGCGCCCGGGCGGGCAGACCAACTCGAACTGAGCGAGACCGTTTGGAAATGTTGCGGCCTCCAAGTTGGATCTCGGAGGCCGGAACAGCATGACAACCCGCGCTTCAGCGATACCTGCCGCGAAACTCGCGCGGGGAGGCGCCGGCCCAGGTGCGGAAGGCGCGAGAAAAGCTCTTCTCGTTGCGGAAGCCGGCGATCTCCGCGATCCGCTTGATCGGGCTGCGCCCGCGCATCAACTCCTGCTTGGCGAGCTCGAATTTTGCCTCTTCCTTGAGATCCCGCAGTGAGGTCGCTTCATCGCGCAGGCGCCGATGCATGGTTCGGGTGGAGAGTGCCAGCTCGCTTGCGACATCCTCGGCGCCGAGACTGCGTCCGCGCGCATTGCGGAGTACGCGGCGAACGCGCTCGACCAGCAGCCGGTCGCGCCGATAGGGCAGTACGGTCAGCCGCAGCGCGCCCTTGAGCATGTTGTCGAGGTCCGCCGCGCTCCGGGTGAGCGGCAGCGACAGGTAATGCTTGTCGAAGGTGATGGAAGCGCGGTCCGCACCGAAGCGGATGTTTCGGCAAAAGATGGTCGGATAGACCGAGACGTGGCCG
Organism: Bradyrhizobium sp. 35; assembly: GCF_023073215.1. Classification (NCBI taxonomy): domain Bacteria; kingdom Pseudomonadati; phylum Pseudomonadota; class Alphaproteobacteria; order Hyphomicrobiales; family Nitrobacteraceae; genus Bradyrhizobium; species Bradyrhizobium sp. 35. Next base: position 148,418 of record NZ_JADPJC010000017.1, read on the forward strand.
GGCTCGGGGTACGGAAATTCCGCGGCGCGGAGCGCGATTTGCGAATCCACCGCCCAGCAGGAGAAGCCGAGAACATAGCGGAGCAGGGTGACCAGGCAGAATTCGCGTAGAGGTCCGAGGTCGGCCAGTTCGCGGATGGACACGACCGCGGTCTCCTCGCCGACGGCGAGATCGAGCAGCACGTCCTCGGTGAGCAGACGATGGTGCCGGCACCAGCGCTTGAGCGCGACCTCCAGCGTCGGGGCGGTGATCGAGGCGCGGCACAGCATGCCGTAGGTGCCAAAGGGCAGCCGCCGCGAGAACCAGCCGAGCGCCTCGTCATCGAGTTCGCGCATGGCATGGCCCGCCAGCGCCTCGAACTGGCCGGCCGTGACCCGCCCATCCGGAGAATTGACAAGGTCCGGCGTTACCTGACCCCGGCTCAGCGCCTCGGTCGGATCGCGGCCGTAGCGTTCGTAAGCGGCAACGACGCCGCGGACGAAGGCGGCAGGGGTCACGGCACGGCGCGGGATCGCGGTTGCGACTTGAAAAGGCATCGGAAAATCCTCTGGGAAAATCCTCGCCAAGTTTGGCGGAAAATGCAACCTTTTCGACCGCAGAAGGGCCCCGATGCCGCTAGGTTCGGTCCCCAAAATAGGGAGGAATCGCCTTGAATATCCCGAGCATCGATTTCGATCTGGGCGAAGACATCAGCATGCTGCGCGACACGCTGCGCGCCTTCGTGGAGGCGGAGATCGCCCCGCGTGCCGCCGATATCGAGAAGGCCAATCTATTCCCGGCGGACCTCTGGAAGCGCCTTGGCGACCTCGGCCTGCTCGGCATGACCGCGCCGGAGCAATATGGCGGCTCCAACATGGGCTATCTCGCCCATATCGTCGCGATGGAGGAGATTTCGCGCGGCTCGGCCGCGGTCGGCCTCTCCTATGGCGCCCACTCAAATCTCTGCGTCAACCAGATCCGCCGCAACGGCAATGATGCGCAGCGCGAGCGCTATCTGCCAAAGTTGATCTCCGGCGAGTATGTCGGCGCGCTCGCGATGTCCGAGCCCGGCGCCGGCTCAGACGTCGTCTCGATGAAACTGCGCGCCGACAAACGCGGCGACCGCTACGTGCTCAACGGCTCGAAGATGTGGATCACCAATGGCGGCGATGCCGACGTGCTGGTGGTCTATGCCAAGACCGATCCGGAAGCGGGCCCGCGCGGCATGACCGCCTTCCTGGTCGAGAAGGGGACGAAGGGCTTCAGCCACGGCCAGCATCTCGACAAGCTCGGCATGCGCGGCTCCAACACGTATCCGCTGTTCTTCGACGAATGCGAGGTGCCGGAGGAGAACGTGCTTGGCAAGGTCGGCGAGGGCGTCAAGGTGCTGATGTCCGGCCTCGACTATGAGCGTACGGTCCTCTCGGGTGGACCACTCGGGATCATGGCGGCCTGCATGGACGCGGTGGTGCCCTATATGCACGAGCGCAAGCAGTTCGGGCAGCCGATCGGCGACTTCCAGCTCATGCAGGGCAAGCTCGCCGACATGTACGCGACCTGGCAGGCCACGCGCGCCTATGTCTATGCGGTGGGGCGTGCCTGCGACCGCGCCGATCACGCGCGCAGCTTGCGCAAGGACGCCGCCGCTGCGATCCTCTATTCCGCCGAGAAAGCGACGTGGATGGCGGGTGAGGCGATCCAGGCGCTTGGCGGGGTCGGCTACACCTCCGAATTTCCGGTCGGACGCCTGTGGCGCGATGCAAAGCTCTACGAGATCGGCGCCGGCACCTCGGAGGTCCGGCGCATGCTGATCGGTCGCGAATTGATGGCTGAGACGGCTTAAAACCTTCACGCAATTGGAACCAACATGCCGCTCCATTCCAGCATCGATACGTCTTCTTCGGACTTTGCGCGCAATTCCGAGGCCATGCGCACCCTCGTCGCGGATCTGCGCGAAAAGCTGAGCCAGGTTGCGGGCGGCGGCGGCGAGGTCTCGCGCAACCGCCACACCTCGCGTGGCAAGATGCTGGCGCGCGAGCGCGTCGACCTGCTGGTCGATCCCGGCACCGCGTTCATGGAGCTGTCGCCGCTCGCGGCCTATGGCCTTTACGGCGGCGACGTGCATTCGGCGAGCGTCGTCACCGGGGTCGGGCGCATCGCGGGCCGCGAATGCGTGATCGTCGCCAACGACGCCACCATCAAAGGCGGCACCTATTATCCCATGACCGTGAAGAAGCATCTGCGCGCGCAGGACGTGGCGCGGCAGAACAATCTTCCCTGCGTCTATATGGTCGATTCCGGCGGCGCCTTCCTGCCGCTGCAGGACGAGATATTTCCCGACGAGCGGCATTTCGGCCGCATCTTCTACAACCAGGCGCAGATGTCCTCGCAAGGAATCCCGCAGATTGCCATCGTGATGGGTTCCTGCACAGCCGGCGGCGCCTATGTCCCCGCGATGTCGGACGAGAGCATCATCGTGCGCAACCAGGGCACGATCTTCCTCGGCGGGCCGCCGCTGGTGAAGGCCGCGACAGGCGAAGTGGTGACCGCGGAGGAGCTTGGTGGCGCCGACGTGCATTCGCGGCAATCGGGTGTGACCGATCATTATGCCCAGAACGACGCACACGCGATCGGCATCGCCCGCCGCATCGTCGGCACGCTGAAGCCGTCGGTACGACCAAACCTCAACATGCATCCGCCGCGTGATCCCTTGTTCGTGGCGGAGGAGATCTACGGCGTGGTGCCCGTCGACGGGCGCAAGCCGTTCGACGTGCGCGACATCATTGCGCGCGTCGTCGATGGTTCCGAGTTCGACGAGTTCAAGAAGCTCTACGGCACGACGCTGGTGTGCGGCTTCGCCCACATCTGGGGTTTTCCGGTCGGCATCATTGCCAACAACGGCATCCTGTTCAGCGAGAGCTCGCTGAAGGGGGCGCATTTCATCGAGCTGTGCTGCCAGCGCGGCATTCCGCTGGTGTTCCTGCAGAACATCACCGGCTTCATGGTCGGCAAGAAATACGAAGCCGGCGGCATTGCGCGTGACGGCGCCAAGCTGGTGACGGCGGTCGCGACCGCGTCGGTGCCGAAATTCACCGTGGTGATCGGCGGGTCCTACGGCGCCGGCAATTACGGCATGTGCGGCCGCGCCTACTCCCCGCGCTTCCTGTGGATGTGGCCTAACGCGCGCATCTCGGTGATGGGCGGCGAGCAGGCCTCGATGGTGCTGAGCCAGGTCCGCCGCGACAATATCGAGGCCAAGGGCGACAGCTGGTCGAAAGAAGACGAAGATAAATTCCGCGAACCGATCCGCGCGCAATATGAGAGCCAGGGGCACCCGTATTACGCGACCGCGCGGCTGTGGGACGACGGCGTGATCGACCCGGCCGACACAAGGCTGGTGCTCGGTCTCGGCCTCTCGGCGGCGTCGAATGCGCCGATCGAACCGACGAAATTCGGCCTGTTCAGGATGTGATGCGATGGACCGCTCAAAGCTCTACCGCCGTTTTCGCACCCTCCTGATCGCCAACCGCGGCGAGATCGCCTGCCGCGTGATCCGCACCGCGCGCGCCATGGGCCTGCGCACGGTCGCGGTCTATTCCGAGGCGGACCGCGACGCGATGCATGTCGCGCTCGCCGACGAGGCCGTGCTGCTCGGGCCCGCACGTGCCCGCGACAGCTATCTTAATGTCGAGCGGCTGATCGAGGCCGCGCGCAAGACCGGCGCGGAGGCGATCCATCCCGGCTATGGCTTCCTGTCGGAGAATGCCGAATTCGCCCAGGCGTGTTTCGACGCCGGACTGGTCTTCGTCGGCCCGACAGCGCCAATGATGACTGCCATGGGCTCGAAGTCCGGCTCCAAGGCGCTTATGGAGAAGGCCGGCGTCCCGCTGGTGCCAGGCTATCACGGCGAGGCGCAGGACGATGCGACGTTGGCGAAGGCGGCCGAGAAGGTCGGTTTCCCGATTCTGGTGAAGGCGTCCGCTGGCGGCGGCGGCCGTGGTATGCGCATCGTTCGCTCCGCGGATGAACTTGCGCCTGCGATCGTCAGCGCGAAGCGCGAGGCCAAGGCCGCGTTCGGCGACGACCGCATGCTGATCGAAAAATATGTCGATAACCCGAGGCATATCGAGGTGCAGGTGATCGGCGACAGCCACGGCAATCTGCTCTCGCTGTTCGAACGCGAATGCACCCTGCAGCGCCGCCACCAGAAGGTGATCGAGGAGGCGCCGTCGCCGACGCTCAATCCCGCCCAGCGCGAGACGGTCTGTGCCGCCGCGCGAAAGGCCGCGGGCGCCGTCAACTATGTCGGCGCCGGCACCATCGAGTTCGTGTCCGACGGCAAGGACGTGTTCTTCATCGAGATGAACACTCGTCTCCAGGTCGAGCATCCCGTGACCGAGCTGATCACGGGGATCGACTTGGTCGAGTGGCAGTTGCGCGTCGCTTTCGGCGAGGCGTTGCCGCTGAAGCAAGACGAGATCAAGCTTCACGGCCACGCCGTGGAGGCGCGGGTCTACGCGGAGAACCCGACCAAGAACTTCATGCCGTCGGTGGGCAAGATATCAACCTGGCGTCTGCCCGCTGAAACGGGGGGGCTGCGCATCGACTCCGGCTATCGGGAAGGCGATACGGTTTCGCCGTACTACGATGCGATGCTGGCAAAAATGATCGCCTGGGCGCCGACGCGGGATGTCGCGATCGAGCGGCTGAACCGCGGGCTGGAAGAGTCCGACGTCCGCGGCATCGTGACCAACATCCCGTTCCTGTCGGCGCTGATGACGCATCCGAAGGTGAGGGCGAACGCGATCGACACCGGCTTCATCGAGCGCGAACTGACGGTTCTGACGCAGGCCCCGGCGGCGCCGGGCGAGCTCGAGCTCTGCGCCGCGGTGGCCGCTGTGATCAACCACGAGCGGCAGGCTGCACAGGCGGACGCGAATTCGCCCTGGCAGACCTTTGGCTGGATGCCGGTCGGCCGCCGCCAGCGCAATTTTGCGTTTCGCGCGGGTCATGGTGTTGGTCATGGGTCCGAGCAGAAGATCACGCTGAACTATGGCAGCGGACCAGCGACGCTGGTGATCGGCGAACGCGAGCTGGCATTTGCGATCGCGCCCCGGGACGGCGGCTTCGACGTGACGCTTGACGGCGTCAAATCGTTCGTCGCGGCCGTGATCGACGGCCATGAGCTGTATTTGCGCACGCGCAACGGGCGATTCGACCTGCATTGGGTCGATCCGTTCGGCGGCGAGATGGAGGAGCAGGCCGGCGCGGACAAGATCGCAGCGCCCTTGCCGGGCACCGTCGTCGCCGTGCTGGCGGAGGAGGGCGCCAAGCTCGAGAAGGGCGCGCCGATCCTCACCCTGGAAGTGATGAAGATGGAGCAGACGCTGCGTGCGCCCTATGCCGGCGTGCTGAAATCCATCAAATGCAAGGTCGGCGACATCGTCCAGGAGGGCGTCGAGCTCGCCGTGGTCGAGCCTTCCGGAGAATGAGATGAGCGATAAGGTCCGCATCATCGAAATGGGGCCGCGTGACGGCCTCCAGAACGAGAAAACGGCGGTCAGTGTCGAGGCCCGGATCGCCTTCATCGAGGCGCTGGTCGCGGCCGGCCTCAATACAGTCGAGGTCGGCGCCTTCGTCTCGCCCAAGGCGATCCCGCAGATGGCGAGCTCGGACGCCGTGCTGCGCGGCGTTAGCCATTTGACCAGTGCCGAATTCCACGTGCTAGTGCCGAACGAGAAGGGCTATGACGCCGCGTGCGCGGCCGGCGCAAAGATCGTCTCGGTGTTCGCCGCGGCCTCCGAGGGCTTTTCGCGGGCCAACATCAATTGCACGGTCGCGGAGTCCATCGAACGGTTTAAGCCGGTGCTGGCGCGCGCCAGGGACGATGGTGTCAAGGTCCGCGGCTATATCTCCTGCGTGCTGGGCTGTCCGTTCGACGGTGAGATCCAGCCGAAAGCGGTCGCCGATCTCGCCACCACGCTGTGGGAGCTCGGCTGCTACGAGATCTCGCTCGGCGACACGATCGGTGTCGGTACGCCTGCCAAAGCCAAAGAGATGCTGCGGGCGGTCAGCGCCAACATCCCTCCCGCCAATCTCGCGATGCATTTTCACGACACCTACGGCCAGGCGCTCGCCAATCTCTATGCGGGGCTGGAGGAAGGCGTCCGCGTCATCGACGCCGCCGCCGGCGGCCTCGGCGGCTGCCCCTACGCGCCGGGCGCGACCGGCAACGTCGCGACCGAGGACGTCGTCTATATGCTCGGTGGCATGGGGATTAGGACGGGTGTCGATATGGACCGGTTGCTGGCGGCAACCAACGAGATGAGCGGCGTGCTGGGCAAGCCGCCGGTGAGCCGCGTGGCCTCCGCACTGAACGCGAAGAGGAAGCGCGCCAGCTCCTAGTTCTCCGTTATTGCGAGCGCAGCGAAGCAATGATGGTGGACGCAGCTACCTGCTCCCGTCCGGCCCCATCACCAGGTCCGGCAGTGCGGTCGAGATGCCCGGCACGAAGCAGAGCAGCAGCACCGCGAGCATCATCAAAAGCACGAACGGCAGCGTGCCCCAGATCACCTCGCGCAGGGGAATATCCGGCGCGACGTTGCGGATGACGAAGATGTTGAGGCCGACGGGTGGATGGATCAGTCCCATCTCCATCACGATGGTCATGACGACGCCGAACCAGATGATGTCGAAATTGGCGGCGCGGAGCGGCGGCAGGATGATTGGCGCGGTCATGAGAATAATCGAGACCGGCGGCAGGAAGAAACCGAGCACGACGACCATGACGAGGATCGCGAACAAGAGGCCCCAGCGGGGCAAATGCATCGCGACGACGGATTCGGCGGCCGATTGCGAGATGTGCAGATAGCTCATCACGTAGGAATAGAGCAGCGACATGCCGATGATCATCATCAGCATGGTCGATTCCCGGATCGTCGATTTCAGGATCGGGGCAAGGTCGCTCGGCCGCCACACGCTGTAGATCGCCGCGATCAATGCCAGCGCCAAGAGGCCGCCGAGGCCGGCAGTCTCTGATGGCGTGGCGTAACCGCCATAGAGGGCGATCATGACGCCGGTGAGCAGCAGCACGAACGGGATCACGCGCGGCAGTACGCTGAAGCGTTCCGCGAGCGTGTACTCGTCGCGGGCGAGGATCGCAGCTTCCGGGCCGCCGTTCTTGTAGATCGCTTCGGCCGCGGCGTATTCCTGGCGGAAGCGAATCACGGCGTAAACGCCGAACAGCGAGACCAGCAGCAGGCCGGGCCCGATACCGGCGAGGAACAGCCGTCCTAGCGATTTTTCGGCGGCGACCGCAAACAGGATCATGGTGATCGACGGCGGCAACAGAATGCCGAGCGTGCCGCCGGCGGCGATGATCCCCGCGGCAAAGCCGCCGGAATAGCCGCGCTTGCGCATCTCGGGGATGCCGGCCGAGCCGATTGCCGAGCAGGTCGCGGGCGAGGAGCCCGCCATCGCCGCAAACAGCGCGCAGGCGAACACATTGGCGACGCCGAGCCCGCCGGGGACGCGGTGCAGCCAAGCGTGCAGGGCCGAGTAGAGATCCTGGCCGGCGCGCGACTTGCCGATCGCGGCGCCCTTCAGGATGAAGAGCGGGATCGACAGCAGCGTGATCGAGGCCATTTCCTCGTAGACATTCTGCGTCACCGTGTCGAGAGAGGCGGCGGGCATGTAGATGCCCATGAACACGACTGCGACCGCGCCGAGCGCGAACGCGATCGGCATGCCCGAAAACATCACGACAAGCGTCGCGATCCCGTAGGCCAGGCCGATACCGAAAACGCTCATGAACGCCTGGCTCCAGCGAAAGGCAGCGCAAGCTGCACGAGGATCTGGACGCAGAGCAGACTCATGCCGAACGCCATTAGCGAATAGGGGATGGCCAGCGGCGGCGACCACATCGAGTTCGAGACCTGGCCATCGACATAGGCTTCATGCGCCAGTGTCCAGGACTTCCAGGCGAAGAAAGCGCAGAACAGAAGCGTCACGGCATCGACCAGCCAGAGCCTGATCCGGTTCGCCAGTGGTGAGAGCAGGCCGACGAAGGCCTCGATGCCGATGTGACCGCGGTTCTGCTGCACGTAGGCGGCCGTCATGAAGGTCGCGCCGACCAGCAGGAACACCGCGGCCTCGTCCTGCCAGTAATTGGCAGCCTTGAACAAGGCGCGGCTGAGCACGCTGTAGCTCAGGATGGCGCAGGCGGCGATCAGCGCAATCGCGGCGAACACGACGATGATGTTGTTGAGGATGGCGAGACCGCGATCGATCGCTGCCGCAAGGCCGGTCCTTGCGGCAGCGTTTACCTGGCCGTCACGATCCGGAAGCGGACCGTGGCTCATGCGGCGACGTCGGTCGCGAGCTTGAGCAGGTTGGCAGATGTCGCGGTCTTGGCGCCGTAGTCCTTCCATGCGGTGTCGCGGGCGATGTCACGCCACTTGCCGACGGTCGCGGCATCGAGCGCCGAGACCTTGGCGCCGGCCTTCTCGTAGACCTTGGCGACCTCGACATCGTCGTCCTGCGCGCCCTTGCGGCCGAAGGCTTCGAGCTCGGTGCCGACCGCGAGCAGGACGTCCTGCTGGTTCTTCGGCAGCTTGTCGAAGATCGCCTTCGACATCATCAGCGGCTCGAGCATGAACCAATAGGACGCGCCTGCGCCCGAGGTCAGCGATTTCGCGACCTCCTCAAGCCGGAACGAGATCAGGCTGGTCGAGGAGGTGATGCCGGCATCACACGCCCCCGTCTGCATCGCTGCGTAGATTTCGTTCGAGGGCACCGACAGCACGGATGCGCCGGCAGTCTGCAGCACCATGTCCATCTCGCGCGAGCCGCCGCGCACCTTGAGACCCTTGGCATCTTCGGGGGCCACGATCGGCTTGGAGCGGCTGGCGACGCCGCCGGCCTGCCACACCCAGCTGAGCAGGATGATGCCCTTGTCGGCGAGGAAGTCGGTCAAGGCCTTGCCGACCGGCTCCTTCTTCCAGCGCATGCCCTGGTCGTAGGTGGTGACGAGGCCCGGCATCAGGCCGATATTGGTTTCCGGCAATTCGCCGCCGGCATAGGGCATCGGATAGAGGCTGATGTCGAGCGCGCCCTTGCGCATCGCGGAGAACTGCGCGTTGGTCTTGATCAGCGAGGAGTTCGGATAGATCTCGGCGGCGATGTCGCCGTTGCTGCGCTTGCTGACTTCGGCGGCGAACACGCGACAGAGCCGGTCGCGGAAATCGCCCTTGTCGACGGTGCCGCCCGGGAATTGATGCGAGATCTTCAGCGTGGTCGCGGCATGCGCGGTGCCGGTGCTGAAACGGAGAATGGCGGGTGCGGCGACGGCGGTCGCGATCAGGTGGCGGCGCGTGAACATGGCGTGATTCCCTTGGACGGTTCTTGGAAGGTTCTTGTTTGCTTTGCCGTGATTTTCGGCCGGTCTTGGAGACCGCGCTGAGGCCCATCCTAGCCGGTCTTTCAGACAATGTTCTCTAGTCTGATAGTTCGAGACCGAATGCCGCGGCAAGCGTCGGTGATGCTGCATTGCACACTCCCGATCTCCTACATCCGCAGAACCAAGGATGGGCTCGCGGAAATTTATCGGCGGCCGCGTAACAACGCCCCGTGGCAATCCGTCGAGATCAGATAGCGGCGTCCGTCGCTGACCAACATCCATCTCGAAGGGAAGACCAGTCATGACCATTCGTACCCGCATCGCGCTCGGCGTTTCGGCGGCCGTTCTCTCGCTCGGCCTCGCGCTGTCGCCTGCCGCCTTTGCCCAGGACAAGATGGGCAAGGATGACGGCATGATGAAAAAGGACACGATGTCCAAGGACGGCATGAAGAAGGACACCATGTCCAAGGACGACGGCATGAAGAAGGACACGATGTCGAAGGACGGGATGAAGAAAGACGACGGGATGATGAAGAAGCACTGATCTTCCAACGTCGAGGAGGCGCTTGCGACAGGCAGACGCGCGCCAAAAATCCGGGGGCGGTCACGTAGACCGCCCCCAGAGCATTTGTTTCAGTCCAAATTCAATTGAACGTGACTTGCGCGCGTTAGACTTGCAAACGTTACTTGCGCTTCGCCTTGCGGGCGGCGTAGCGGGCGTCCCGCTTGGCTTTTTGCTCGGCCTCGGCTTCGGCCGCCTTCGCGACGGCTTCTTCGGCCTCGCGGGCGATCCGCGCGGCCTCGAGCGCGGCAGCTTCTTCTTGAAGGCGCTTCTGCTCGGCCTTTTCCGTGTCGCGCGCAGCCTTTGCTTCGGCGCGCTTGGCCGCAAGGGCCTCGCGCTCCGCACGCTTCGCCACAACCGCGGGATCATCCGGCCCCGGCTGCGACTTGAATTTGTTCAAAAGGTTCTTGCGTGCTTCCTGTGCCGCCTTTTGCCGGTCGGAGAAGCCTGGTTCCCTAAATCCACTCATCGGCGAACCTTGTCATCCTCGCTTTCGATCCTACATCACTGCCTGTTGGTACGTCGGCTGGGCATAGCGGGCGCCGCGCGACGCAGATGCGTGTACATCGGCGCGCGCCGTGATGCCACCTATAATCGCAGCCGATCAGGTAGACGAAAATCGCCGCCCCCGACGATCTCTCGTAGCCCCGAAAAACTGCCGAATTGTGATGTCCCTCATAAGGGGGCACCAGGGCGGTGCCTAGCGTCCGCCCGGGTATGAGACGCGGAGCACGGGTATGACGATCTCACGACTGAGCCTGAAGGCGCTCGCAATCGCCGTTGTGGTGGCAGCCTTGGCCACTGCCGCGCTGCTGCTCGCCCGTCCGCAACCAATCGAAAGTGCCGTCCTGGGCACGGATTGGGAATGCACCCAGAACGCGTTTGTGCTTACGACCTGCGCTCCGCGCGTCCAGCAGGCGATCCCGGCGGCCGAAACCTCCCGCAAGGAAGCGATCCGGCCGACCCGAGGCTAACCGGGAGAAGCCGGACGGGATGTGACGCCACGCCGCAGAGGTGATAAAGCCCGCTCGCCCCCGTGATCGGTCAGCCATGTCCAAGCCCGAAGCCAGTTCCGAAGCCAACTCCGAAGCTAAGCCCGAACCGGGCGCGAAGCCGAAATCCACTCCAAAACCTCAATCCGGTGACAACCGCCGCGGCGCCATCGCTGGCTTGATCATCGCGATCCTGATCCTCGGCGTCGGCTGGTGGCTCGCCCGCGATCTCACCTCCGCGAGCAAGATGCAGGACTGCCTGATGTCCGGGCGAAGCAACTGCAATGTGATCGAGCCGGCCCACTAGAGGCATGCCAGAGCGACCCGCGCGGACGAAAAAATGTCGTGATCTTAATCATTTGTAACGGGACTTAGCCGACCAAAGCAGGTCAGTCATGTCAGCCGGCATCAGCTCAGCGCGAGCCGAATCGTCTATCGCGCCAGGCATCACGGCGGTTGACGGCAATCGAAAGAGTAGGGGGCAAGCACGCATGAGTGTGTCCAGTCGCATCAAGATCATCATTCCCTTGGTTTCGGCGATGTCATTGCTCGCCGTCCCGGCGCAGGCTCAGGACGCCAGACCGCCGAGAGACGCCGCCCAGCCATCGGCCGGGCCAGGCGCCGGCGCGCCGCCGCAGAACATGCGAAAGGGGCCGCCGCCGCAGCAGGCTGCCCGGCCGGCGCCACAGGCCGGCGTCCAGCCCTACGCCGGCGGTCTTGGTCATGCTGGTCCGGGTCCAAATCCTGCTCTCGCGAGTCCAGGTCCTGGCCCTCGCAATGCCGGCGGTCCGCCGCCCGGACGCAATTACGCCAGGGGTCCCGCACCGGCGCGCGACTGGGGCGGACACACCTATCGCGGCCATCTCGCCTGGGATGGCGGACGCTGGCGCCACGAAGTCCACAACGGCCGCTCTGGCTGGTGGTGGGATGTGGGCGGCGCGCGGTATTATTATCCGCAGCGGATGGACGGGCCTCCGGCCTATATCTCGGAGGATTATTACGACGACGTCCCCGTGGCCTATGCTCCGCCCGTCGCCTACGAACCGCCGCCGCCGCCGCCACCGGCCGATCCCGGCGCGAGCGCGCTTGGCGGCGCTATCGTCGGCGGCGTGCTGGGCGGCCTGATCTCGGGCAACGCCTCGGGTGCGGCCGCAGGCGCTGTGATCGGCGGTGCCACCGGCGCGATCGCCGGCGCGACGGCTGCTTCGCGCCCCGGCTACTATCTGGCCCAAGGCAACTGCTACTACCGCTATCCGAGCGGCCAGTACGTGCAGGCTGATCCACGGGCTTGTTACTGAGCACGCCAGGCGAGGGCTGAAGCGAAGAGGCGGCGAAAAGCCGCCTCTTTTCGTTTTGGCGCTGGCCCTCAGCTGGCCGGGAATTGATTCAAGGGGATCGCCCCGCGCGTCAGGACACTAGCCAGCTGAAGAACGCGATCGCGGCCCAGACCAGGCCTGCGATCCAGGCCAGCATCACGATGCCGATGGTCGCAAGATAAGCGATGCCGAGCGGGTCGGATCTTTCGCCTCGCGTCGGGACGGGAATTTCGGCTGCGGCTTCTTGCGTCATGACGGGAATATCTCCCGCCTTCTCGCTCTCTGGGAGCGCTGAGGACTGTTTAGCGGAGGCGCCGTGCGCCGGCTGTGACGCACTTCACAGATCGGTACGCATCAAGCCCCCAATCGGGGCGGGTCGTTCGACAGATGCGTGAATTGGATTGCGTCGCAAATCCGCGAGGACGGCATTACCCCGCAATCATACGGACGAAATTGCCACGCGCTTGTCCAGATCGTCCGGCTAGAATTGGCTTCATGTGTACCAAGTACGATCCACAGCATGAAGCCGAGACGGCGATGAAGCGCGCCGTGGCGGCCGAAGGTCCTGACCGGCAACGTCTCATCGAGCTGGCCCTGGCCTGGCATCAACTCGCCCGCGACCGGCGCGAAGAGCGGACGGACTGAGCTCTCTCTGTTACGAGAGAACTGGTATTCACAGAAAAACCCCGTGCTCGGGGGGGACAAGCACGGGGTTCTCGAGAGCCGATCGGGGCTGGCAAATCGGCACCACTGGATTTCGAACGCGCCGATCGCAAGTTCGTTCCGCGCCCCCTTCAATTTTTTCGCGCGAGAACGCCGCCATCGGCGCCTATGCTCGTGACACTCGACGCCTGACGCGAGCCGCCGAAACGCTCCGTTAAGACTCGTTCGGACGACGATTTTCCGATCGCGATTCGTTTCGGGGAACGAAGCGGAGCAGGACCGTGAACAAACAAAAAGTCCCCGACGGGCTGCACTGTGTCAGGCAGCTTCCGACTTCGGCACCGCGTCGGCATTGACCGAAAGCTTGACGACATCGCCTTCGACGGCACCGACATATTTCGTGTCGATGTAATGATGATGGTCCTTGTGACCTTCCGGGTTGTCCTTCCGCGTCAGCTTGATACGGTTGCCCTCGACGCGGTCGACGGTGCCGACATGTGCGCCGTCCTTGCCGACGATCTTCATGTGCTCTCTGATCTCGCTCATGATGTTCTCCTTGTGCCGTGTCAACGGCGAGGACCGGTCTTCGTTGCAAGGATAGGCGGGCCCGGCTGTTGGAGCCAATGCGCTCGCCGAACGTTGAATGGCAGTCGCAATTGCCAAGATCCGCATCAAGACGCTCATCAAGATCCGCATGGAGACCTCCGAGGCCTATCTCGATCGAAAGCACAGGGAAATCGGGCTGCTGAACGATTGCCTGAGGAGCCCGCTGCATTTGGCTCGGCCGCAATCGGTCGACGAGGTTGTGGTCTCCAAGTTTCAGCTCGCCGCCGCACTACGCGCGGAACATGCGCTGCAGGACTGGAGAGCGACGGAGACGGCCTGGTCGCATGCGGCGTCTCCCAGCAGCGGTCCGTTCGTGTTCAGCTACGACTATCAGCGCGCGGACCTCAAGGTGAGTGGTCCCTCGTTCTATGAACTCGAGCGGGGCTGCAGGAGCGAGGCGATCTATACCGCCTCCGGCATGGCCGCGATCTCCGCGCTGCTGCTCGCGTCCGCACGGATCATCGGCAAGGCAGACGTCGTGGTGCTGCCGGGCACTTACGGCGAGACACTGGAGCTGATCGAGAGCCTCGTCCCCCATTTGCGGCTTGTCACCGCCAGCCTCCCGCTGGGCGAAGCGTTCGCTGCGGCAGCCTTGCCACGCTTTCTCCTGCTCGATTCATGCGCCCCTGCCGGGGCGTTCGAAGCGGCTCTGCGTTGCGACGGTTCGGGGCTCGATCTCTTGATTTTCGACACGACATGTTTCGCTGGCAGATCGGGGCGCATCCGGCGCGTCCTGAGATGGGCCGCGCGATGGGACATTGCAGTCGTGTTGGTGCGAAGCCATAACAAGCTGGATTCGCTCGGGGTGGAATACGGCCGGCTCGGCTCTGCCGTGTTCGTGCATTGGAGCCGGAAGGACCTCAAGGCGGGCCAGCTGCTGTCCGAAAGCCTGGCGGCGGAAACCCGCAATGCCGTCCGGCTTCTCGGTGGCGCGGCGTTGCCGGCGCACTTCCCGCCATTCGTGGGCTCTGTGGCCTATTGGGCCCTGACGAGAAGGCGCGTCGCTGCGATTCTGCGCAACGGTCGCCACGCGGCGCGATATTTCGCCGCCGAGCTCGCTTCGCTCTCGGCCGAGCTGCATTTCACCCACGGCCTCTATGTCACGCTTCGCGGCAGGCGCGCCCTCGATGAGGCGACCGCGCGGCAGGCCGCCGAGGACATGAGCCGCGACCTGAGCGGCAAAGGCTTCCCCATTCGCCACGCCGGCAGTTTTGGTTTCGATTTCGCGGCGACCGAGTGGTTTCACGACGCGACGACGGATCGGTACAGCGTCCGGGTGGCGGTGCCGGATTTGCCGACTGAGTTGTGGAAGGATCTAGCAGCGGCGATTGCCGGGTGGTGGGCGCGACATCAAGGCGACACTGAAGGGTGAGTGCGGTGCAAGGCCATGACAGAGCGACCGAAAGCGTTTCCTTACAGGGAATGCACGTGGCATGTTTCAGACGAACAGTCCCGGCAATGGCTTGCGGTGCTTGAAAAGACGGGTGCAGCCAACGTCCGAGCGCGCCTAGCCCAGACCGACGCGGCATCCGCAGGAGCGATCGCGATCGGAACCGCGCCCGTCATGACGATCGGGTTCGCCCAGGAATGGCTGAACTGGAAAGATAATCAAAAATCCGAGGCGGATATCGAACGGCACGAGCGGCAGATCTGGTGGACTCGGACCGCGGCAATCGCCGCATCGGTCGCCGCCTTGAGCGCACTGTTCGGCTGGATTTGGACGATCTTCATCCGGGGGAATAACGGCCTATAACAAACATGATTATTACGTTGCGCATACATCCGCGAGACGAGAGCGGCGACTGCGCTGTTTCAATCGATCGCCAGGCATTCTTCGAGGGTAGGCTTCGGGTGGCCGCGACGCGTCCATGCCTGAACGGCAAAGGCAAGTTGATGCTGACTCGCCGCAGCGTCCGCGATGGAAGCCTGCGCCGTCGCGATGGGCTTTGTGATCACACCGGAGTTCACGACGCCCGCGTCAACTGCCAGGAACGATATTGCCACAACCGCCACCGCAGATGCGATAGCCATTCTCGTCAAGTCGGATAGTGGCATCGAAGTCCCTATTGGTCGCGCGTCGCCCGGCGGATAGATAGGGCTCGTTTGCCTGAATCAAAGCCCGGAGCGAGGCGGCCCACGCGTTCGTGAAGGACGGATTCTGCAGGTGGGCGCCGTAGATCGGGCTCACGATGAACGGATGAGACCGAAATTGGCGATCCCGGCAGGAATCGAACCTGCAACCCTCAGAGTAGAAATCTGATGCTCTATCCAGTTGAGCTACGGGACCGTCTTGAGCCGCCCTGGTTGGGGGCCGCTGTTCATCTACTATGCCATTATGAAAAATATCGTCTTTCGCCAAGCCTGAACCGAACCGTTTTCGTCGAAGCCGCGACAAAGCGGAACGGTGGGGTGTCAGGGTGCCGGGTTGAGCGGCAGCAGACTGGACGATGGATCACATCGCCGGGAACGCTGATCAGCTTCCGGGACACGGCCGCCGGACGACTGGTCGGATATTGCTGCGCCATCAGGACGGCGTGCGCGGCGGTAGCTTGATCGGTCTCCTCTGGGCGTGCCTTGTCATGGCGAATGCGACGGTTTGCACCTTTGGTTCCATCGCCTTGAGTCCGTCACCTTTCCGCGCATTTCATGCGACAAGCGGCGTTCGTCCGCGATTTCCGGGAGTCCATCCATGATCGGTCTTGTTCGCGCCGTCACACTCTGCGCCACGCTGGCGTTCGGCCTTAGCGTCGCGCAGGCCGCCGACAAAGCCTTCAAGCGGGACGACCTCGCCGATTCCGCGATCAAGCTGGAGGCGCAGATCAAGGGCGAGGCGGGGCCGGTCGCCAAGACCGGCGCGAGCTTGCGCACCGACGCCGATGCTGCCTTCCGGCGCAACGACTATCGCACCGGCCTGTCGGTGCTCGGCCAGATCGCGGCGACCACGCCGGAGGACGCAGGCAACTGGCTGCGGCTGGCAAAGGTCATCTTCCAGATA
Organism: Bradyrhizobium sp. 35; assembly: GCF_023073215.1. Classification (NCBI taxonomy): domain Bacteria; kingdom Pseudomonadati; phylum Pseudomonadota; class Alphaproteobacteria; order Hyphomicrobiales; family Nitrobacteraceae; genus Bradyrhizobium; species Bradyrhizobium sp. 35. The sequence continues at coordinate 164,928 of NZ_JADPJC010000017.1, forward strand.
TCGCCGAAGAGCTCGAGCGAGCAGACGTTCCTGCTGGAGCGCGCCTCGACTGCCGCCTACATCGCCTACCAGCGCGCCGGCAATGCGGGCGAGGAGGCCGACGCGCTCGCGGTGCTCGGCAAGTCGCTGTCCGAACGCAAGCTGTGGCGGCCGGCGCTCGATGCACTGCGGCTGTCGCTGGAGATGCGCGAGGTCGCCGACGTCCGTGGCCAATATGAGAAGATGCGCGACGAGCACGGTTTTCGGCTGCTCGACTACACCGTGGACTCGGACTCCGCCAGTCCGCGCGCCTGCTTCCAGTTCTCGGAGGAGCTGGCAAAACGCACCGATTTCGCGCCGTACCTCGCGCTGGCGGGCCAGGACAAGCCGGCGCTGTCGGCCGAGGGCAAGCAGCTCTGCGTCGACGGGCTGAAGCATGGCGAGCGCTACAACATCAATCTGCGCGCCGGCCTGCCGTCCACCGTGAAGGAAGGCCTTCCGAAATCGGCCGAGTTCAACGTCTATGTGCGCGACCGCAAGCCCTTCGTGCGCTTCACCAGCCGCGCCTATGTGCTGCCGAGGACGGGCCAGCGCGGCATTCCCGTCGTCAGCGTCAACACGCCAGCCGTCAACATCAACGTGTTCCGGATCGGCGACCGCAATTTGATCAACACGGTGGTCGACAGCGATTTCCAGAAGACCCTGTCGAAATACCAGCTCAGCGATCTCGGCGGCGAGCGCGGCGTGAAAGTCTGGACCGGCGAGCTTGCCACCGCGATGACGCTCAACCAGGACGTCACCACGGCATTCCCGGTCGACCAGGCGCTTGGTGAACTCCAGCCCGGCGTCTATGTGATGACGGCCGCGGCCAAGGGGCCGGGCTCGGACGACGACTATCAGCTCGCCACCCAATGGTTCATCGTCTCCGATCTCGGCGTCACGGCCTATTCCGGCAATGACGGCATCCATGTCTTCGTGAATTCGCTGGCCTCGACCGATCCGGTCGGCAAAGCCGAGGTGCGGCTGGTCGCGCGCAACAACGAGATCCTGGCCACCCGCAAGACCGATGAGAGCGGCCATGTGCTGTTCGAGGCGGGGCTTGCGCGCGGCGAGGGCGGCCTGTCGCCGGCGATGCTCACCGTGACCGGCGAGAAGGCCGACTATGCCTTCCTCAGCCTCAAGTCCTCCGCCTTCGACCTGTCGGACCGCGGCGTTTCGGGCAGGGCCGTGCCTGCGGGCGCCGACGCTTTCGTCTATGCCGAGCGCGGCGTCTACCGCTCCAGCGAGACCGTCTATCTCACCGCGCTGTTGCGCGACGGGCAGGGCAACGCCGTCACCGGCGGGCCGATGACCCTGGTGATCGAGCGTCCTGATGGCGTCGAATTCCGCCGCGCCGTTCTGTCCGACCAGGGCGCGGGCGGGCGCACCTTGTCGGTGCCGCTCAACTCGGCCGTCCCGACCGGGACCTGGCGGGTGCGCGCCTTCACCGATCCGAAGGGCTCTTCGGTCGGCGAGACCACTTTCATGGTCGAGGACTACGTCCCCGATCGGATCGAATTCGACTTGTCTGCCAAGGACAAGCTGATCAAAGCTAACGCTCCAGTGGAGCTTAAGGCGGACGGTCATTTCCTCTATGGCGCGCCGGCCTCGGGGCTAGCGCTCGAAGGCGACATGCTGGTCGCGCCCGCGTCCGAGCGGCCGGGCTTCGCCGGTTACCAGTTCGGCGTCGCCGACGAGGAGACCACCTCGAACGAGCGCACGCCGCTGGAGAACCTGCCGGAAGCCGACGCCAACGGCGTTGCGACCTTCCCGGTCACGCTCGACAAGCAGCCGGCCTCGACGCGGCCGCAGGAGGCGCAGATCTTCGTCCGCGTGGTCGAGACCGGCGGCCGCGCCGTCGAGCGCAAGATCGTGCTGCCGGTCGCGCCTGCTGCCGCGATGATCGGCATCAAGCCGCTATTCGGCGACAAGAACGTCGCCGAGGGCGACAAGGCCGAGTTCGATGTTGTGTTCGTCTCGCCCGAGGGTGAGAGGCTTCGCCGCGACGGCCTGCGCTACGAGCTCCTGAAGATGGAGTCGCGCTACCAATGGTATCGCCAGAGCAATTACTGGGAGTACGAGCCGGTCAAATCGACCTCGCGCGTCTCCGACGGCGACGTGACAGTTGCCGCGGACAAGCCATCGCGGATTTCGCTGACCCCACAGCCCGGCCGCTACCGGTTGGACGTGAAGTCGAACGACGCCGACGGGCCCGTGACCTCGGTACAGTTCGACGTCGGCTGGTATTCCGACGGCAGCGCCGACACGCCGGACCTCCTGGAGACCTCGATCGACAAGCCGCAATACGCCTCGGGCGACACGATGACCGTGTCGGTCAACGTCCGCAGCGCCGGCAAACTGACGGTCAACGTGCTCGGCGATCGCCTGCTGACGACGCAGACCATCGACGTCAAGGAAGGCACCGCCCAGGTGAAGCTCCCGGTCGGCAAGGACTGGGGCACCGGCGCCTATGTTGTAGCAACGCTGCGCCGTCCGCTCGATGCGGCCGCGCAACGCATGCCGGGCCGGGCGATCGGACTCAAATGGTTCGGTATCGACAAGCAGACCCGTACATTGCAGGTGAAGCTGACGCCGCCGGCTCTGATCCGGCCGAATGGGCTGCTGAAGATCCCCGTCAAGCTCGACGGGCTCAATCCGGGCGAGGACGCCAAGATCGTGATCGCCGCGGTCGACGTCGGCATCCTCAACCTCACTAATTACAAGCCGCCGGCGCCAGACGACTATTATCTCGGCCAGCGCCGCCTGAGCGCGGAGATCCGCGATCTCTATGGGCAACTCATCGACGGCATGTCGGGCACGCGCGGGCAGATCAAGTCCGGCGGCGACGCCGGTGCCGCCGAGCTCCAGGGCTCGCCGCCCGCGCAAAAGCCGCTCGCGCTCTATTCGGGCATCGTCACCGTTGCCGCCGACGGCACGGCCGAAGTGAGCTTCGACGTTCCGGAGTTCGCCGGCACCGCGCGCGTGATGGCGGTGGCGTGGACCGCGACCAAGCTCGGTCGCGCCAACACGGACGTGGTGATCCGCGACCCTGTCGTGCTGACCACGACCTTGCCGCGCTTCCTGCTCAACGGCGACCACGGCACGGTCAATCTCGAGATCGACAATGTCGAGGGGCAGGCCGGCGATTACGTCATCAACGTGAAGACCGGCGGGCCAGTGAGAATGACCGGCAATCCCGCGACGACGGTCAAGCTTGCCGCCAAGCAGCGGAATTCGTTCACGCTCGCCATCGACGCGACGGCGGCGGGGCAGGCGACACTCGACGTCGACATCAAGGGGCCGAATGGCCTGGCGCTGGCGCGCCATTATGCGCTCGACGTCAAGGCGGCGACGCAAGTGCTGGCGCGGCGCTCGATCCGGACGCTGGCGAAGGGTGAGAGCCTGACGTTGACCTCGGATATGTTCGCCGATCTCGTGCCGGGCACCGGTAGCGTCTCGGTCTCGGCCAGCCTGTCCACTGCGCTCGATGCGGCGACGATCCTCAAAGCACTTGACCGCTATCCCTATGGCTGCTCGGAGCAGATCACCAGCCGCGCCATGCCGTTGCTCTATGTCAACGAGCTCGCGGCCGGTGCGCACCTGGCCATGGACACCGAGGTCGACCAGCGCATCCGCGACGCCATCGAGCGGCTGCTGGCCCGCCAGGGCTCGAACGGCTCGTTCGGGCTGTGGTCGGCAGGCGGTGACGATTCCTGGCTGGACGCGTATGTGACGGACTTCCTGACTCGCGCCCGCGAAAAGGGCTTTGTGGTGCCGGATGTGCTGTTCAAGACCGCGCTCGACCGCATCCGCAACTCGGTCGTCAACGGCAACGAGCCGGAGAAGGACGGCGGCCGCGATCTCGCCTACGGCCTCTATGTGCTGGCGCGCAACGGCGCGGCGCCGATCGGCGACCTCCGCTATCTCGCCGACACCAAGCTGAGCAACCTCGCCACTCCCATCGCGAAATCGCAGCTCGCCGCGGCGCTCGCGCTGGTCGGTGACCGCAACCGCGCGGAGCGGGTCTATGGCGCAGCCCTCGACAGTCTCGCCCCAAAGCCGGTGCTGGAGTTCGGCCGCACCGACTACGGCTCGCAGCTCCGCGATGCCGCAGCGCTGGTGTCGCTTGCCAGTGAAGGCAACGCGCCGAAGGCAACGCTGACGCAGGCGGTGTCGCGGGTCGAGACTGCGCGCGGGCTGACGCCCTACACCTCCACGCAGGAAAATGCGTGGCTGGTGCTGGCGGCGCGCGCGCTCGCCAAGGAGAACCTGTCGATGGAGGTGGACGGCCAGCCGGTCAAGACCGCGCTGTACCGCAGCTACAAGGCCGCCACTCTGGAAGGCAAGCCGCTGAAGATCACCAACACCGGAGACGCGCCGGTGCAGGCGGTGGTCTCGGTGTCGGGGTCGCCGGTGACGCCTGAGCCCGCGGCATCGAACGGCTTCAAGATCGAGCGCAGTTTCTTCACGCTCGACGGCAAGCCCGCCGATATCAGCAAGGTCAAGCAGAACGACCGCTTCGCCGTGGTGCTGAAGATCACCGAGGCCAAGCCCGAATACGGCCACATCATGGTGTCCGACTATCTGCCGGCCGGCCTGGAAATCGACAATCCAAAACTGGTGTCGTCGGGCGACAGCGGCACGCTGGGCTGGATCGAGGATGGCGAAGAGCCCGAAGATACCGAGTTCCGCGACGATCGTTTCACGGCTGCCGTCGATCGGGCCTCGGATTCCAAGGCGGTCTTCACGGTGGCCTACGTCGTGCGTGTGGTCTCACCCGGCAAATACGTGCTGCCGCAGGCCTATGTCGAGGACATGTACAATCCCTCGCGCTACGGCCGTACCGGGACCGGCACGGTCGAGGTGCGGGCGGCGAAGTGAGTGGTGATGGGATGAGCGACAAGGAGCCACATGCTCCGCCGTCATGCCCGGGCTTGTCCCGGGCATCCACGGACTTTGGTGCGAGAGGCAAGAACGTGGATGGCCGGGACAAGCCCGGCCATGACGGAGCAAGGGGCAGGGGCCCGCGTGTCCTCTCCGCGCTGGCATTCTCGCTCATCCTCACCATCGTCGGCGTCGTCGCATGGGTTTACTCCCTCGGTCCGCTGCCTTTCGACGACGCCCGCCAGGTTTCCACCACCATCGTCGATCGGAATGGCAAGCTGCTGCGCGCCTATGCGATGGCGGATGGACGCTGGCGACTGCCGGTCGAGACAAAAACGAACGTCGATCCGACCTATCTGAAGCTGCTGCTCGCCTACGAGGACCAGCGCTTTTACGCACATGACGGCATCGACCCGGTGGCGCTGGGGCGCGCTGCGTTTCAGCTTGCGACGCGCGGCCACATCGTCTCGGGCGGCTCGACCATCTCGATGCAGCTCGCGCGGCTGATGGAGCCTCGGCGGCAGCGCTCGCTCCATGCAAAGCTGCGGCAGATCGTGCGTGCGATCGAGATCGAGCGCAGCTTGAGCAAGGAGCAGATCCTCGACCTCTATCTGGCGCTCGCGCCTTACGGCGGCAATCTCGAGGGCATTCGCGCTGCCTCGATCGCCTATCTCGGCAAGGAGCCGAAGCGGTTGTCGCTGGCTGAAGCCGCGTTGCTGGTCGCGCTGCCTCAATCGCCGGAGACCCGCAGGCTCGATCGCTATCCCGATGCGGCGCGCAAAGCGCGTGACCGCGTGCTCGACCGCATGGTCGAGGAGCAACAGATCAGCCTCGACGATGCGAAGCAGGCGAAAGCCGTTCCTGTGCCGAAACTGCGCAAGCCGATGCCGATCCTGGCGCCGCACGCCTCCGATGCGGCGCTTGCGACGGTCAAGGACGCGCCAGTCATCAAGCTGACGCTCGATGCCACCCTCCAGAAGGTGCTGGAGCCGCTAGCGCGCGATCGTGCCATTGCGTTGGGGCCGAACATCTCGGTCGGCATCATCGTCGTCGACAATGAGAGCGGCGACGTGCTCGCGCGCGTCGGCTCGGCCGATTATTTCGACGAGCGCCGGGCAGGGCAGGTCGACATGACCCGCGCCATCCGCTCGCCGGGCTCGACGCTGAAACCCTTCATCTACGGGCTGGCCTTCGAGGACGGTTTTGTTCATCCGGACAGTCTGATCGACGATCGGCCCGTGCGCTTCGGCTCCTACGCGCCGGAAAATTTCGACATGACGTTTCAGGGCACGGTGCCGGTGAAGAAGGCGCTGCAGCTGTCGTTAAACGTGCCCGCGATCGTGCTGCTCGACCGCGTCGGCGCGAGCCGGCTGGCCTCGCGGCTGCGTCAGGCCGGTGGCAATCTGGTTCTGCCCAAAGACGAGGCGCCGGGACTTGCCATGGGCCTTGGCGGCGTCGGCGTGACGCTGCAGGACCTCGCCCAGCTCTATGCGGGCTTCGCCCGGCTCGGCACCACCAAGCCGCTGCGCGAGATCATGAGCGACGGGGACGAGCGCGAGCCGCTGCGGCTGCTCGATCAGGTCGCGGCCTGGCAAGTGGGCAATGTGCTGCTCGGTACCCCGCCGCCGGAGAACGCGGCTCATAACCGCATCGCTTTCAAGACCGGCACCTCCTACGGCTACCGCGATGCCTGGTCGATGGGCTTCGACGGGCGCATGACCATCGGGGTCTGGGTTGGCCGGCCCGATGGCGCGCCGGTTCCGGGCCTGATCGGTCGGGTTGCCGCCGCGCCGATCCTGTTCGACGCCTTCGCCCGCACCGGCAAGACGCTCCTGCCGTTGCCGAAGCCGCCGAAAGGAACTCTCGTGGCCAGCAACGCCAAGCTGCCATTGCCCTTGAGGCGGTTCCGCCCGGTCGGGGATCTGGTGCGGACCGGGGGCGAGCAGGCCCTGCACATCCAGTTTCCGCTGAACGGCTCGCGGATCGACGTCGATCGCTCAGGTGGCGAGGGCGGCGCAGCCATGCCGGTCAAGGTCGCCGGCGGCGTTCTGCCCATGACCGTCATGGTTAACGGAACGGCGCAGGGCGAGATCGACGGACGGCGCCAGCGGCTGATCGATCCGCCCGGTCCGGGCTTTGCGCGGCTGACCGTCATCGATGCCGCGGGCGCCGCGGACACAGTTGTCATTCGAATTCAGTGACCCTGCCTCAAGCGGTTGTGGCGATGGCGGTTTCAGCGTAAGCGGAACCGATGGCCGAGACCTATCCAACACCCCGTTTTGGAGCTCCCCGCGAGCCGAAATCCCCGGTGAATCCGGGCAGCCGGCTCGTGTCCATGTTCGACATCGCCACGGCCAGCCACGTCCGCGCGGTCGCCTTCCTGCTGCTGTGCGCGCTGCTGCTATTCCTGCCGGGCTTCTTTACGATTCCGCCGGTTGATCGCGACGAGGCGCGCTTTGCGCAGGCCACCAAGCAGATGGTCGAGAGCGGCGATTATGTCGACATCCGCTTCCAGGAAGACGTCCGCTACAAGAAGCCCGTCGGCATCTACTGGCTGCAATCGGCCGCGGTCGAGACGGCATCGGCGCTCGGTCTGCCGCGGGCCGAATTGCGCATCTGGGTCTATCGGCTTCCCTCGCTGATCGGCGCGATAGGCGCCGTGCTCATGACCTATTGGACGGCGCTCGGCTTCGTCACGCGGCGCGCCGCGGTGCTTGCAGCACTTCTGATGTGCGCCTCCGTGCTGCTCGGCGTCGAGGCGCGGCTTGCGAAGACCGACGCCATGCTGCTGTTCTGCGTGGTCGCCGCGATGGGCGCGATGGCACGGGCGTATCTGTCGTGGCAGCGCGCCGAGGACGAGACCCATCCGCCCTGGAGCTGGCCCGCGATCTTCTGGACGGCTCTCGCTGTCGGCATCCTGATCAAGGGCCCGCTGATCCTGATGTTCGCAGGCCTGACCATCATCGCGCTCGCGATCCAGGACCGCGATGCCTCCTGGCTGTGGAAGCTGCGCCCGCTCTGGGGCCTGATGTGGATGCTGGTGCTGGTGCTGCCCTGGTTCGTCGCGATCTTCTGGCGCGCGGGCGATGCCTTCTTCGCCGATTCCGTCGGCGGCGACATGTTGAGCAAGTTGGGCGCGCAGGAATCCCACGGCGCGCCGCCCGGACTGTATCTGGTGCTGTTCTGGATCACGTTCTGGCCCGGCGCGCCGCTCGCGGCGATGGCCGCGCCCGCGGTCTGGCGCGCGCGGCGCGAGCCCGGCGCGCAATTCCTGCTGGCCTGGCTGGTCCCGTCCTGGATCGTGTTCGAGGTGGTGCTGACCAAGCTGCCCCATTACGTGCTGCCGCTGTATCCTGCGATCGCGATCCTCACCGCGGGCGCGCTCGAGCGGCGGGTGCTGTCGTGGTCCTGGCTGATGCGCGGCTCGGCATGGTGGTTCGCAATCCCCGTGGGCGGCTCGATCATCGCGGTCGTCGGCGCGGTGATGCTGACGCGGCAGCCTGCTTTCGTGGCATGGCCGTTCATCGCGGCCTCGCTGATCTTTGGCCTGTTCGCCTGGTGGCTTCACGACAACAATCACGCCGAGCGCTCGCTGCTCAACGCGCTGGTCGCAGCCCTGATGCTCGCGCTAACGGTCTACGGCATCGTGCTGCCGTCGCTGACGCCGCTGTTTCCGAGCATCGAGATCGCACGCGCCCTTCGCAACGTCACCTGCGTGGGCCCGAAGGCGGCCGCGGCCGGCTATCACGAGCCGAGCCTGGTCTTTCTGACGGGTACGCAGACGCTGCTCACCGACGGTTCGGGTGCGGCGGATTTCCTGCGGCAGGGGAGCTGCCGTTTCGCGCTGATCGAGCAGCGTTCGGAGCGCGGCTTCGTGCAGCGCGCCGAGGCGATCGGGCTGCGCTACAAGGTTGGCACCCGCATCGACGGCTACAATTTCTCGCAAGGGCGCGCGATCTCGATCTCGATCTTCCGCTCGGAAGGCACCGAGTAGGATGTCGGCACCAACCGACATCTCGCCGCGCGCGAGCTATCCCGCACAATTGCTCACGCTCTCGGGGCGCGCCCTGGCACAGCTCGTGCGCACGCCCTCGCATTCGCGCCGCGCCGAGGCCGCGCGAAAGCTGGCGCGGCATTCGCTTTGGCTGAGTGCTGCAGGTGCAGCCCTGGTCATCGCGCTGATGGTCGTGTTCGACCTGACCGAGATCCAGCTGATGCCGCCGCGTGGCACGCCAGGCCTGTGGCCGATCCGCATCCTCACCGATTTCGGCAAGGACGAGTATGTGCTCTCGGTGCTCGGGGGTGTGCTGGTGGTGCTGGTGCTGGTTGCGGCGGGATTGCACGGCACAAGCCGCGCATTGCTGCTCGGCCTCGGCACGCGGCTGCAGTTCGTGTTTCTGTCTGTTGCCGTGCCGATATTCGTCGCCGAGATCCTGAAATATCTCATCGGCCGCGGACGTCCGTTTGTCGGCGGCAAGGCCAATCCCTTCAACTTCATCCCGTTCGAGGGGACCGGGGCCTATGCCAGCTTGCCGTCGGGGCATGCAGTGACGGCGTTCGCCCTGGCGTTTGCGGTCTCGGCGCTGTGGCCGCGCCTGCGCGTGTTCATGTTCACTTACGCGATCGTGATCCTGCTGACGCGACTGGTGCTGCTTGCGCACCACCCGAGTGACGTGGTGGCCGGCGCCCTGGTCGGCATGGTCGGCGCGATGGCGGTGCGCTACTGGTTCGCGGCCCGCAGGCTCGGCTTTGCCATCCGTGCCGACGGGACCATTGTGCCTCTTGCGGGGGCAGTCTCAGGCCGCCTCAAAAGGGTTGCCCACGGGGCATCCGCCCCATAAAAGCGGCTGCCTGCTGGGACCGCCGGTTCCCGAGCCAAGCCAATTCCAACCACGAGCTTCGATTTGTCGTCCCAGCCTTCGGTTTTCCAGCCCTCGGTTTCCATCGTCGTTCCCGTGCGCAACGAAGCCGACAACATCGTGCCGCTGATCGAGGAGATCGGCGCGGCGCTCGACGGCCGCTGGGCCTATGAGATCATCTACGTCAATGACGGTTCGACGGACGCGACCGGCGAACGGCTTGGCGCGGTCATGAAGCAGCGGGACAATCTGCGCCAGCTGCGCCATGCCAGATCAGGCGGCCAATCCGCGGCCGTGCGCAGCGGGGTGCGTGCGGCACGCGGCGCGATCGTGGCGACGCTCGACGGCGACGGCCAGAACAATCCGGCCTTCCTGCCGGACCTGATTTCGGCTGTCGAGAACGGAAGCAAGGTCGGACTTGCGGCTGGACAACGCGTCGGCCGCAAGGATACCGGCTTCAAGAAATTCCAGTCACGTGTCGCCAACGGCGTCCGCAACGCGATCCTGAAGGACGGTACGCGCGACACCGGCTGCGGCCTGAAGGCGTTCCGGCGCGAGGTGTTCCTGATGATGCCCTATTTCGACGGGCTGCACCGCTTCCTGCCGGCGCTGGTGCGCCGCGAGGGTTACGAGATCGCCTATGTCGACGTGATCGACCGTCCGCGCCGCTCCGGCGTGTCAAACTACGGTTTCTTCGACCGGCTGTGGATCGGGATCATGGATCTCGTGGGCGTCTGGTGGCTGATCCGCCGCAAGAAGCCGACGCCGGATGTGACTGAGGTGACGGCATGATCATCCAATACGGTCAGGCGCTGAGCAATTATTTCTACGATGTCTTCGTGGCCAAGTTCGACTTCTGGCTCGCGTTCGGCCTCGTCGCGCAGCTGTTCTTCACGGCACGCTTCCTGGTGCAGTGGATCGCGAGCGAGCGCGCCGGCAACAGCGTGGTGCCGATGGCGTTCTGGTTCTGCTCGATGGGCGGCGGGCTGATGACGCTGGTCTATGGCGTCGTCAAGCGCGAGCCTGTCATCATCCTCGGCCAGGCGCTCGCGACCATCATCTATATCCGTAACATCATGTTGATTGTGAAGAACCGCGGCCGCGCGTCAAAGACGCTGGAGCGCTGATCCAGGCTAGCGCGGCAACGCGGACGCCGCGCCCGGCGCGGGCAGGGCGGCGGTCTCCGCTTCGTGCCTGCGATGGGGCTCCCCGGCCGCGTCGAGCACGGGATAGGCGACCGAGCAGATATGCGAGTGGATGCGGCGCAGGTCCCGCAGCACGTCGAGATGCAGCGACGTGGTTTCGATTGTCTCGGGGCGGCCCTCGCGCAGGCGGTCGAGGTGGCGCTCGACGGCGGCAAGCTCGGTATTGCGCAGCGCAGTCTTCTCCACCAGCAGCTTGCGCGCCTCGTTGGCGTCGCCCGACATGAAGACGCCGAAGGCGATGCGCAGCGAATCCATCGTGCGCTTGTGGAAGGCGGCGAGCTCCTCGGCGCCCTCGGGCGAGAACTGGAAGCGACGCTTGATCTTCTTGGTCGCGAGCTCGCTCAGGCTCTTGTCGATGATATCGCCGATATGTTCCAGATTGATGGCGAAGGAGATGATCTCCATCGCGCGCCGGCCCTCGCTCTCGTCGAGGCTGCCGCGCATGAGTTTAGTCACGTAGAGCTTGATGGCTTCGTCGAGGCCGTCGACGATGTTGTCCATCTTCGAGACCTGGTCGACCAGCGCACGGTCGCCGCTCATCATCGCCGCCATCACCTTGCGCAGCATGATCTCGACGAGATCGCCCATGCGCAGGGTTTCGCGGCCGGCATCGGCCAGCGCCAGCGACGGCGACTCCAGCGCGGTTTCGTCGAGATAGCGCGGCCGGGCCGGATCGGCCTCCTGAACACGATCGGGCAGGAGCCGGGTCAACAGGCGCGACACGGTATCGAGCAGGCCGATGAAGATGATGGCCGTGCCGACGTTGAAGGCGATATGAAACGCCGCCGTCATCCTGGCGAGATCGGGCTGCCAGGCGTGCATGTGCTCGGCGATCGGGCCCAGGAAGGGCAGGACCAAGGCGATCCCGATCACGCGGTTGACGAGATTGCCCACCGGCAGGCGATAACTGGCGGGATCGTCACGCTTGGCGCCTTCGAATACGGGATTGATGGCGCTGCCGAGATTGGCGCCAAGCACCAGTGCGAGCGCCGCGTAAGGCGAGATGAACTGCGAATAGGCGAGCGACATGATCAGCAGCACGCTGGCGACGCTCGAATGCACCGCCCAGGTGACGAGCGCCGCGATCACGATGCACAGAACGGGATCGCCCGTGATGGAGGACATCACGATGCGGACGCCCGGCGCGTTCTCGGCCGGCGCCAGCGTGTCGAGCAGGATGTGCAGCGACAGCAGCATCAGCCCGAGGCCGATCAAGACACGGCCAACGTCCTTGATCCGTGAGCGTGGACCCACGCGGAAGGCGACCAGTCCGAGCACGAACAGGACCGGCGCGACGGCGGCGATGTTGAACGACAGCACCTGCACGATCAACGTCGTGCCGACATTGGCGCCGAGCATGATGGCGAGCGCGGTGACCAGGCTGAGCAAGCCCTCGGCTGCGAACGAACTCGTGAGCAGCGCGGTCGCGGTGCTGCTCTGGAGCAGGGCAGTAAGGCCGAGACCGGCGGCGAACGCGTTGAAGCGGTTACCAAGCGCCTTGCCGAGGAGCCGTCGCAAGTCCGGGCCAAAGGCGCGCAGAATCCCGCTGTGGACCATGTGCAGGCCCCACAGCAACAGCGCCACGCCGCCCATCAGATCGAGCAGTACCAACGTTCCCATGCTCCGTGTCCGGATTGGAGTCGATTGGTGAGGCTAGCGCCAAATGCTTGAGGTTCAAACCATTCGTTGGCGCGTCGGCGTTAACGTTTGCGGCTTCTGCACGTTCCCACGGCGTGATGCCTTGTGAGCAGGCTCACATTGCTGCCTTGAGGGCAGCGAAGCCGCGATCGAGGTCGGCCTTGAGGTCGTCGACGCTTTCGAGCCCGATATGCAGACGCAGCGTCGGGCCGCCCGGCGACCATGTCGTGGCGGTGCGATAGGCGTCGCAATCGAAGGGAATCGCCAAGCTCTCGAAGCCGCCCCAGGAAAAGCCCATGCCGAACAGTTTGAGCGTATCGAGCATGGTGTCGACCGCCTTCTGCGGCGCCGGCTTCAAGACGATGCTGAACAGGCCCGAAGCGCCGGTGAAGTCGCGCTTCCAGATCGCATGACCCGGATCGGTCTCGAGCCCCGGATGCAGCACGCGCGCGACCTCGGGACGGCTCGCAAGCCAGCGCGCCATGTCGAGCCCGGAGCGATGATGCTGCGCCAGCCGCACCGACAGCGTACGCAGGCCGCGCAGTGCCAGGAAGACGTCATCGGGACCGGCACAGACGCCGAGCAGGCGGATGCCTTCGGCGATCTGCGGCCATGCCCTGGCATTGGCCGAGATGGTGCCGAACATGATGTCGGAATGACCGCCGATATATTTGGTGGCGGCCTGCATGCTGATGTCGACGCCCTGTTCGAGCGAGCGGTGATAGAGCGGCGTCGCCCAGGTGTTGTCGTCGATGACGATCGCGCCGCGGGCATGCGCGACCTCGGCGATGGCGCGGATGTCTGGCATCTCGAACGACTGCGAGCCTGGCGCCTCGACCAGCACAGCGCTTGTGTTGGGCCTGAACAGCTTGTCGATGCCGGCGCCGATCATCGGATCGAAATAGGTGGTCTCGACGCCGTAGCGGGTGAGCATGCCGTTGCAGAAATTGCGCGAGGGCCGATAGACGTTATCGCAGACCAGGATGTGGTCGCCGGCCTTCAGCACCGAGAGCAGGGTGGTCGAGATCGCCGACAAACCCGACGGCACGATGCCGACGCCGGCGCATTGCGGCCCCTCTAGCGTCATCAGCGTCTCCTGGAACGCCTTGGTGGTGGGGGAACCATGGCGGCCATAGGTGAACTCGCCGCGATGGGCGTGCAGGTCCTCGGCGGTCGGATAGAGCACGGTCGAGCCGTGGAACACCGGAGGATTGACAAACCCCTTCTGCGCCTTGGTGTCGCGGCCGGAGGTGACCAGCCGGGTCTCGGCGTGCTGTTCGGAGGGGGGTGAGGAATCCATGCGTCTGCTTTCAAAAGCGCGTTTCCACCAGGCACGCTGCGCCCGCGGGCTGGCCGAAAGGCCGCTGTCGTTAATAACAGAACACAGAAGAGTCCCGTCAACCCCTTGACCCGGCAGGCCAGTCGTTCTGTTATCGCAGGTGCTATTCAGTCGCCGCATGTTGAGGGGCCTGCCGCGACCTTCGATCCATCGCCTGACCGGACCAAGCGCCACAGCCGTAACGGCGGGCGCCTGTCGGCGGGGATTAAGGCAGGGCCTCCCGGGATCGGCGGGTGATCGGCAAGGATTTCCAGCATGACTCTTGCGGGGCTGGTCTTGAGACGGCTAGCCCTGGCAGAGGCGATCGCAAAGACAACGTTCCTGACCTTGAGACGACTTTGAAAGGCCCAAAGCCCATGAAACGCGTAACCCTGGCTCTCTCTCTCGCTCTCGCCGCCGGCCTGACTGCCCAAGCCGCCGATGCGCAAACGCTCAAGACCGTCAAGGACCGCGGCATGCTGTCCTGCGGTGTCAGCCAGGGCCTGCCCGGCTTCTCCTCGCCGGACGACAAGGGCAACTGGACCGGGCTTGATGTCGACGTCTGCCGCGCGATCGCCGGGGCGATCTTCAACGATCCGACCAAGGTCAAATACGTGCCGCTCTCCGCCAAGGACCGTTTCACGGCGCTGCAATCCGGCGAAGTCGACGTGCTGTCGCGCAACACCACCTGGACCATCTCGCGCGACACCTCGCTCGGCGCCAACTTCACCGGCGTGACCTATTATGACGGGCAGGGCTTCATGGTGAAGAAGTCGCTCAAGGTGAACTCGGCGCTCGAGCTCAACAGCGCGTCGGTCTGCGTCCAGACCGGCACCACGACCGAGCAGAATCTCGCCGACTACTTCAAGGCCAACAACATGAAGTACGAGGTGATCGCGTTCGGCACCAACGACGAAACGGTCAAGGCCTACGAGGCCGGGCGCTGCGACGTCTTCACCACCGACCAGTCGGGCCTGTACGCCAACCGCCTGAAGCTTGCCAATCCCGGCGATCACATGGTGCTCCCGGAAATCATCTCGAAGGAGCCGCTCGGTCCGATGGTGCGCCACGGCGACGACCAATGGTTCGACATCGTGAAATGGACGCTGTTTGCCATGATCACCGCCGAAGAGCTCGGCGTGACCGCGAAAAACGTCGACGAAAAGGCGAAAGGGGAAAATCCTGAACTGAAGCGCGTTCTGGGTACCGATGGCAATTTCGGTGAACAGCTCGGCATAAGCAAGGATTGGGTGGTGCGCATCGTGAAGGCCGTCGGCAATTACGGCGAAGTGTTCGACCGCAATGTCGGCGCAGGCTCGCCGCTCGGTATCAATCGGGGTCTCAACAATCTCTGGAACAAGGGCGGTCTCCAATACGCCCCGCCGATCCGCTGATCCGGCCTGACCCGCGCTCGCGGCGATGAGCATCGAGGCTCGCAAACCCCCGCCCCAGATCGCGCTGAAGATCAGGCGGGTGCTGGGGGGCAAGACAGGCTGGAACGGCATCGCCGTCCAGTTTGCCTTCGCTGCGATCCTGGGCTGGATTGCCTATGAAATCGTCTCCAACGCCCGCGCCAACCTCGAGAACCAGCATATTGCCGCCGGCTTCGGCTTCCTCGCGAACAACGCCGGTTTCGACGTCAATCAGACGCTGATCTCGTATACCGGCTCGGACACGTTCCTGCGCGTATTCCTGGTCGGGCTCCTCAACACGCTCGTGGTCTCGGTGGTGGGCATTGTGTTCGCCACCTTGATCGGCTTCATCGTCGCGCTGTGCCGGCTGTCGCCCAACTGGCTGCTCGCGCGCATTGGCGAAATCTATGTCGAGATCATCCGCAACTTGCCGCTGCTATTCCAGATCCTGTTCTGGTACCTGGCGGTGCTCGCGGCCTTGCCCAATCCACGACAGAGCATTTCGCTGCTCGGCATAGCTTTCGTCAGCAATCGCGGTCTCGTCATTCCCCGCCCGATCGGCGAGAGCGGCTTCGAGGCCTTTCTTGTGGTGCTGGCGCTCGGCATTGTGGCTTCGGTGGCGTTGCGCATCCGTGCGCGCCGGGCGCTGTTCCAGCGGGGTCAGGTGATCCGGATCTGGCCCTATGTGCTGGGCCTGCTGTTCGGACTGCCGCTCGTCACCATGCTGGTAGCGGGTCTGCCCTTCAGCTTCGAGCTGCCGCAGCTCAAGGGTTTCAATTTCGCCGGTGGCTCGCGGATCATCCCGGAGTTCGTGGCGCTCACGTTGGCCTTGTCGACCTATACGGCCGCCTTCATTGCCGAGATCGTGCGCGCGGGCATCCTCTCCGTCCACAGCGGACAGATGGAGGCGGGATCGTCGCTGGGCCTGAGCCGCGGCACCACGCTCCGCCTGGTCGTCGTGCCGCAGGCGATGCGCGTCATCGTTCCGCCGCTGACCAACCAGTACCTCAATCTCACCAAGAATTCGTCGCTGGCCGTCGCGATCGGCTATCCCGACCTCGTCTCCGTGTTCGCCGGCACGTCGCTGAGCCAGACCGGGCAGGCCATCGAGATCATCGCCATGACGATGGGCGTGTATCTCCTGATCTCGCTGATCACCAGCGCCGTCATGAGCGTCTACGGTTGGCGCGTCAGCCGGAGTCTCGGCGCATGAGCGATATCACCTCGTCCAGTTTCGTTCGCCGGGATCTTCTGGATGAGCGTCCCGCGCCGGTGAAGACCACGGGCTTCGTCGGCCTGGTGCGGACGCGCCTGTTCAACTCGCCGACCAACATCCTGCTCACGATCGTCGGCGCCTTGCTGCTCTGGTTCACCATCATTCCTTCCGTCAAATTCCTGATGGTCGATGCAGTCTGGACCGGCAAGGATCGCACGGCCTGCCTCGCCGAGAACGCCGGCTTTACGGTCGGCGCCTGCTGGCCCTACATCCAGGCCAAGCTGCCGCAACTGATCTACGGCTTCTACCCCGAAGCCGAACGCTGGCGGGTCAACCTCACGCTCGTGTTGTCAGTAGTCCTGTTGGTGCCGTTGCTCATTCCGCGACTGCCGTCGAAAGGATTGAACGCTGGCCTGTTCTTCCTTGCGTTTCCGGTGGTCGCATTCTTTCTGCTGCATGGCGGCGGCATCAAGGGATTTGGCCTGAGCTGGACCGCTGACCTGCTGCAATTGTTCGACGACAGCATCATCGGCGCCGGGCAGGCTCTGCTCGGTCTCGGCAAGACCTCCTCTGCCGCACCGCTGTTGTGGGTCGTCGGCAATGTCATCGTGCTCGTGGGTACCGCGATCTACTGGCTGATCTTTCCGCTGACCTGGCTGCGTGACCAGTTGCAGGGGACAGGCCAGTCGGTCTGGGCCGATTTCGCCATCACTGCCGCGATCGTCTCACTGATCGCCTTCGTTCTCGGCGGCGGCCTCCGCACCGGGGGGCGGGCCCTCACATCCAGCATCGTCACCTTCGCCGCCATCGCAATCGTGATCAAGCTGATGGGGCTCGATCACGGCGGACTGCCGATCGTGCAGACGAACCTGTGGGGCGGACTTCTGGTGACGCTGGTGGTCTCCGTCACCGGCATCGTCACCTCGCTGCCGATCGGCATTGCGCTGGCGCTTGGCCGCCGCTCGACCATTCCGTTGATCCGGATCTTCTCGATCGCCTTCATCGAGTTCTGGCGCGGCGTGCCGCTGATCACCGTGCTGTTCTTTGCCACCTACATGCTGCCGCTGTTTCTGCCGGGCAATTTCACGGTCGATGGTCTCGTGCGTGCGCTGATTGGAATCTCTCTGTTCACGGGCGCCTATCAGGCGGAGAACGTCCGCGGCGGGCTGGCTGCGATCCCGCGCGGGCAGGGCGAGGCGGCCGCGGCATTGGGGCTGTCCTGGTGGAAGACGACCTCGCTGATCGTGCTGCCGCAGGCGCTGCGCCACGTCATTCCGAACCTCGTCAACAGCTTCATCTCGCTGTTCAAGGACACTTCGCTGGTCTCGATCGTGGCGCTGTTCGATCTCCTCGGCTCGCTTCGGGCGTCGTTCTCGGATCCGAAATGGTCGTCGCCATCGACCGCTTTCACCGGGTTCGCCTTCGCCGGGATCATCTACTTCATCTTCTGCTTTGGAATGTCACGCTACTCGCTCTTCGTCGAGCACCGCCTCAACGCTCACCGCCGCAACTGATCGAGGTCACCATGTCCGACCCCATCGTCAAGATTTCCGGCCTGAACAAATGGTACGGCGAGTTTCACGTGCTGCGCGACATCGACCTTACGGTCGAGAAGGGCGAGCGCATCGTGATCTGCGGCCCCTCCGGCTCGGGCAAGTCGACGCTGATCCGCTGTATCAACGCGCTCGAGGAGTTTCAGGAAGGCGAGATCGTCGTTGACGGCATCGAGCTCGGGCCGAACCTCAAGCACGTCGATGCGGTGCGGCGCGAAGTCGGCATGGTGTTCCAGAGCTTCAACCTGTTTCCGCACCTGTCCGTGCTGGACAATTGCACGCTGGCGCCGATCTGGGTGCGCAACATCCCCAAGAAGGACGCCGAGGCTGCGGCGATGAAGTTTCTGGAGCGGGTCAAGATCCCGCACCAGGCCAACAAGTTTCCGGGACAGATGTCCGGCGGTCAGCAGCAGCGCGTCGCGATCGCCCGCGCGCTGACGATGAACCCGAAGGTGATGCTGTTCGACGAGCCGACCTCGGCGCTCGACCCCGAAATGGTCAAGGAGGTGCTGGACACCATGGTCGACCTTGCCGAGGAGGGCATGACCATGCTGGTGGTCACCCACGAGATGGGCTTTGCCCGCGAGGTCGCCAACCGCGTGGTGTTCATGGACGCGGGCCAGATCATCGAAGCCAACACGCCCAACGAGTTCTTCGCGGCCCCACAGCACGCCCGAACAAAACTGTTCCTGAGCCAGATCCTGCGCTGAGCACCTGCAATCCGGTGGCGTCGCGGGTCTAACCGGCCCGCCAGCTTGGCACCATGCGAATCGGCCAAGCTCTTTTCGGGCCATCCTCCGGAGAGAGACTTTGCAGAGCAGCGCCGGCGCGCGCGCATTCCAGAACGCGCGATTGCAAAAGAAATTGAAGAAGCAGGCGGACGCACTCATGTCCGCCGCGGTTCAGGCACTCGGCCAGGGCAGATACGCGGAGGTCGAGACACTCTGCCGCCGGATTTTGACGGAGGTTCCGGATCATTTCGACGCCGCGCACTTGCTCGGTCTGCGCGCGTATGATGGCGGGCGGCTCGATGAGGCGCAACAACTGCTCGAGCGCGCGACCGTGCTCGATCCGCGTTCGCCCGATGCCCATGGTAATCTCGGGGCGGTGTATTTCACCCTCCAGAAGTTTCAGGAGGCTCGCGCATGCCAGGAGAAGGCCGTTGCGCTGAAGCCGAATTCTCCGATCGCCTTGACCAATCTCGGCAATACGCTGCTGCACATGGGCCTCGCCGAGCAGGCTATCGAGCTGCACGATCGCGCTATCAGGCTGAAGCCGGACTATGCCGATGCATTTTGCAATCGGGGCATGGCGGAGCTGATCGAAGGCCAGTCCCAGCGCGCCAAGGAGAGTTTCGATCGCGCCCTCGCGTTTCAACCGCGTCACGCGGAAGCGATCGCAGGCAGGGGCATGGTATGCATCGAGCTCCGGCACTACGAAGAGGCGGCCGCGGCGATCGCGGCAGGGCTCGCGATCAAGCCGGATTCGCCGAAGATTCTGGCGCAGCGCGGACGGCTCAATCTCGATCTGTTGCGGCTGGAGCAGGCGCTCGCGGACTTTGATGCGGCGCTGGCGCTTTCGCCGAGGCTCGAAGTGGCCTTGCAGGGAAAGGCGCAAGTCAACCTTGTCAAGGGCAACACGGCCGAGGCGATTGCGGCCGTCGAGACCTTGCTGGAGGAAAATCCGCGGTCCGACATCGGAATTGCGCTCCTGGCTTCCTGCTATGCGAGCCAGGGAGACATCGCGACGGCGCTCGAACATCTCGACGCCGGGCTGGCAATGACGCCTGATTATGCGGACTTGATCGGGCGCAAGATATTCTTCCTGGACTATCTCCCGGAGGCCGATTTTTCGGTTCAGCAGGCTGCGCGAAAGCAATGGTGGGACGCGATCGGCGCCAAATTGGCGCAAAGGGCGTTGGCGCCCCGCACGCTTGATCCGGACAAGCGGATTTTGATCGGATATGTCGCTTCCGAATTCAGGAACCACTCGGCAGCGTTCGCTCTGTTGCCGGTGCTGCGCCGTCATGATCACGCCGGGTTCGAGATCGTCTGCTATTCGTGCTCGCCGGTAAGAGATGAGATGACCGCCGCATTCAGGTCCTCGGCGGATGTCTGGGTCGACGCCTGGCAGATGTCGGATGACGAGTTGGCCGATCGCATCCAGGCCGACAAGGTCGATATCCTGATCGACGTGTCCGGGCACACGACCGGCAACAGGCTCCATGTCTTCGCCCGCAAGCCGGCCCCGATCCAAGTCTCCGGGTTTGGTCACGCCACGGGCACGGGCCTTCAGACCATGGACTACGTGCTCGCGGATCCCGTCTTCATTCCGCAATCGGCGCGCCATCTGCTGGCTGAAAAGGTCTACGACCTGCCGTGCCTGATCACGATCGATCCCATTTTGGATCTACCTGCATCGGAGCCGCCCATGCTCCGCAGCGGCCATGTCACCTTCGGCGTGTTCAACCGCATCTACAAGATCTCGGACGAGGCCGTCCGCGTGTGGTCGAAAGTGATGCGCGAGGTGACGGGTTCGAAGATCATCATCAAGCATACTCTGCTTGACGATCCCATGTTGCGCGACAATCTGGTCGCGCGGTTCGTGGCACGGGGCGTTGCCGAGGAGAATGTCACCTGCCTGGGCTCGTCGCCGCGCCCCGAGCACCTGCGGGCGTTTGCGAACGTCGACATATCGCTCGACACGTTCCCGCAAAATGGCGGCGTCAGCACCTGGGAATCGCTCTATGCCGGCGTTCCGGTCGTGGCCAAGCTTGGCAACGGCGCCTCGTCGCGTGCCGGTGGGTCGATCGTGGCTGCGGTCGGTCTCGACGACTGGGTCGCCGAGGACGACGAGGGCTATGCCGCGATCGCCTGCAAATATGCGGCGCAGCCGGCGTATCTGGCGAGGTTGCGCAGCGACCTGCCGGCCCGGATCGCAGCGTCTCCCGCCGGCAATGTCCAAATCTACACGCGGGAGCTCGAGGCGGGCTATCGCCAGTTCTGGCGCGACTATTGTGCCGCGGCTGTCGAAGGCAGCGAGGTTGCGTAGGGGACCGGCAGCGCCGGGCCGCTGAGCCCCGGGAAATCCCGGGGGTGTCACCGTGCCAGCTGACCGGCAGGTCGGGCTTGCGAATCAGTTAGACTCTGCCCCGGGCCATCTTCCGGAGAGACACCTTGCAGAGCAGCGGCGGCGCGCGCGCATTCCAGAACGCGCGATTGCAGAAGAAATTGATGAAGCAGGCGGACGCCGTCCTCTCCGCCGCGGCTACCGCCTATGGCCAGGGCCGATATGCTGAGACTGACGCACTCTGCCGGGAGATCCTTAAAGCGCTGCCCGATCATGTCGACGCTCTGCACCTGCTCGGCATGTGCGCGCATGACGGCCGGCGCCTGGAGGAGGCGCAACAGCTGCTCAAGCGCGTGATTGTGCTCGATCCGCGCCTGCACGATGCCCATAACAACCTCGCGACCGTGCATTTCGATCTCGGCAATTACGAAGAGGCGCGGCGGTGCCAGGAGAGGGCCATCGCGCTAAAGCCGAATTTTGCGGTCGCGCTGACCAACCTCGGCAACACGCTGATGCATCTGGGGCAGTACGAACAGGCGCTCGAGCTGCATGAGCGCGCCATCAAGATCAAGCCGGATTATGCCGACGCGTTCTGCAATCGCGGTATGGTCGAGATTGTGCTTGGACAGATCATGCGCGCCAAGGAAAGCTTCGACCGCGCCCTGCTGTTTCAGCCCCGTCACGCCGAGGCTATCGTCGGCAGCGGCATGGTCAGCATGGAGCTGCGGCACCACGACGAGGCGGCCGCCAAATTTGCCATGGCGCTGGCGATCAAGCCCGGCTCGCCGAGGATCGTGGCCCAACGCGGGCGGCTCAGTTACGAGTTGCAGCGCCTGGAGCCCGCGCTTGCGGATTTCGAGGCGGCGCTTGCGATCTCGCCCAAGCTCGAGCTGGCGCTACGCGGCAAGGCCCAGGCCTGCCTCGTCATGGGAAAGACCGCGCAGGCGATGGCAGCCGCAACGGCCCTGATCGAGCAAAATCCGCGCTCCGAGGTGGGGCTGGCGCTGATGGGCTTCTCTTATTCGAACCAGGGGGACATGGACGCAGCGATCGAGTATCTCGATCGCGCGCTGGCAGTCCGGCCGGACTATGGGGATGCGATCAGAGGAAAGATCTTCCTGGAGGACTACCGCGCCGAGGCCGATTTCGTGGTCCAGCAGGCGGTGCGAAAATCCTGGTGGGACTAGATCGGCTCCAAGCAGCCGCGAAGGGAGTTGCCGAAGCGGCCGCTGGACCCGGAAAAGCGGATCGTGGTCGGCTATGTCGCTGCCGAATTCCGGCAGCACTCCGCGGGGCTCACGCTGCTGCCAGTGCTGCGCCATCATGATCACACTAAATTTGAAATCATCTGCTACTACTCATGGCCGGGCGCGGACGAGTACACCGCCATGTTCAAATCATTGGCCGACGTCTGGGTCGATGCCTGGGGGCTTTCGGACGACGAACTCGCCGATCGTATCCAAGCCGACAATGTCGACATCCTGATCGACGTTTCGGGCCACACGACCGGTAACAGGCTGCAGTGTTTTGCGCGTAAGCCGGCCCCGATCCAGGCCACTGGCTTCGGACACGCGACGGGCACAGGCATGCCGATTATGGACTACGTGCTCGCGGATCCCATTTTCATTCCGCCGTCGGTTCGGAATCTGTTTGCCGAGAAAATCTACGATCTGCCGTGTCTGATCACCATGGAGCCTGTCTCGGATCTGGCGCCTTCGGAGCTGCCGATGCTCCGCAACGGCTACGTCACCTTCGGCGTGTTCAACCGCATCTACAAAATATCGGATGATGCGATCCGTGTGTGGTCGCGCATCATGCGGGAGCTGCCGGGATCGAAGATCGTCCTCAAGCATGGTCTGCTCGATGATCCCCTGCTGCGCGCTAGCCTGGTCGCGCGCTTCCTGGCGCAGGGCGTTACCGAGGAGAACATCACCTGCCTCGGCACCACCTCGCGCGACGACCATCTGGTGGCTTTCGCCCAGGTCGATATGTCCCTCGACACGTTCCCGCAAAATGGCGGCATCAGCACCTGGGAATCTCTCTACAAGGGCGTTCCCGTCGTGGCCAAGCTCGGCATCGGGGCCTCCTCGCGTGCCGGCGCCTCTATCGTGACTGCCGTCGGCCTCGGCGACTGGGTGGCCGAGGATGACGATGGTTATGTCGAGATCGCTCGCAGGTTTGCGTCGCAGCCCGATTATCTGGCGAAATTGCGCGCGGATTTGCCCGCCCGGATCGCGGCTTCGCCCGCCGGAAATGTCGAGACCTACACGCGGGAGCTCGAGGCGGGTTACCGAAAGTTCTGGCGCGACTATTGTGCCGCCGCCGCGGATAACGCTGACGTTGCGTAGGCGAGGCCCGGGTTGGGCACCGGCATCTTCCGGGGGATTGCCGGGCCGCCTAAACCGGCGGCTCTGGCCGCGAATCAGCTAGAATCGTCTCGGACATCCTCCGGAGAGAATCCTTGCAGAGCAGCGGCGCCGGCGCGCGCGCGTTCCAGAACGCGCGATTGCAGAAGAAATTGAAGAAGCAGGCGGACGCGATCATTTCGACCGCGAATGCGGCCTATGGCCAGGGCCGGTATGCGGAGACCGAGGCGCTCTGCCGCCAGATCCTGAATGAACTTCCGGAGCATTTCGGCGCCTTGCACCTGCTTGGCTTGGGCGCGTTCGCGAGCCGACACTTCGAGGCAGCGAAACAGGCCCTCAAACATGCCGTGACGGTCGACCCACGCTCGGCACAGGCTTTTTCCGATTTGGGAGCCACGCATTTCGCACTTGGGGAATATGAGGACGCGCGTACGTCCCTGGAGAGAGCCATCGCGTTGAAGCCCAGCTTACCGATGGCCTTGGCCAATCTCGGAAATACCTTGTTGCATCTAAACCGTGTCGAGCAGGCTATCGAAATGTACGATCGCGCGATCGGGCTGAAGCCCGATCATGCCGATGCGCTTTGCAATCGCGGCCTGGCAGAGCTCGCGCTGCGCCAGCTTGATCGCGCCAAACAGAGCTTCGAGCGCGCACTGTTGTTTCAGCCGCGAAACGTCGAGGCGCTCGTCGGCAAAGGTTTGGTCAATATCGAGCTCAAAAACTTCGACGAGGCCAAAGGCGCGCTGGAGGCGGCGCTCGCGATCAGGCCAGGCTCGGCGAAAATCCTGGCGAACCGTGGACGGCTCAATCTTGAGACGTCGAGGTTGGAACAGGCGGCGGCGGATTTCGACGCGGCCCTTGCGCTTGCGCCCAAGCTCGAGGTGGCCTTGCAGGGGAAGGCACAAGTCGCGCTCGCCATGGGAAACACGGCGCAAGCGATTTTAGCCTGCACCATGTTGCTGGAGGAATATCCAAGCTCAGCGATCGCGATGGCGCTGCTGAGCGCTTGTTTTGCAAATCAGGGAGAGATCGCGTCGGCGATCGAGCTTCTCGATGCGGCGCTGGCCATTGTGCCGGATGCATCCTTGATCGGCCGGAAGATCTTCTTCCTCGACTATCTCTCCGAGGCCGATTTCGCGGTTCAGCAGGCCGCACGAAAGCAGTGGTGGGACGCGATCGGCTCGAAGTTGCCGCGAAGGACTCTTGCCCCCCGGCAGCTTGATCCCGACAGGCGGATCGTGGTCGGCTATGTTGCTGCCGAGTTTTGGCATCACTCGGCGGCGTTCGCTCTGTTGCCGGTGCTGCGCCATCATGATCACGCCAGGTTTGAGATCGTCTGCTATTCGTGCTCGCCGGTAAGAGATGAGATGACCGCCGCATTTAGGTCCTCGGCGGATGTCTGGGTCGACGCCTGGCAGATGTCGGATGACGAGTTGGCCGATCGCATCCAGGCCGACAAGGTCGATATCCTGATCGACGTATCCGGGCACACGACCGGCAACAGGCTCCATGTCTTCGCCCGCAAGCCGGCCCCGATCCAAGTCTCCGGGTTTGGTCACGCCACGGGCACGGGCCTTCAGACCATGGACTACGTGCTCGCGGATCCGGTCTTCATTCCGCAATCGGCGCGCCATCTGCTGGCTGAAAAGGTCTACGACCTGCCGTGCCTGATCACGATCGATCCCATTTTGGATCTACCTGCATCGGAGCCGCCCATGCTCCGCAACGGCCATGTCACCTTCGGCGTGTTCAACCGCATCTACAAGATCTCAGACGAGGCCATCGGGGTGTGGTCGAAAGTGATGCGCGAGGTGACGGGTTCGAAGATCATCATCAAGCATACTCTGCTTGACGATCCCATGTTGCGCGACAATCTGGTCGCGCGGTTCGTGGCACAGGGCGTTGCCGAGGAGAATGTCACCTGCCTGGGCTCGTCGCCGCGCCCCGAGCACCTGCGGGCGTTTGCGAACGTCGACATATCGCTCGACACATTCCCGCAAAACGGCGGCGTCAGCACCTGGGAATCGCTCTATGCGGGCGTTCCGGTCGTGGCCAAGCTTGGCAACGGCGCCTCGTCGCGTGCCGGTGGTTCGATCGTGGCTGCGGTCGGTCTCGACGACTGGGTCGCCGAGGACGACGAGGGCTATGCCGCGATCGCCTGCAAATATGCGGCGCAGCCGGCGTATCTGGCGAGGTTGCGCAGCGACTTGCCGGCCCGGATCGCAGCGTCTCCCGCCGGCAATGTCGAAATCTACACGCGCAAGGTCGAAGCGGGCTATCGCCAGTTCTGGCGCGACTATTGTGCCGCGGCTGTCGAAGGCAGCGGGGGCGCCTGACCCTGCCGGTTGGGGCGTAGCCTCGAATTGCGCCGGCCACCTTAGTCCTCCGGAAACCATGCGGCGCTGCGCGACCGTGCCGGTTCATGGCTCCGAAAGCTATCTCTGGGCATGTGGCGCCAAAAGGGTGCGCCAATGCTCGGTTTCGTCTTCGGCTTGAACGCCCGGCTCGGGCGATTGCATTTCTTCCTCGCGACGGTCGCGCTTGCGATCGTGATGACGGCGATCTGCTTTGCAATCGCAATGGCCGTGCTGAACAACACCTCGCCCGGCGCGATCCGACCCGAAGACCTCACCAAGAGCTGGGCGATGATCGCCGCGATCGTGTTCTTCGGAGTTGCGACCCTCACGCTGCAATCGATGCGCATCCGCGACATCGGCTGGGATCCGGTCTGCGTGGTGCCTGCCTGGTTCGCGCTCATGATCGTCGACCATGTCGTCGCGGGCCGGTTTCCGGCCTGGGCGATCGGGGAGGAGCACCAGGCAACGGCGGTCGGCGCGCTCGTCAACCTCGCGCTGATGCTCGCGCTCATGTTCTGGCCGAGCGGCGACAGCGAGGGCTCCTACGGCGCTCCCCTCCCGCCGCGCACACGCGCGAACAAGCCTTCGCTATCGAACGAGCGCCTCGCGCGGGTGTCGCAGGGATCGTCTCGCTCGAACTGGAGCTAGACGGCCGGCTTCCGGAACGTTCTAGACGAACGGCAGCTTGATGTTGCTGCGCTTCTCCAGCCATTCAGGCACAGGAAGGCTCTTGGCGCGCATGAAGTCCGCATTGAACAGCTTCGACTGGTAACGGCTGCCGGAATCGCAAAGCACGGTGACGATCGTCTTGCCGGGCCCGAGCTGTTTTGCGAGACGCATCGCGCCGGCAACGTTGATGCCGGTCGAGCCGCCGAGGCACAGGCCTTCGTGCTGGAGCAGTTCGTAGATCACCGTGACTGCTTCCGCATCGGGAATGAGATAGGCGTCATCGACCTTTGCGCTCTCGACGATTGCGGTCGCCCGGTTGAGGCCGATGCCCTCGGTGATCGAGCCGCCCGGCGTCGCCTTGGCATCGCCCGTTCTGAAATATTCATACATGCCGGCGCCGTGCGGGTCGGCGCAGGCGATCCTGACGTCCTTGCTCTTCTCTTTCAGGAAGCGGCTGGTGCCGGCCAGCGTGCCGCCGCTGCCGACGGAGCAGACGAAGCCGTCGATCTTGCCGCCGGTCTGCTCCCAGATCTCGGGACCTGTGGACTCGTAATGCGCCTTCGCATTGTCGAGGTTGTTCCACTGGTCGGCGAACAGCACGCCGTTCGGCTCCGTCTTGCGCAGCTCGTCGGCAAGACGGCGGCCGACATGCTGGTAATTGTTCGGATTGGAATAGGGCAGGGCCGGCGATTCCAGCAGCTCGGCGCCGCACAGCTTCAGAAAATCCTTCTTCTCCTGGCTCTGCGTCTCCGGGATCACGATCAGCGTGCGGTAGCCGCGGGCGCTGGCCACGACCGCAAGACCGATGCCGGTATTGCCGGCGGTCGATTCCACGACGAGACCGCCGGGCTTGAGCTGGCCGCGCTTCTCGGCCTCGAGGATCATCCATTTGCCGGCGCGATCCTTCACCGACTGGCCGGGATTCATGAATTCGGCCTTGCCCAGGATGGTGCAGCCGGTCAGTTCGGAAGCGCGCTTGAGCTTGATCAGCGGGGTGTTGCCGATGGCTTCGACAACGTCGTTTTTGATGGTCATGTCAGGGGAAATCACTGGCAAGGGGTTGATTAGGTTGGCCAGAACCTAGTGCTTGAAATGCCAAAGGGGAAGGCTTTTGCGCTGCGGCGAAACCCGCGAAAATCCCCGTAAGCAGTGAAAATTTGGAAGGAGAGATCGCCGCTGCTGCTGTGCTACGCCGCGGGATATCGGTAGGAGGATGTGGCCGGCTTCTGCCAAAACATGGAAGATAAGGGTCGTCGCCAGCGCACCCTCCATTGGATGTCAGCCGTCGCCGTCGAAGAGTGCGGATAGTACGCGGGAGGCGGTCAAGATATCGGCACGACGAACGCTTATTCGTTTTCCGATAATGGACAACCTCGCGAAAGTGGCCAGGCCCGGTTTCGCGGCCGGACTGAAGCCGCATCGCGAGCGGTGCAGGCGGATTGGAGGGGGTTGGCGTCGGTGTGGCGGCAGTATCACATGAAATCTTGGTAAGCTCGAACGCACTCAGGAACGGCCCTGAAATTCAAGAAACACCTGCAGGACAGCACCCTTTTGTATTTTCTCAGCTCTAAGATCGTCGCGCTTTGGGGGGCACATCGCAACTGCGGGACTGTCCCGCGGTTCCGCGTCCGGCTAGTATGAGGCGCACAATTTCGCCGAAAGCATCACTTGTGAACGAGTTGTCCAAAGCCCCCCGACGACCGCGCTGCGAATCGGCTAATCCGGCCGCGCGGCGGCGGTTCGATCTGCCCGGCGGGGGGTGGATGTGACACAACGTGTTCCGGCGATCGCCGTGCGGCGGTCACCAGGCGCGACGTCCCGGACGCGACGTGCGGCGCGCTGGCTTGCGGTCGCTTGCCTCGCCGCCGGTTCGGGCGCCTGCGTGCTGACGCAGGATCTTCCTGATCCCGCGCTCGACGTTCCCACGCAATACAAATATGCCGGGAAGGCCGATGCGCCGCCGTCGCTGGATTGGTGGCGCAGCTTCCGCTCCGCGGAGCTGACACAGCTGATGGAAGAGGCGCACACCGTCAACCTCGACATCGCCGCCGCCGTTTCGCGCATCGTCGAGGCCGACGCTCAGGCGCGGCAGGCGGGTGCGGCGCTGCTGCCGAGCCTGTCCGGCACCGGGCAGGAGGCCTATTCGCGCACCTCCGGTTCCTCCGCCTCGGGGCTAACCAATGGCGGCCGTGAGGTCGTCAACTACCAGGCTTCGCTGAGCGCGAGCTACCAGCTCGATTTCTGGGGCCAAAATCGCGACGCCCTGCAAACGGCGGAAGAGACGGCAAATGCCAACCGCTTCGATCGCGACGTCGTTGCGCTGACCACGCTTGCAGGCGTCGCTAACGCCTATTTCCAGGTGCTGGCCTCGCAGGATCGCATCAGGACCTCACAGCGCAACATCGCGAGCGCGCAACGCATCCTCGATGCCGTCAGGGAACGGCGCAAGGCCGGCACCGGCACCGACCTCGACGTCGCCGAGCAGGAGAGCGTGCTCGCAAACCAGAAGGCACTGGTGCCGCCGCTGCGCCAGACGCTCGACCAGAACGTCAATGCGCTTGCAGTCCTGGTGTCGCGGCCGCCGGAGAGCGTGCGCGTGCTCGGCGGCTCGCTGAACCGGATCGCGATTCCGCGCGTGACGCCGGGACTGCCGTCGGAGCTCCTGACGCAACGGCCCGACATCCGCAGGCAGGAGGCCCAGCTCGCCTCCGCGACAGCGAACGTCGGCAATGCCCGCGCGCAGTTCTTTCCGACCATCCAGCTCACCGGCAATGGCGGCTATCAAAGCTCGGCCCTGGTCTCGCTGTTCCAGCCGCATGCGGCGTTCTTCCAGCTCGTCGGCAGCGCGACGCAGCCGATCTTCGACGGTGGCAAGATCCTCGGCAATTTCGAATTTGCCAAGGCGCGGCAGGACGAATTGCTCCAGACTTACCGCAAGACCATCATCCAGTCCTTTGCCGATGTCGACAACGCGCTGTTTTCGATCAAGCAGACCACGATCAGGCTGCAATTGCAGCGTGACGTCCTCAACGCCTCCCGCCGCGCATTCGATCTCTCCGAGCAGCAGTTGCGCGCGGGCACGGCCGACATCGTCACCGTGCTCAATACGCAACTGACCCTGTTCCAGGCGGAAGACGCGCTGTCGCAGGCGCAACTTGCCCGCCTTCTTGCTATCGTCAGCCTGTATCAGGCGCTCGGCGGCGGCTGGGAGCCGAGGATGGAGAAACCGGTCAATGCTCTTTAAGCCGGATACCAAGCAAGGCGTGAAGGAGGGAACGGCGAAGAAGTCGCGCGGGCGCGGCTTCGTCATGACCCTGATCACGCTGGCGATCCTCGGCGGGCTCGGCTACTACGGCTGGACCACCTGGCACCAGCAGCCGCAGCAGGCGAACGGCCGCAATCAACGGCCGGATCTGCCGGTGCCGGTGCTGGCGGCGACGCCCCGCATCCAGGACGTTCCCGTCTATCTCGACGGCGTCGGTGCGATCCGCGCGCTCAACACCGTGACCGTCCGCTCGCAGGTCGACGGCAAGCTGATCGCGGTCAATTTCACCGAGGGACAGGACGTCAAGAAAGGCGACGTGGTCGGCGAGATCGACCCGGCGCTCTATCAGGCGACGTACGATCAGGCGGTCGCCAAGAAGGCGCAGGACCAGGCCCAGCTCGCCAACCAGCGTATCGACCTCACGCGCTACGAGCAGCTCGCCGCGTCCAACGCCGGATCCAAGCAGCAGGCCGACACCCAGCGCGCGCTGGTCGCGCAGACCGAGGCGCTGGTCAAGGCCGATCAGGCCGCGATCGACAATGCGGCGGCGACGCTGAGCTACACCAAGATCGTGGCGCCGATCTCGGGCCGCGCCGGCCTGCGCCAGGTCGATCAAGGCAACATCATCCACGCCTCCGACACCACCGGCCTCGTGGTGATCACGCAATTGCAGCCGATCGCGGTGTGGTTCAGCTTGCCCCAGCAGCAGATCATGCGGGTCAATGCCGCCGCGTCGAAGGGCGCGCTCGCGGTCGACGTGTTCGGCAATGATGGCCTCACAGTGATCGACACCGGAAAGCTCACCGGCATCGACAACCAGGTCGACCAGACCACCGGCACGCTCAGGCTCAAGGCCGAATTCCCCAACGCCAATTACCAGCTCTGGCCGGGCCAGTTCGTCAATGTCCGCCTCAAGGTCGAGACCCTGACCCAGGCACTGGTGGTGCCGACCTCGGCCGTGCAGCGCGGACCGATCGGCACCTTCAGCTATGTCATCGGCGAGGATAACATCGTCTCGGCCAAGCCGGTGACGGTGACGCAGCAGAACGAGCATGACGCCGTCATCGCCAGTGGCCTGTCGGCGACCGACAAGGTCGTCACGACGGGCTTTGCCAATCTGTCCGACGGCTCCAAGGTGGTCATCGGGCGCGACGATCAGACCCCGTCGGCCGATCTCGCGCCGCGCAAGCGCTCGCGCGGGCCGGATGGTCAAAAGAAGGACGGCGCAAAAGACGGCCAGAAGGACGGACAAGACAAGGACGGCGAGTTCCGCGCCAAGCGCAAGAGCAGCGAAGGCGACCAGAAGGGCCAGACCGGACCGGCACCAGGGCCTCCGTCAAGTCCGGGTGCATCGGGAAGTGGAGCTAAGCAGCCATGATCCCGACAACAGCCGCCTGAGCGGCAGGCGCATCCCATGGGCGTCTCCGAACCCTTCATCCGCCGTCCGATCGCGACCTCATTGCTCGGCATCGCGCTTCTGATTGGCGGGCTGCTCGGCTATTTCGCGCTGCCGGTGTCCGCGCTGCCGCAGGTCGATTTCCCGACCGTGCAGGTGACGACGCAATTGCCCGGCGCGAGCCCCGACGTGATCGCCTCGCTGATCACCGCGCCCTTGGAGCGGCAGCTCGGCCAGATCCCGTCGCTGTCGGCGATGAACTCGACGAGCTCGTTCGGCGTCAGCCAGATCTCGCTGCAGTTCGATCTCAACCGCGACATCGACGGTGCCACCCAGGACGTCCAGGCTGCGATCAACGCGGCGGCCGGCGTGCTGCCCAAGACGCTGCCTTATCCGCCGACCTACGCCAAGGTGAACCCGGCCGATGCGCCGGTGATGACGTTGGCGCTGCGCTCCGACACAATCTCGTTGCGGGCGATGAGCGACATCGCCGATACGCTTCTGGCGCAGCGGCTGAGCCAGATTTCCGGCGTCGGGCGCGTCTCTGTGCTCGGCGGACTGAAGCCAGCCGTCCGCATCCAGGCGGATCTCGCGCGGCTCGCCGCCTATGGCATAGCCATGGAAGACCTGCGCACCGCGATCGCCAGTGCCAACGTCTCCGGGCCGAAAGGCTCGCTCGACGGCGCGCAGCAATCCTACATCATCGCCGCCAACGACCAGATCGCCGCCGCCGACGCCTACAAGCCTGTCATCATCGCCTACCGCAACGGCTCGCCGGTCACGATCGCCGACGTCGCCCAGATCGTCGATGGGCTCGAGAACGACCGCACCGGCGGCTGGTACCAGGGCTCGCCCGCCGTCATCATCGACATCCAGCGTCAGCCCGGCGCCAATGTGATCGACGTCGTCAGCCAGATCCGGGCGGAAATCCCAAAGGTCCAGCGCGCTATTCCGGCCGGCGTGAACCTCACCATCGTCTCCGACCGCACCGTCACCATCCGTGCCTCGGTGCGCGACGTGCAGTTCACGCTGATCCTCAGCGTCGTGCTGGTGACGCTGGTGGTGCTGCTGTTCCTGCGTTCGCTACGCGCCACGCTGATCGCCGGCGTGGCGCTGCCGCTGTCGCTGATCACGAGCTTCGGCATCATGTATTTTGCCGGCTTCAGCCTCGACAATCTGTCGCTGATGGCGCTCACCATCGGCACCGGCTTCGTCGTGGACGACGCCATCGTGATGATCGAGAACATCGTCCGCCACATGGAAAACGGCGACAGCGCGATGGAGGCCTCGCTGAAGGGCGCCAGCGAGATCGGCTTCACCGTGATTTCGCTGACGGTATCGCTGATTGCGGTGTTCATCCCGCTGTTGTTCATGTCGGGCCTTGTGGGCCGCATGTTCCGCGAATTCGCGCTGACCCTGACGATCGCGGTCGTGACCTCCGCCGTGGTGTCGCTGACGCTGACGCCGATGATGTGCTCGCGCCTGCTGAAGCATGCCCATGAAGAGCTGGCAGTGCCGGGTCTTGCCGCGGTCAGCCGCTTCATCGACCGCACCGTCGGGTTCTATCACCGCACGCTGCTCTGGGTGCTGGAGCGCCAGCGCGCGACACTGGTCGTGACTTTCGCCACGCTGATCGCGACCCTGGCGCTCTATGTCGTCGCGCCAAAGGGCTTCCTGCCGCTGCAGGACACCGCCTCGATCACGGCGGTGACCGAAGCCGGTCCCGACGTCTCGTTTGCGGAGATGCAGAAGCGGCAGGCCGAGGCGGCCGACGCCATCAAGGCCGATCCCGATGTGACCGGCGTGGTCTCGGTGATCGGTGCAGGCTCGGTCAATCCGACCACCAATGTCGGCCGTCTTGTCATGACGCTGAAACCTCGCGGCGAGCGGCGCGACGATGTCAGCGTCGTCATCACCCGCCTGAAGGGGCGGGTGGCCGCCATCCCCGGCATGACCGTCTATTTCCAGCCGGTGCAGGACGTGCAGATCTCGACCCAGTCGAGCCGTTCGCAATACCAGTACACGCTGACCGGCACCGACGCCGCTTTGGTGTCGGAATGGGCGCGCAAGCTGGTTGCCGAAATGCGGCGCGATCCGCTGTTCCGCGACGTCTCCTCGGAAGCGCAGGAAGGCGGTCTGCGGGCGCAGCTCACGGTCGACCGCACCCGCGCCGGCCAGCTCGGCGTCAGCCTTCAGGGCATCACCGACACGCTCAACGACGCCTTCGCGCAGCGCCAGATCTCGACCATCTACGGCCAGGCCAACCAGTACCGCGTGGTGCTGGAAGCGCTGCCGATGTACCAGCGCGATCCCTCGATCCTGTCGAAGCTTTATCTGCCGGGCGCGGCGAGCGCGACCGCCGGTGCGCCCAACGCGCAGGTGCCGCTCTCCGCCGTGGCGACGCTGACGCGCACCACCGCGCCGCTCGCGATTTCGCACCAGGCGCAATTCCCGTCGATCTCGCTCAGCTTCAACCTCGCGCCGGGCGCGGCGCTTGGCGATGCCGTCGAGGCCGTGAAGACCATCGAGACCCGGATCGAGATGCCCAACAGCATCGTCGGCGTCTATGCCGGCGACGCCGCCGAATTCGCCAAGGCACTCGCCGGCCAGCCCTGGCTGCTGCTGGCCGCGGTGATCACGATCTATATCGTGCTCGGCGTGCTCTACGAGAGCTACATCCATCCGATCACGATCCTCTCGACGCTGCCGTCCGCCGGCGTCGGCGCGATCCTGGCGCTGATGCTGTGCGGGCAGGATCTCTCGGTGATCGGGCTGATCGGCATCATCCTGTTGATGGGCATCGTCAAGAAGAACGCGATCATGATGATCGACTTCGCGCTCGAGGCCGAGCGCGGGCAGGGGATGTCGCCGAACGAGGCGATCGTACAGGCTTGTCTGCTGCGCTTCCGTCCGATCATGATGACGACGCTGGCCGCCCTGTTCGGTGCGCTGCCGCTGGCGATCGAGAGCGGCACCGGCGCCGAGCTGCGCTTCCCACTCGGCATCTCCATTATCGGCGGCCTGCTGCTCAGCCAATTGCTCACGCTCTACACCACGCCGGTGATCTATCTCGCCCTCGACCGCATCAACCGCCGCCTCGAGCAGGCGCTGCCGCCGGCCGAATCCGGCGGTCCGCCCGTCGCGGGCGCGACCGAGGGGATGCAGTGATGGCATCGATCTCGGAGCCCTTCATCCGCCGCCCGGTCGCGACCACGCTGCTGTCGATCGGGTTGTTCCTGCTGGGTATCGTGGCTTACGAGTTCCTCCCCGTTGCCTCGGTTCCGAACATCGATTTTCCCGCCATCTTCGTCTCGGCCAGCCGTCCTGGCGCCGACCCGTCCGTCATGGCGGCGACGGTTGCCTCGCCGCTGGAGCGGCGGCTCGGCGAGATCGCGGGCATCAGCCAGATCACCTCGACTTCGTCACTCGGCACGACCAGCATCCAGCTCCAGTTCGACATCGGCCGCAACGTCGACAAAGCCGCCCGCGACGTGCAGGCGGCAATCAATGCGTCGCTGGTCGACCTGCCGAGCGATTTGCCGACGCTGCCGCGCTTCCGCAAGGCGAACACCGCAGGCGCGCCGGTCTTCGTGCTGGCGCTGACCTCGAAGACGCTGTCCGCCAGCGCGGTCTACGACGTCGCCGACACCGTGCTGGCGCAGCGCATCTCGCAGGTGCCGGGGGTGGGCAATGTGACGATCTCGGGTGCCGACCAGCCGGCGGTCAGGATTCAGCTCAATCCTGTCGCGTTGTCCAATGCCGGCATCGCCACCGACGACGTGCGAACTGCGATTATCAACGCCAACCCGCTCGGTCCGGTCGGCATCTTCAACGGCGAGCGCCAGAGCGAGACGCTGTCGCTCAACAAGCAGATGCGGACGGCGAAAGAGTTCCGCGACATCGTCATCAAGAGCGCGAAGGGCAATTTCGTCCGGCTCTCCGATGTTGCCGACATCGAGGACTCCGTCCGTAACGCCCGTTCCATCGCCTGGTTCAACAAGCAGCCGGCTGTGCTGATCCAGATCACCAAGCAGGGCGATGCCAACGTCATCGATACCGTCGACCGGGTGAAGGCGCTGATCCCCGCGCTGAAGCAGTGGATCCCGGCCGGGGTCGATATCTCCACCTTGGTCGACCGCACCAGTACGATCCGCGCCAGCGTGCTCGACATGCAGTGGACCTTGCTCGCGACTGCCATTCTCGTGATGGTCGTCGTGTTCGTATTCCTGCGACGGCTCACGCCGACGATCGCAGCCGGAATCTCGGTGCCGCTGGCGCTGGCCGGAACCTGCGCCGGCATGTGGGTCGCGGGCTTCTCGATCGACAATCTTTCGCTCATGGCGCTGGCGATCTCCGTTGGCTTCGTGGTCGACGACGCCATCGTCATGATCGAGAACATGTACCGCAATCTCGAGCACGGCATGCGCCCGCTCCAGGCGGCATTGGACGGCGCCCGGCAGATCGGCTTCACCGTCGTGTCGATCAGCCTGTCGCTGATCGCGGCCTTCACGCCGCTGATCTTCATGGATGGCGTCGTCGGCCGGCTGCTGCGCGAGTTCTCCCTGACATTGACCTTCGCCATCCTGGTCTCGACCCTGGTGTCGCTGACGGTGACGCCGATGATCTGCGCCCATTACATCCGCCAGACCACGTCTGGCACGGCGACCCTGTTCGACCGGATCATCGAGGGCTCGCTGTCGCGCATCGTCGCGTTCTACACCCGCACCTTGCGCACCGTGCTGGAATATCCGCTGCTGACGCTGCTGGTGTTCTTCGCCACCATCGGCCTAACAATTACGCTCTACATCAAGATCCCTAAGGGCTATTTCCCGACCGACGATTCCGGCTTCGTCATCGGGGCGACGCGCGCCTCGGCCGACATCTCGTTCCAGTCGATGCTGAGCCTGCAGCAGCGGCTCGCCGACATCGTGATGCAGGATCCGGCAGTGGCCGGCATCGGCTCCACCGTCGGCAGCGGCGGCGGACCGGGCGGCGCGACCTCCAATCGCGGCACCATGTTCATCAGCCTGAAGCCGCCGGAGGAGCGCGACCACGTCTCGACCCAGGTGGTGATCGACCGTCTCAGGCGGGCGTTATACCCGGTGCCCGGCATCCGCCTGTTCATGTTCGCCGCCCAGGACGTGCGCGCCGGCGGACGGCAGAGCGATTCCGACTACCAATACACGCTGACCAGCACCGACCTCGGCCTGTTGCAAAAGTGGGCGCCGATCGTGGCCAAGCGCATGGAGAGCGTCGAAGGCATCACCGACATCTCCAGCGACCGCGATCCCGGCGGGCTTCAATTGACCTTGTCGATCGACCGCCAGAAGGCCTCCGCACTCGGCGTCCGCGTCCAGGATATCGACAACGCGCTCAACAACGCGTTCTCGCAGCGGCAGATCGGGATCATCTACACCCAGCGCAACCAGTACATGACCGTGCTGGAGATCGACCCGAAATTCCAGGTCGACCCCTCCAACCTCGATCGCATCTATGTCGCCGGCGCGGGCGACGCGCAGGTGCCGCTGTCGGCCGTGGTGCATGCGACGCGCGGGCTCGCCGCGCTCGCGGTCTATCATTCGCAGTCGTTCCCATCGACCACGGTGTCGTTCAACCTGTTGCCGGATGTGCAGATCCAGGCCGCAACGCAGAACATCCAGCGCGCGGTCGAGGAGCTGCACATGCCGGAAGGCATTCGCGGCAGTTTTGATGGCAATGCTGGCGATTTCGCCAAGACCAGCGGCCGCCAGCCGCTCCTGATCCTCGGCGCGCTGGTGGCGATGTATATCGTGCTCGGCGTGCTCTACGAGAGCCTCGCCCATCCGCTCACGATCATCTCGACGCTACCCTCGGCGGGACTTGGCGCGCTGCTGGCCTTGCAGCTCACCAACACGCCACTGACCGTGATCGCCTTCGTTGGCATCATCCTGTTGATCGGCATCGTCAAGAAGAATGGCATCATGATGGTGGATTTCGCGCTCGATGCCGAGCGCCAGCGCGGCCTGTCGTCGGCGGAGGCGATCTTCGAGGCCTGCCAGGCGCGCTTCCGGCCGATCCTGATGACGACGATGGCGGCGCTGTTCGCCGGCATTCCGCTGGTGGTCGCGACCGGGCCCGGCACGGAACTCCGCCGTCCGCTCGGCATCACCATCATCGGCGGGCTGTTCGTCTCGCAGATCCTGACGCTCTACACCACGCCCGTGATCTACCTGCTGGTCGACCGCCTGCGCCGCCGCTCCGAACCGCGCCCGCTGGCCGCGCCGGCGGAATAGGCGGGTTGTTGAACCGCCGTGCAGAGCGTATAGCGGCGACTATGTCGAACCCCACCGCCGCCGCGCCGGCCGATCCGATCCCCGAATGCCCGCACTGCCAGAAGCCGATGCCGTTGTGCATCTGCGACAGCGTCACGCCCATCAAGAACCGGCTCTCGCTCCTGATCCTTCAGCATCCGCAGGAGCAGGACAGGGCGCTCGGCACTGCGCGGCTGCTTGCGAAGCATTTCGCCGGTGCCACGCTGCGGGTCGGCCTGTCCTGGCCGAGCCTGTCGAAAGCGCTGGGGCAACCCATCGAGAACGCCTCGCACTGGGCGGTGCTCTATCTCGGCTCGGCGCACGCCACCGATCTCGAGGCCGAGGGCGAAATCCTGGCTCTCAACCGCAAGAGCGAGGTCGCGGACAACCAGCGCGCGCGCCTCGGCAAGCTCGAAGGTGTGGTGCTGCTCGACGGCACCTGGAGCCAAGCCAAGGCCCTGTGGTGGCGCAACCCGTGGATGCTGAAATGCCAGCGCGTCATCCTGAACCCGACCACCCCATCGCGGTACGGGCGCCTGCGCAAGGAGCCTCGGAAGGACGGACTGTCGACCATCGAGGCTGCGGCGACGATCCTCTCCGCTCTGGAGAAGCGCCCGGACATCGCCGAGACGCTGAATGCCAGCTTTGAACGGATGTTAACCCGCTACCGCGAGGTCCAGACCGAGATGCCCGAATTGGCGCCAAAGCCGCCGGTGAAGGACCGCCGGCGCGGTGTCCGGCGGGTCAAGCGAGCCTGACTCCGGTCCGGATCATCCGTACGGCCGATTGTCCCGCGAGAGGCGGGCGGATAGAGACCGTCGGCCAATAGGCCGCTATCTGCTATGCTCTCGCACGATCGGAACGCCGGAAACGAAGGGGCCGTCGCATTCAGCTTGCAGCCAAGGAGATCCTTGCCCAGGCGGCGCGGTTCGATCGTTGGGGCACGCTTGCCCTGATGGACGTTTCGCTGCGCTATCGGCGTACCGTGATCGGCCCGCTCTGGATCACACTGACGCTCGCGGCGACCATTGCCAGCGTCGGCACGGTCTATGCGGCACTGTTCAGACAGGACATCACGAGCTTTCTGCCGCACTTTGCCGTCGGCCTGATCGTCTGGACGCTGATCGCGACGACGCTCCAGGAAGGTTCCCACATCTTCGTGGCATCAGGCCATTTGATCAAGGCGGTGCCGGCGCCGCTGATCGTGCACGTGCTCCAGATGATGGCGCGCAACGTCCTCATCTTCGCGCATCATCTGGTGATCGTCGTCCTGCTCTATCTCCTGATGCCGTGGCCGCTGCATGGGAGCATGCTGCTCGCGGTACCGGGCTTCGCGATCCTGCTCACTGTGCTGCTGGGTGGCTCGGTCGCGCTCGGTATGCTCTGCGCGCGGTTTCGTGACATCGGCTCGGCGATCGTCAGCGGCCTGCAATTCGTCTTCTTCCTGACGCCGATCATCTGGACCGAAGACAGCGCGCGCGGCACCGCGTTTTATTGGCTGATCCGCGCCAATCCGTTCGCGACGCTGCTCGATCTGGTGCGCAGGCCGCTACTGTCGCAGTCGACCGATGCGGAGCAATGGCTCCTCGGGGTCATCTATGCGACCGTCGTGGCCGTCATCGGCCTCGGCTGCTACGCGAAATACCGCCATCGTGTGGCGTATTGGCTGTGAGGCACGAGATATGACCCCCGCAGCTCATATCGCGCTTCGCAACGTCTCGGTAAGGTTTCCGGTGCTGTCGTTCCGCGACCGCTCGCTGCGCAGCCGGTTCGTCAACGCGATGACACTGCGGCGGACCACGGCGACCCCGCACATCGTCTCCGCGTTGAATGACGTCAACCTCGACATCCGTGCCGGCGATCGCGTCGCCATCATCGGCGCCAATGGCGCCGGCAAGACCACGCTGCTGCGGGTGCTCGCCGGCATCTACCATCCGACGTCGGGCAGCGTGGACGTGCTGGGCCGCTGTCTGCCGCTGTTCGATCTCTCGGCCGGATTCGACGAGGAAGCGACCGGCTACGAGAACATCATGCGGCGTGGCCTCGTGATCGGCGCACGGCGCTCCGAGATCGACGCCAAGCGGGGGGAGATCGCCGCATTCACCGAACTGGGCGACTGGCTCGACCTGCCGCTGCGCACCTATTCCAGCGGCATGATGCTGCGCCTGATCTTTGCAGTCGCAACCGCCGTCGAGGGCGAGATCGTGCTGCTCGACGAATGGATCGGCGTCGGCGACCAGCAGTTCCGCAAGAAGGCGCGGCAGCGGCTCGACGAGATCGTTGTACGCGCCGGCATTCTGGTGCTCGCCTCGCACGACATCGAGTTGATCAAGAGCACCTGCAACCGCGCGATCCTGCTGGAGGAGGGGTGGATTGTGGCCGCCGGCGCGACCGATGAAATTCTCGGCCAATATCTCGGCGGCGCGAAGGCGTAGCTGGTCCGGTCGGGGTTGCCTAAACCTGTGATCCCCTATATTGCTCCGCCCTCGTTGGGGCCACGTGGCGGAGTGGTTACGCGCCGGTCTGCAAAACCGTTTACTCGGGTTCGAGTCCCGACGTGGCCTCCATCTCAACCT
Source organism: Bradyrhizobium sp. 35 (assembly GCF_023073215.1). Classification (NCBI taxonomy): domain Bacteria; kingdom Pseudomonadati; phylum Pseudomonadota; class Alphaproteobacteria; order Hyphomicrobiales; family Nitrobacteraceae; genus Bradyrhizobium; species Bradyrhizobium sp. 35. The sequence goes on from NZ_JADPJC010000017.1 coordinate 205,019, forward strand.
CCTGATATTTCAGCAATATTCGATCGTATCGCGGCTGCCATCGGCCCGCGCGGGCGATGCGTGCTGGCCGCGCACACCGGGTTTGCCCGGGGCCCGGCGGAAACCCGCCATTCAGCCCGCTGGCATAGTCTTCGCATCTGCGAAGTGATGCATCCCAACGATCGAGCGCTGGAGAGCACGTGAGCGAAACCGTCCGATTTGTCCCGAAATCCGAGCTGGAGCGGGCCCGCCTCATCCGCGAGGCCCGTGCGATCTATGACAGCATCTTTCCGCCGGCCGCACCCGACCAGGCGCCGCAGGACGGCGGAGAGCGGGTCAAGACCTGATCGCGATCACGCGGGATTTTCACCGCGTAGCTGCCATAGCAAAACGCCCGCGGAGCGCGGGCGCGTCGGCTCACGGTGAAATTGGCTTCAGCAGGCCGCGTACCAGCCGTCCGGGAAAGGCACCAAGGGCCAGGCGCCCTCATTGTCATTGGCGGCTTTGGGCTTCGCGGAGGCGTTGGGCTTCGCGTAATACGTCCACGAGCGCGGCACGAGATCCTCCCCCGGCACGAACGCCAGATCTTCATGGACCATGGCGTCCTGGACGGCATCCAGCAGCAAGTTGAATTCGGCTTCGCTCATCACACCCTCCGGACCGCGGATGGCGCAATATCGCAAAGCCGGTTTGTTTCCCGGTTGAGCCGATCGATCGCATTTTAACGATCCGCCAATCGGGTCCCGATTGGTTAGCGATTGATGAAATCGCGTTGGGAAACTTAGGTTCCTGCCGGGGTGCCCGCAGTGTGAAGGATGTCACATCTTTCGCTGTTTATTTCTCCTACCCCTTTGCACACCGGCCAATACAGGCCGGTCGGGCAAAGCAGACGGGAGACTGGTCATGAAGGCGCGGTTCTTGCGATTTGCGGGCGTGAAAAGCCGGGCGCGCCGGGCCTCGACGGTCGGGCTGTTCCTGACGCTGTTTGCCTCCGCCGCCCATGCGCAGCAGGGAACACCCGAGCAGCGCCGGGCCTGTACCCCCGACGTCTACCGGCTCTGCGCCGGCGAAATCCCCAACGTCCGCGCCATCACGGCCTGCCTGCGCCGTAACAGGCCAAGCTTGAGTGAGGCTTGCCGCATCGTGTTCGATCAGGCCGGCGGCTGACATACCGGCCCTGTGGGTTTGTGCGCAGCAAGTGGCTCGCGCGGGCAGGCGAATCCGGCATAGTCGTCCTGTGGATACACCTGTGGGTATGCTGCGGACAGGCTGGGGACGGCGGGAGATGTGCTTCGGATGTCGGCCGCAGATGCGTCCTTTGATTGTCACATCTCTGTCAAATGACCTCACCGCATGATTCGCTGATCGTGCAGATCGCGGCGTCACGCAAGATCATGTGGTTTCCCCGAATTCGCAATTGCGCGCTACAGCGTCCCGCATTCACGAACAGTTTTTGAGCAGCTGCCTGCCCAAATGGCGGGCTCCCTCCATCCAATTTTTTGTACGCCCGCGGACAAGCTTTCCGGTCCGCTCTCCTCCTAGGCTCGCTTCCGCGATCTGGAACATGGCCATTGCCATGACAATTCGAAGGAGCTGGAGATGGAGAGACCCGTATTGCCCCAGGCGCGGGGGAACGCACGTGCATCGCTGTCTTGGCACAAGGCCGCGCTCGGCGCCGCGGTCACTTTCGGCGCGCTGGCAGCCGCGCCCCTGAGCGCGCAGGCTGCGGCGCCTGCGGCCTGCGCCGCGCTCCAGGACAAATATCCGGACTGGAAGGGCAAGACCCTCGTCAACGCCATCAACCCGCACACGCCGGGCTATGAGACCATCGATCCGAAGGATCCGAGCAAGTATATCGGCTTCGACATCGATCTCGGCGAAGCCATCGGCGAATGCCTCGGCTTCAAGTTGACCTACAAGCCGGTGACGTTCGCGGCGCTCCTGACGACGCTGGCCGCGGGACAAGCCGACATCGTGATTTCCGACATCTACGCCACCAAGGAGCGCGCCAAGGCCGCCGACTTCATCACCTATTCGAAAGTGTTCGACGGCGTGCTGGTCGCCAAGGGCAATCCGAAGGGCATCAACGGCATCAACATGTCGATGTGCGGCGCCGCTGCCGCTGAAAACACCGGCTATGTCGAGGTGCCGCTGATCCAGACGCTGATGCCTGAGTGCAAGAAGGCCGGCAAGGCCGAGCCGACCGTCCAGCTCTACGACAACAACGCCAACTGCATCCAGGCGATCCTCGCCGGTCGTGCCGACACCTATGTCAACGACGTCAACACCGTCGACAGCGCGGTGAAGGCCTATCCGGACAAGCTGGAGAAGGCGACCGCGGTGACGATCCCGTATTCGGTCGGCATCGCCGTCCCGAAGGACAAGCCTAAATTCCGCGACGCCGTGCTCGCAGCCCTGATCGAGGTGCAGAAGGCCGGCACGCATATGGAGCTTCTGAAGAAGCATGGGCTCGACGTGAACAACTTCAAGGAGCCTGACATTCTGACGGCCGACTGATGTCGCTATTCCTCCATTACCTGAGCATGCCGTATCTGCTCGAGGGCATCGAGCTCACCCTCGAGGTGACTGCCCTCGGGCTCGGCGGCGGATTGATCCTTGGATTGATCCTCGCCGGCATGCAGCTCTCCCGCTTCTGGCTGCTGGCGGCGATCGCCAGGGCCTACACCGTGATCTTCCGCGGCACGCCGCTGATCCTGCAAATGGTGTTCGCCTACGACGCGTTGCCGCATATCGGGATCAAGCTGCCGGCGGTGCTGGCCGCCGGCCTTGCGCTGGCCTGCAACGAGGCGCCGTTCATCGCCGAGATGCTGCGCGCCGGCGTGCTCGGTGTCGACCGCGGGCAGGTGACGGCCGGCCAGGCGCTCGGCATGACGCCGCGGATCCTGATGTGGCGGGTGATCGCGCCCCAGGCGATCCGCACCATGATCCCGGCCTTCGGCAACGAGGCCGTGAGTGCGCTGAAGAATTCGTCGCTCGCCTCCGTGGTCGCGGTCCAGGAGCTGACCCTGCGCTCGACCCAGCTTGCGTCCTCGACCTTCGACTTCTTCTCGATCTTCTTCGCCTCGGGCCTGCTATACCTGGTGCTGACCTTTGCCATCAGCATCATCCAGCTTTTCGTCGAATGGTTGCTCGATCTCGATCGTACCAAGGGCCGCCAGCGCAGGCTCGCCGATTACCTGCCCTGGCGTCGCGTCGACCTCGCCACCAAGCTCGAACTTGCCGCAGCGATCGTCGACGTCCAAGTGCCTGCACAGGCTGAGCTCACCGACACGCCACCGCTGGCCTTGACCCGCGAGGAACGCACCCGGCGCGCGGCGACGATTTCACGCAACAACATCGCGGTCGAGACCAAGGACCTCACCAAGAGCTACGGCGGGCAAAAGGTGCTTGCCGGCCTCGATCTCACCGTACGCGTCGGCGAGGTCGTCGCGCTGCTCGGGCCCAGCGGCTCCGGCAAGAGCACGCTGCTCCGCTGCATCAATCATCTCGAAAGCTGGGACGGAGGCACGGTGCGTGTCGGCGGCCGCCGCCTCGGTTTTGGCGACGACGGCAAGCTGCTGCCGCCCCGCGCGATCGCCAATGAGCGGGCAAGCGTGGGCGTCGGCATGGTGTTCCAGCAATTCAATTTGTTTGCCCATCTCTCGGCCAAGGAGAACATCGCCGGGCCCTTGCGCTGGGTGCACGGCATGACCCGCATTGATGCCGATCGCCGCGCCGCCGAGCTGCTCGAGCGGGTCGGGCTGTCGCACCGCGCCGACGCGCTGCCGCGGCATCTCTCCGGCGGCCAGCAGCAGCGCGTCGCGATCGCCCGAGCGCTCGCCCCGAACCCCAGCGTGCTGCTCCTGGACGAGCCGACCTCGGCGCTCGATCCCGAGCTCGTCAGCGAGGTGCTGGAGGTGATCCGGCGGCTCGCCGTCGATGACGGCCTCACCATGATCATCTCGACGCACCAGATCCGCTTCGCCGACGAGGTCGCCGACCGCGTCGCGTTCCTGAGCGGCGGCACGATCATCGAGGAGGGGCCCGCGCACGAGGTGCTCTCCAACCCCCGCAATCCGCTGACCGCGCGTTTCCTCAGCGTGATGGAAGCCGACAAAACTCCGGAGGTGGTGCGATGAGAGCCGCACCCACACCGTTCAAGACCGCGTTTCCAGAAGAGGCCACCTCATGAAGCATGTCACGCTGCCGGTTTCGCCGAAGACCGTCCACTGGGGCTATTTCTCCAAGAAGGTCGCGCCGGCCCTGACCCTGCGCTCGGGGGATCGCGCCACCATCGAGACGCTGACCCATCACGCCAATGATGACTACGAGCGCATGATCCAGGGTGATCCCGGCGCCGAGAGCGTGTTCCAATGGACGCGCGAGCACAAGGCCGTCGGGCGGCGCGGTTCGGGCCCGACCGAAGGCCCGTTCATCCGCGGAGCAGGCGAGGGGATCGGCGTGCATCTCCTCACCGGTCCGGTCGCGATCGAAGGCGCCGAACCCGGCGACATCCTCGAAGTGCGCATCCTCGATATCCGGCCGCGGCCGAGCTGCAGCGCCTGTCATGCCGGGCGCTGCTTCGGCTCCAACATCGCCGCCAATTGGGGCTTTCACTATCACGATCTGATCGAGGAGCCGAAGCCGCGCGAGGTCGTCACCATCTTCGAGCTCGACACGTCAGGCGAGCCCTGCGCCAAAGCGGTCTACAACTACGTCTGGACGCCCCAGACCGACCCCGACGGCATCGTGCATCCGACCATCGATTATCCCGGCGTGCGCGTCGATCACGCCACCATCAAGAAGCGCGAGAACATCCTCACAAGCGTCAGGGTGCCGGCACGGCTGCATTTTGGCACCATGGGGCTCGCGCCGTCGGAGGCCGATTTCGTCAGCTCGATCCCGCCGAGCTATACCGGCGGCAACATCGACGACTGGCGCATCGGCAAGGGGGCGCGGATGTTCTATCCGGTCGCGATCCCCGGCGCCTATTTCTCGGTCGGCGATCCCCACGCCGCGCAAGGCGACAGCGAGCTTGGCGGCACCGCGATCGAAACCTCGCTGACCGGCGATTTCGAGTTCGTCCTGCACAAGAAGGCCGATCTCGCCGGCACCAGCCTCGAAGGTCTCGATCATCCGATGCTGGAGACCGATCAGGCGTGGTCGTTCTACGGCTTCACCTATCCGAACTACCTCGCCGCGCTCGGCGCCGACGCACAGACCGAGATTGCCAACCACTCGAGTCTCGACCGTGCGATGCGCGATGCGTTCCGCAAGCTCAGGAGGTTCCTGATGACCGTGCACGGTTTGAGCGAGGACGAGGCGATTTCGCTGCTATCGGTCGGCGCCGATTTCGGCGTCACCCAGGTGGTCGATGCCAATTGGGGAGTTCACGGCACGATCCGCAAAAACATCTTTCGGTGCGACTGATGGGCCGTTGCCCGGATGGAGCGCAACGCAATCCGGGTTTGTCACGCCGGACTCAAAAGGCCCCCGGATTACGCTTCGCTCCATCCAGGCTACACATCGTGCTCGACGTTGACATCGCGCTCCAACACTTTGAAGAACAGCTCATTTCCAGGATGAGGACGTGACAAAAGACCGTCATTTGCGGCCCCTCGCTGCGACGGATGACCACGTTCGTCTGGCACAGAGGTTGCTTCGATCCACTGCAATCTGGGTCGATCCGATGAGCTTCCGTCCTTTCACGAGCGAGTCCTACGCTCAAGACGACCGCCCCGAAGCCTGGCGGGACGTGCTCGCCGCGGTCGGCCTGCAGCCGGCGGCAGGCCATTGCTTCCTGGATGGGCACGCAACGGCGTCACATCGCCACGCCGCAGGCGTTGCGCTGACGCGCATGGCGGCCGGCGCCCAGACCATCGGTCCGCGTCCGCAGGCCAACGAAGACCTGCCGATTGCGCTGATGCCGGTCGAGGACGGCATGGTGCTCAAGAGCGCCGCCGGCCATCGCATCGTTCCGGTGGGCCATCTCGTGCTGCTGCCGCGGAGCGGGGACTGGAGCATCGTATTCCAGCGCGACATGCGCGCCGTCGTGCTGTCGGTGACCTCGGAGGCGCTGCACGGCCGCCTCTCGGGCAGGCCGCGGCTCGGCGAACCCAGGGTCGTTCCGCCCAGCGGCTTTGCCGATGTCTTCGCGCGCTTGATGGACGCGACCGCGCGCACGCTCGACACGCTGAGCGATGCCGAATGGAATGCGGTCACGCAGTCGCTCGTCGATCTGCTGCTGACACTCGCCCATCAATTGGCGGCTTCGACGTCCGACGCCGGATCGAGCGCGACGCAGTCGGCACTCCTGCACCGGATCTGCCAGACCATCGAACGCCGCCTCGACGATCCCGGACTGGTGCCGGCGCGCGTCGCGCAGGCCGAAGGGATTTCCGAGCGCTATCTGCAAAAGCTGTTCGAGACGGTCGGCGACAACTTTACTCATTACGTTCGCGAGCGGCGGCTGCAGCGCGCCTGGGCCGATCTGTCCAATCCGTCCGAGGCGCATCGCTCAATCTCGGAGATCGCCTACGCCTATGGGTTTGGCGATTCCGCGCATTTCAGCCGCGCCTTCCGCCATCGCTTCGGGCTGCCGCCGCGCGAGTTTCGCCAGCAGGAAGCGGAGCGGGCGACGACCCAGCAGGGGATAGCCGGTCAGCGCGGCTGGCCGCAGGATGCGCTGGCGCAGCTTCGCGTGCACCCGGCGAGCGCCGAGGCGCGCGGCAATCTCGCCCGAACCGACATCGACGAGCCGAGAACGGCCGAACGCAAGCATCATCATCTTCCGATCGAAGCCCACCGTGTTCATTGGGGATATTTCAGTCGCGCGTTACAGCCGCAGCTCGAGATCAATTCGGGTGATACGATCACGATCGAAACGCTAACGCAGCATGCCTCCGATGATCCTGAGCTGATGATCGCGGGCGATACCGCCGCCGAAAGTGTATTCGGTTGGACCAAGGCGAGGAAGAACGTGGATCGCCGCGGCGCGGGTCCGATGGATGCCAGCATATTCGGGCGCGGCGCCGGCGAAGGCTTTGGCGTGCACATCTGCACGGGGCCCGTGTCGGTGAAGGACGCCCAGCCCGGCGACGTGCTGGAAGTCCGGATCCTCGACATCGTACCGCGCACAAGTCGTCATCCGAAACATTCAGGGCGCGTGTTCGGCTCCTCGGTCGCGGCCTGGTGGGGCTATCATTACGACGAATTTCTTTCAGGACCGAAGCCGCGCGAGGTCGTGACGATCTACGAAATCCTGGACGATACCGATGCGCCGCATGCCCGCGCGCTGTATTCCTACCGCTGGGAGCCGCAGACCGACCTGTTTGGCGTGGTGCACGCCACCTACGACTATCCCGGCGTTCCGGTCTTGCCCGGCACCGTGAAGCGCCGCCACGCCGTGCTCGACGGCATCCGCATTCCCTTGCGCCCGCATTTCGGCGTGATCGCGGTGGCGCCGCGCGAGGTCGATTTCATCGACTCCGTGCCGCCGTCCTATTTCGGCGGCAATCTCGACAATTGGCGCTTGGGGAAGGGGGCGACCGTCTATCTTCCGGTCTCCGTTCCCGGCGCATTGTTATCGGTCGGCGATCCCCATGCCACGCAAGGCGACGGCGAATTGAGCGGCACCGCGATTGAATGCTCGATGACCGGAACCTTCGAGGTGATCCTGCACAAGAAGGCCGACCTCTCCGGCCAACCCTTCGCCGATCTCTCTTATCCCCTGATCGAAACCGAATCTGATTGGGTCCTGACCGGATTCAGCCATCCCAACTACCTCGCCGAGTTCGGCGCTCAGGGCCAGAGCGAGGTTTACGCAAAGTCCTCGCTCGATCTCGCCATGAAAGATGCGTTTCGCAAGATGCGACGCTTCCTGATGAACGTGAAGGGGTTGAGCGAGGACGAGGCGATCGCGCTGATGTCGGCCGCCGTCGACTTCGGCGTCACGCAGGTGGTCGACGGCAATTGGGGCGTGCACGCGATCATCAGCAAGCGCCTGTTTCTGGACGCGCCTTAAACCGAAGGATACTCCAGTGAAATTCCACATGATCAGCGGCGGACCCAAGCCGGTCGCGCCCTTCAGCCACGCGGTGGAGACCGACGGTTTTGTCTTTGTCACCGGCCAGATGCCGGACACGCCGCAAATCCCGGGCGTGCTGCCGGAGGGCATCGTGGCGCAGACGAGGGCGGTGATGGAGAATTTGAAGGTGGTGTTGGCGGGCCTCGATCTCGGTTTCGAGCACGTCGTGATGACACGCATCTATCTCACGCGTTTCAAGGAAGACTACACCGCGATGAACGAGACTTATCGCGCGTTCTTTCCGCCCGACCGCCTGCCGGCCCGCACCTGCGTCGGTGTCACCGGGCTTGCCTACGACGCGCTGATCGAGATCGACCTGGTCTGCCGCCGGCCGTGAGGAGATGATCCGTAGCCCGGATGGAGCGAAGCGCAATCCGGGATTCGTTTAACGGATACAGGGCCCCGGATTACGCTTCGCTTCATCCGGGCTACAAGCCCTTGCGTTGCCCGACGGGCAAAACACCCAAACGACGGGTCAATCCGCTCGCGCGAAAATATTCTACTTTACCGAAATTCGACTTTGGCGTATTCAGTCGCCACCTCATCCCTGTCAGCGGGGCGTATCGCGATCGTCACGAACGCGGGGTGAGCTGCGGTGGACGCTAGTCACATCGGCGCGAAGGGCTTTGCAGGGCGGGCAACCGTGAGCGAAGGCGTCGCGCACACGACCGGTGCTATTAGCGTACGGCAAAACCGTGTCGTCCTGACGCCCGGGGTCTGTGCGTCAAGCCTTGTGGTGATGTCGCTGCCCGACCGGGCGCGCAGCATCAGCCATCCGCAAGGCGACGGGGGCAATAGTGCATCGCTCCCCGAGGAGAACTCGGCATAAGCCGTAAAACCACTGCGCAGGGAAGGCCGTGTGTTGGGCTTCACCTGTATGCCGCTGTGCAGAATCTTGTAGTTCAACCTTCGCACAGTGGACCGTGGGTGCCAGCCGGCACCCGGTCTTCCCTGCGCCCTCTGACGAAGAGGGTGTACGAAACAAAGCAAAGCTCGGGCGAGCCAAGCCGCGAGGGCGCGAAGCTGTGTCTGCGACAAGAATATTCGCGCGGTGCCGGGCGCCCGCCCCGGAGACAACAAACCCCGCGATCTATGAATGCCGGTTCATTGCTGCGGAGAATTCGAATCAATAAGAATTGGCTCGCTGCGCGTCTCGCGTCGTGCAGAGAGCCGGAGGCGGATCGATCGCGTCTTGCACCTTTCGATTGCGCCTCCGACGAATCCTTCGAGGCAACGCCATTGGTTGCCGCGGCGCCTGCGCCGATCGACGTCAGGCACCGAAAGCCCGTTTCGATCGGGGGAATTTCATATGAAGTATTTTCTGTCTGCACTGATCGCGGTCGGTCTATCGATTGCCGCCGCGCCTTCGTACGCGGCTGACGCCCGCAACGTCACTGTCGTCAACGAGACCGGCTATGCCATCAAATTCCTGGGCTTCAACGCCCCGGACGATGGCATGGACGAATGGGACAACGAGCTGGACAAGGTTTTGCAGAACCAGGCGAGCACCTATGTCGAGTTCGACGATGACGACGAAGGATGCGTCTGGAACGTCCGCGTCGACTGGCAGAACTATGACGAGACCGTGCTCTGGAAGAACGTCAACCTCTGCAAGTTCACGGCACTCCGGCTGCGCTACGATTCCGGCACCAAGACCACTTCGTTCGTCGCCGAGTAACTTGACCTGAGGCCAGGCGGAGGAGGGGCCGCGTGCCCTTCCTCGCCGCAATGTGCCACATAGCGAATTCGTCCTTTGCAAGCGCAAGCGGCTTTGTTATACGCAGCCGCGCGCGAACGACAGGTTCGCCCTTTCCTCGGTAGCTCAGCGGTAGAGCATCCGACTGTTAATCGGATGGTCGCTGGTTCGAATCCAGCCCGGGGAGCCAAATTCCGCTTCATTTTCAGCAACTTGGGCCCAGACTCTGATCTGGCGTGCGATCTCGTTGCGGCAGATCCTCAATTAGATGTGTACCGTCGCGAGCCGGCATCCTCCCTGGTGACGCCAAAACGACTCAATTGAAATCGAGCTTCCAGAGGCCGGTCCTTTACGGAGCTGATTCCCATGCGAGACATCCAGGTCGACCGTTTCCCGCTGGCCCCCTCCATTCTGCCGGCGGACATCCCCGAACTCAGCGACGACGAATGCCTCGCCTGTCTGGCGCGGGCGGTCGAGACCCACGATTCGGCACGGCTGGACGAAGTCGCCGCATTGATCGGCCGCCTCGCGGTCACGATCGAATAGGCGGCTCACCCTCGACGTTGCGAGTTGCGGAAGGGCCCGGTTTGCGGGCCAAAGCCATGTTGCGTTTTCGCAGGGCCTGTTCCAAAGATGCCGCCAACTTTCGTCCGCGGCATCGTCCGCCTTGCAGGGTCCGCAAATGTCCGTTTTCTCGACGGCGCGCCTAAAAATGGTCGATGGCCAGGTGCGCACCAGTGACGTCACCGACCGTCGTGTTCTCGACGCCATGCTCACGGTTCCGCGCGAGGCTTTCGTGCCCGCCAGCCGGCAGGCGTTGGCGTATCTCGACCTCGATCTCGACGTCGGCGAGGGAGGCGCCAAGCGGTTCCTGATCAAGCCGCAGCTGACCGGCAAGCTGCTCCAGGCCGCCGAGATCGGCGAGGATGACGACGTGCTGGTCGTCGGCTGCGCCACGGGCTATCTCGCTGCGCTGACCGCCAAGCTCGCGCGCAAAGTCATCGCGACGGAATGCGATTCGGGCCTGGCGGCAAAGGCCAACGACGCCTTCGCCGCCCTCGGGTTGGCCAACGTGGCCTGCAAGGCCGCGGCCTGCACCGAAGGTGATGCCGCCGCAGGTCCCTATGATGTGATCGTCCTCAACGGCGCCACCGAGGTGACCCCGGCAGGGCTGCTCGGGCAGCTCAAGGAGGGGGGGCGCCTGGTGGGGGTCTCGGCCGAATCCAGGCCGCCGCGAGCCATGATCGTGACCCATACCCACGGCGAATTCGGCCATCGGGCGCTGTTCGATGCCGCAGCCCCGGTCCTTCCGGGGCTGGAACGGGCCGCCGCCTTCGTCTTCTGACGGCTTTGGCCCGTTAAAATCCCGTTCTGAATCAGAAGTGTGGCCGGGATGCTGCACGTGAAGAGTTTCCACCGAGAACACCCCTCAGGTAGTTCCGTCGCGCTTGACCGCGTCCTATGTTGCGGCGGGGCAACGACTCCACTCGTAGACGGTAACCCAGCTCGCGGGCACGAGCCGGGCGTTAGAATGAACGGAATTTTTGGATGCATGGGGTGAAGCTCTTCACCGGAGCAGCGGTTTCGGTCCTGCTGCTGGCGCTTGCCGCGCCGACGCCTGCCTTGGCGGATACGATCGAGGCTGCGCTGGTGCGCGCTTATCAGAACAATCCGCAGCTCAACGCGCAGCGCGCCCAGGTGCGCTCGACTGACGAGAACGTGCCGCAAGCGCTGTCGGGCTATCGCCCCAAGGTCGGGATCAATCTCAGCACCGGCTATCAATATCAGGATATTCAGCAGACGCAGAAGGCTGTGCCGATCCATAGCGACCCGCCCCTTCAGCCCAATAGCGCCAGCCTGACCATCAACCAGACGCTCTATAACGGCAATCAGACCGCCAACAGGACGCGCGTGGCGGAAAGCCAGGTCTCGGGATCCCGCGAGGCGTTGCGTGTGCTCGAGCAGACGGTCCTGCTGCAGGCTGCGACCAGCTACATGGATTATCTTCGTGACTCCGCCACACTCGAAGTTCAGCGCAGCAATGTGCGCGTCCTCGAACAGACGCTCAAGCAAACGCGCGATCGGTTCAATGTCGGCGAGGTGACGCGCACGGACGTGGCGCAATCCGAAGCGCAGCTCGCGGCAGGCAGGACCCAGGCCCTGACGGCCGAATCGAATCTCACGACGACGCGTGCCAATTTCCGCCGGATCATCGGCAACGAGCCGACGAACCTTGCGCCGGGCTCGCCGGTCGATCGTTTCCTGCCCGGGACGCTCGCCTCCGCCGTCGGTCTCAGCCTGGTGGAGAACCCCAACGTCACGGCATCGATGTTCGGCATCGACGTCAATTATCTCCAGGTCAAGATCAACGAAGGCGCGCTGCTGCCGACCCTCACGGTTCAGGCTGGCATCACCCAGTCGTACCAGCAGACCCTGACGGTCTTCCGAACGACGACCGCTTCCGCCATCGCGACCGCCTCGGTGCCGATCTATCAGGGCGGCGCTGAATATGCGCTGATCCGCCAATCGAAAGAGAACTTGGCGCAGCAGCGCCTGAATCTTGAAACCACACGCGATCAGACCCGCGCCAACGTCGTGCAGGCCTGGGGCCAGTTGGAAGCCGGCAAGGCGCAGGTGCAGTCTGCGCAGGCGCAGGTTACGGCCTCCGAGATCGCGCTGAACGGTGTGCGCGAGGAAGCCAAGGCCGGCCAGCGCACCACGCTGGACGTGCTCAACGCGCAGCAGGCGCTGGTCAACGCGCGCGTGGCGCTCGTCACTGCCCAGCATGACCGCGTGGTGGCGTCCTATTCGGTGCTCAACGCGGTCGGTCGTCTCGCGCCGCAAGTCCTCGGCCTCAACACCACTGTCTACGATCCCAGCGTGCACTACCATCAGGTCCGCGACAGCTGGGCCGGCGTACGCACGCCAGACGGACGCTAGAGTCCCGTAATCATCCGGTCGGCCTCGCAAATAGCCGAAGCCGACCGGTGCTTTGCTTGCAATCAGCAAAATCCCTGACATAGCCTTGCCAAGAAGGATGCGGGTCGATTCGCTCTGCATCCGATGCCGTGTGCGTAAAGCATGAGTGCCGAGGGCAGGGGCGCACCGCTGCACGTTGAGCTGTCATCTGGGGACAAGTCGGGCTGCCGTGACGAAAATGTCGGGCCACCCATCCGGAACCGGCCAATCCTGTCGTGCTTGGTGTAAAACAACGCATGCGAGGGCGTTGATGATGTGGAGTCGGAGATGACGCAGCCTGCAAAGGTCACAGAACCCTCGATGGAGGAGATTCTGGCCTCGATCCGGCGCATCATTGCCGACGATGAGGCCAAGCCGCCGCCGGCGGATGCCGCTAAGCCCGAGAAAGCTGCCGCCCCCGCCGCGTCACCGAAGCCGCAGGTGATCAACGATATTCCGCCATCCAAGGTCGCGCCGCCCAAACCGGCCGCCGAAAAGCCGGCACCGGCTCCGGCCGCAAAGCCGGCAGCGCCGCCGGCCGCCGCACCCGAGGTGGATGCATCCAACAATCAGGACGATATCGACGCGCTGCTGGCGGGGCTCGACGCAGCCACGCCCGCGCCGGAAATCCGTGCTCCCGAGCCGGAGCCCGAACCTGAGCCCGACGTGCTGGAATTGACCGACGATATGGCGCTGGCGATGGAGCCGACGCCGCCTCCGCCGCCGCCGAGCTTCCGCAAGGTCGAGCCGCGCGACGATCTCGAATTCGCCGAATCGCCGGCGCCGCGTCCGACGCCGGCATCCTATGCGCCCGTGGACTTCGATGCGCCGCCGCTGCCGCCCCAACAGCCGATGCTGGCGCAATCGACGGTCTCCGCGGTCGAATCCGCCTTCAATTCCCTGGCCCACACGGTGCTCAGCAGCAATGCGCGAACTCTGGAGGATCTGGTCAAGGAGATGCTGCGTCCGATGCTGAAATCCTGGCTGGACGACAATTTGCCGGGCCTGGTCGAACGCATCGTGAAGGCCGAAATCGAGCGGGTATCGCGCGGCGGCAGGTAGATCGGGCCGCAGAGCCCTCATAAAGCCCTGCTTGTGGGTAATATTCTGTTTCCCGACCGGACCGGAAAGCCCTGTTGCCGCCTGGCTTTCCGTTGACTTGTCCGTTGACTTGGACCCCGTGCGCGGCTTTCTAACAGCGCCATGATCGAGAAAAATTACCAGCCCGCCGATATCGAAGCCCGCATGTCCGTCGTGTGGGAGGACAGCCTTGCCTTCAAGGCCGGCCGCCCAGACCGCCGCGACGCTGTGCCCTTTACCATCGTGATCCCGCCGCCGAACGTGACGGGCTCGCTGCACATGGGCCACGCCCTCAACAACACGCTCCAGGACATCCTGTGCCGGTTCGAGCGCATGCGCGGTCGCGACGTGCTGTGGCAGCCCGGCACCGACCATGCCGGCATCGCCACCCAGATGGTGGTGGAGCGGCAGCTGATGGAGCGCCAGCAGCCCAGCCGTCGCGAGATGGGCCGCGAGAAGTTTCTGGAGCGGGTCTGGCAGTGGAAGGCCGAGAGCGGCGACACCATCATCAACCAACTCAAGCGGCTCGGCGCCTCCTGCGACTGGTCGCGCGAACGCTTCACCATGGACGAGGGCCTGTCCAAGGCCGTGGTCAAGGTGTTCGTCGAGCTGCACCGCGACGGCCTGATCTACAAGGACAAGCGGCTGGTGAACTGGGACACCAAGCTGCTCACCGCGATCTCCGATCTCGAAGTGCAGCAGACCGAGGTCAAGGGTAGCCTCTGGTACCTGCGCTATCCGATCGAGGGCAAGATCTTCAGCCCCGAGGATCCCTCGAGCTTCATCGTCGTTGCCACCACGCGCCCGGAGACCATGCTCGGCGATACCGGGGTGGCCGTGCATCCCGACGACGAGCGCTATCAGAAGCTGGTCGGCAAGAACGTGATCCTGCCGCTGGTCGGCCGCAAGATCCAGATCGTCGCCGACGATTATTCCGATCCGGAGAAGGGCTCGGGCGCGGTCAAGGTGACGCCGGCGCACGACTTCAACGATTTCGAGGTCGGCAATCGCCACGGCCTCGCCCGAATCAGCGTCATCGACAAGGAAGGTTGCCTCGATCTCCTCGACAACGAGGATTATCTGCGCGACCTGCCGGAAGGTGCCTCGCAGTTCGCCGAGGAGTTCAACAAGCTCGATCGCTTTGCAGCGCGCAAGCGCATCGTCGAGCGACTGGAATCGTTCGGTTTCGTCGAGCGGATCGAACCTCACACCCACATGGTGCCGCATGGCGACCGCTCCGGCACGGTGATCGAGCCCTATCTGACCGACCAATGGTATGTCGACGCCAAGACGCTGGCGAAGCCCGCGATGGCCGCCGTGCGTTCGGGCGAAACCACCTTCGTGCCAAAGAACTGGGAAAAAACCTATTTCGAGTGGATGGAGAACATCCAGCCCTGGTGCATCTCGCGCCAGCTCTGGTGGGGCCACCAGATCCCGGCCTGGTACGGTCCTGATGGCAAGGTGTTCGTCGCCGAGACCGAGGAGGAGGCCGTCAGCCACGCCCTCGGCTATTACGTCGAGCAGGAAGTCATCACGGTCGAGCAGGGCCGCGAGATGGCGCTCGACCGCAACAAGCGGGACGGCTTCATCACGCGCGACGAGGACGTGCTCGACACCTGGTTCTCCTCGGCGCTGTGGCCATTCTCGACCCTCGGCTGGCCCGCAGACGCGCCGGAAGTGCAGCGCTACTACCCGACCAACGCACTGGTGACGGGCTTCGACATCATCTTCTTCTGGGTCGCCCGCATGATGATGATGGGGCTGCACTTCATGAAGGAGGTGCCGTTCTCGACGATCTACATCCACGCCCTCGTCCGCGACGAGAAGGGCGCCAAGATGTCGAAGTCGAAGGGCAACGTCATCGATCCGCTCAGCCTGATCGACCAATATGGTGCGGACGCGCTGCGCTTCACGCTGGCCGCGATGGCCGCGCAGGGGCGCGACATCAAGCTCGCCACCAGCCGTGTCGAGGGCTATCGCAATTTCGCGACCAAGCTCTGGAATGCGTCGCGCTTTGCGGAGATGAACCATTGCGCCGTGCCCGAAGGCTTCGAGCCGGCGAAGGTCAAAGAGACGCTGAACCGCTGGATCGCACATGAGAGTGCGCACACCACGCGCGAGGTGACCGAGGCGATCGAGGCCTATCGCTTCAATGACGCCGCCGGCAGCATCTACCGCTTCGTGTGGAACGTCTATTGCGACTGGTATCTCGAGCTCGCAAAACCCGTGCTACTCGGCCCCGACAGCCCTGCCAAGGCCGAGACCCGCGCCATGGTGGCATGGGCGCGCGACGAGATCCTGAAACTGCTGCACCCCTTCATGCCCTTCATCACCGAGGAGCTGTGGGAGGTGACGGCCAAGCGCGACGGTCTGCTCGCGCTGGCACCGTGGCCGCTGAAGCCGGCCGGGCCGACGCCGGAGCAGCTTGCGATGCTCGCGGCGACGACGGGGCCGACCGACGCGCTCGTCTCGCCGGTTTGGGTGCTGCCGATCTTCGACCATGCCGACTTCGCCGATCCCGCGGCCGAGGCCGAGATCGGCTGGGTCATTGACCTTGTCACGCAGATCCGTTCGGTGCGCGCCGAGATGAACATCCCGCCGGCGACCCTCACGGCGCTGGTGCTCGCAGGCGCCTCGGCCGAGACGAAGGAGCGCGCGCCGCGCTGGAGCGACGTCATCAAGCGCATGGCGCGGCTGTCGGACATCTCCTTCGCCGACCGTGCGCCCGACGGCGCGGTCCAGCTCCTGGTGCGCGGCGAGGTGGCCGCGCTGCCGCTGAAGGGCGTGATTGACGTCGTCGCCGAGCGCACGCGTCTGGACAAGGAGATCGGGAAGGCCGACGCCGACATCAAGCGTGCCGAGTCCAAACTGGCCAACGAGAAATTCGTGGCCAACGCGGCCGAGGAGGTCGTCGAGGAGGAGCGCGAGAAGCGCGAGGCCGCGCTCGCCCGCAAGGCCAAGCTGCTCGAGGCGCTGGAGCGGCTCAAGCAGGCGTCGTAAGCTTATTTCGGAAACGGCTTGCTGAGGAATTTCGAGCCCCTGACACCATAGCGCCAGGGCAGCTCGACCGCCTTGGTGATGCCGATCCGGATGCCGGCCGCCACCTCGAAGTCCTCCGTCCGCGCATGCAGCGCGATCGGCGGACGGTCGAGCGGCAAGGCATTGTGCGCGATGGTGATGCCGAGCGCTTCGGTCAGCTTGCCCGGGCCCGAGCACAACGTGTGCAAATCCTGGAGATGGCGGCGCCGCCGCATCGCGGCGATTCCGTGGGTCGGCTCCAGCGCGCGGATCAGCACGGCGCTGGCCGAGCCTTCTTCCTCGCAGACGAAGTTCACACACCAGTGGATGCCGTAGGAGCGGTAGACATAGGCAAAGCCGGGCGGGCCGAACATCACCTGGTTCCGCGGCGTCGGGCCATTGTAGGAGTGCGCCGCCGGCTCGGTATGATGATAGGCCTCGACCTCGACGATGATCCCGCCAACGCCGTTGACCAGCATGGTCGCACCGATCAGATCGGGCGCGACCTCGTGGACGCTGCGCGCGAAAAAGGTACGCTTCAGGGCTTTGCCGAGCCGAGGAGTAGAGGTCTTCGAGACTGGAGCCATTCGAGGTGAGAATCGCCAGAGAACAGAGCAGGATATTGCCCATATCTGCCATGTTCCCTGAAGCGGTGCGAGCCGGGTTGCGATGCCCGGCCAGACCGACTAGGTAGGACTTGGTCAGACCGGACACCCCATGGTCGTTATCGTCGATACCATCTCGAACCCGCTGCGCCCACGTCACCCCGAAAAGGTGAACCGGCCCGATTCCGCTTCGCCGCCGAAGCCGGACTGGATCCGCGTACGCGCGCCCAACACCCGCGGCTATGCCGACACGCGCAACATCGTGCGCGCCAACGGCCTGCATACGGTGTGCGAGGAGGCGGGCTGCCCGAATATCGGCGAGTGCTGGGACAAGAAGCACGCGACCTTCATGATCATGGGCGACACCTGCACCCGCGCCTGTGCCTTCTGCAACGTCAAGACCGGCATGCCGAATGCACTTGACGCGGCCGAGCCGCAGAACGTCGGCGAGGCTGTGGCCAAGCTCGGCCTTGCCCATGTCGTCATCACCTCCGTGGACCGCGACGATCTCACTGACGGCGGCGCCGAGCATTTCGCCCAGACCATCCGCGCGATCCGCGCCGCGTGCCCCTCGACCACGATCGAGATCCTGACGCCCGACTTCCTGCGCAAGGAGGGGGCGCTGGAGGTCGTCGTCGCGGCGAAGCCCGACGTGTTCAACCACAATCTCGAGACCGTGCCGTCGTGCTATCTCACGGTGCGGCCGGGCGCGCGCTATTTCCATTCGATCCGGCTGTTGCAGCGGGTCAAGGAGCTCGATCCCACCATCTTCACCAAGTCCGGCATCATGGTCGGCCTCGGCGAGGAGCGCCACGAGGTGCAGCAGGTGATGGACGATCTGCGTTCCGCTGACGTCGATTTCCTGACCATCGGGCAATATCTCCAGCCGACCCGCAAGCATCACGCCGTGATGCGCTACGTGCCGCCGGACGAGTTTTCGTCCTACGAGAAGGTCGCCTACACCAAGGGTTTCCTGATGGTGTCTGCGAGCCCGCTCACCCGTTCGTCGCATCATGCCGGCGAGGATTTTGCGAAACTGAAGGCCGCGCGGGCAGCAAGCGCCCGCTGAATCGCCATGCCCAATTTTTCGAGCAAGCGTCGTGTCGATCACAGCGCGTCCGAGATGTTTGATCTGGTCGCTGACGTCGAGCGCTACCCGGAATTCGTGCCGCTGTGCAGTGCGCTGAAGGTCCGTCAGCGCATGGCGAAACCCGACGGCACCGAGGTGCTGGTCGCGGACATGACGGTGTCGTTCAAGCTGGTCAGGGAATCCTTCACCAGCCGCGTGACGCTCGACCGCGCCAATTTGAAGATCCTGGTCGAATATCTGCAAGGTCCCTTCAGCAATCTGGAAAACCGTTGGACGTTCGAGCCCAAAGGCGAGAGCGTTTGCGATGTCGGCTTCTTCCTTGCCTACGAGTTCAAGAGCCGCATGCTGGCGCTCCTGATGGGCTCGATGTTCGACGCCGCGTTCGCGCGATTTTCCATCGCCTTCGAGAAGCGGGCGGATGCGATCTACGGACGGCGGAAGCTGGTGTCGTCGTAGTGGTTGCGGACGGGCACGCTCTCTCCTCCGTCATTGCGAGGAGCCCTTGCGACGAAGCAATCCAGAATCCCTCTGCGGAGAGACTCTGGATTGCTTCGCTGCGCTCGCAATGACGATGGGAAGGCAAACGTGCCAGAATTTCAATCCACCGCTTTCACGACATCCGGCGGCTGCGAGGCATAATACGCAGCGGCCTGCTCGATCTCCAGCGGCGTCATCGCACGGGCAATGTTGCGCATCTCTCACCGTTGGTCTGGCATTACAGGGCCCACTCTCCAACATCGCCGCCGGCGTCATGCTGCTGCTGTTTCGACCCTTCCACATCGGCAATGACGTCGAGGTCACCTGCATGGCGGGAAAGGTCAAGTCTCTACGGGCTGGTGTGGGGCGCAGCCATCGTCAATCACAGCGCGATCAAGCAGTGCGTGCTCGATCACGTGAGTGCTTAACGCGGCTGCGTGAGGGATCTCACCCCCGCGGTCAGCGCGGCGGCCTGCGCTTCACCGCGTGCCGGCGCGGTGATCGTGTCACGCGCGGGCGCAGGCGGGTTACTGCGGCGGCACGTTTCGGCTTGGCCGTAACTTGCGGGCCGCGGGCGAGATCCATCAGCATGCGCAGCGCCTCGACCACGGAGCGCTGACGCACGGCGGTGCGACCGATGGCGCCAAAGCGATGCTCGCGATGGACGATGCGTCCGTCGCGCGCGGCGGCGGCGAAATGCACGAGGCCAACCGGCTTGCCGGGCGTGGCGCCGCCGGGGCCGGCAATGCCGGTGATAGCGACTGCAAGATCGACGCCGGCACGCTCCAGCGCGCCGACCGCCATGGCTGTTGCCGTCTCCCTGCTGACGGCGCCGAAATTGGTGAGCGTGCTTACCTCGACGCCGAGCATCGCGCGCTTGGCGTCGTTGGAATAGGTGACGAAGCCGCGATCGATGACGTCGGAAGAGCCGGGGATGTCGGTCAGCGCACCGGCCACCAGGCCGCCGGTGCAGGATTCCGCGGTCGCGATCGTCAGCTTGCGCATCCGGCACAAATCGAGCAGCGAGCGGGAGAGGGCGCGTGCGTCGCTGCCGGCCATGGCCTAGACACTCCAGGGCAGACGGATGGTGGCGCTCGCGGTGGCCGCGATGCCTTCCTCGCGGCCGGTGAAGCCGAGCCGCTCGCTGGTGGTCGCCTTGACCGCGACGCGGGAGATGTCGACGCCGGAAATCTCGGCGATGCGCGCGCGCATGGTCTCGCGCAAGGGGCCGATCTTCGGCCGCTCGCAGATCATGGTCACCTCGAGATTGGCGATGCGGCCGCGGCGCTGGGTGACGCGCTCGATGGCGTATTGCAAAAACTGGTCGGAGGAGGCGCCTTTCCACTTCGCGTCGCTGGGCGGAAAGTGCGATCCGATGTCGCCGTCAGCGAGCGCGCCCAGGATGGCGTCGACCAGCGCATGCAGGCCGACATCGCCGTCGGAATGGGCCAGGAAGCCTTTGGTGTGCGGCACGCGCACGCCGCATATCATGAGATGGTCGCCCTCGCCGAAGGCGTGGACGTCGTAGCCCGTGCCGGTCCTGATGTCGCCGAGCAGGCTTGCCAGCCGCGCTTCCTCGCGCACGAAATCCTCGGGAGTGGTGAGCTTCATATTGGCAACATCGCCTTCAAAGGTTGCAACCGTCAATCCCGCCCATTCGGCAATCGCGGCATCGTCGGTGAAATCGCTGCGCCCGTCCTTGGCCGCGCGACGATGCGCTTCGAGGATGACGTCGAAACGAAAGGATTGCGGCGTCTGCGCAATTCGCAACCGCGCCCGGTCCGGCGTGTCCTCGACATTGCCATTCTCGCCGGTGATCTTGATGGTGTCGGTGACGGGAACGACGGGGATCGCCGCGCCGGTGCGGCTGGCCGCATCGATCGCGCGGGTGATCACGCCTTCCGAAACGAAGGGGCGCGCGGCGTCGTGGATCAGGACAATGTCGGGCTTGTGCCTGGCGAGCGCTTCGAGACCGGCGAGCACCGAGGCCTGCCGGGTCGCGCCGCCATTGACCGGCGCCTCGTGGCTGAGCCCTGCGACCGCCGCCGTGAACATGGCGCTATCGTCCGGGTTCACGACTGACTGAACTGCGAACACGTCCGCATGACGGCTGAAGGCCTCCATGGCGCGATAGATCACCGGCACGCCGCCGATCTCGCGATATTGCTTGGGGCCACCGGCGCCTGCGCGCAGGCCGCGTCCGGCCGCGACGAGGACGACTGCGGTGCGCTGTGATTTCGCCATAGGACTCAAATACTCATTTGGGGATGAAGAAAGTCGGGGGTGGGGTGATTGCCGCATGCCTCTAGCACGGCAGGCCCGCAATAAAAGGGGGTTTCCCCGGATTGTGGGAAACAGCATTTTGCTGCACTGCACCTTGAAAGATTTGCAGAACTGTCTAAACTGTAGGCATGACGCTTGACTGCACAAGAATTGTGCGCAAGATAGGTCATGGCAGGCGCGATGAGGCGCTGCCAACGCAACGAGACCCCTGTGACCGGCTCGGTAGTATCAGGCTCTAAGCCATTGAAGATAGGCGATATTGATGTCGCCACCCCGGTCTTCCTGGCGCCGATGTCGGGGGTGACTGACTCGCCCCTCCGCCGGCTCGCCGCGCAGTTGGGGGCCGGTCTGGTCGTGTCCGAAATGACGGCCAGCGACGAACTCGCCAATGGCCATCATATGTCCCGGTTGCGCTGCGAAGCCACGGGGATCGGTCCCCACGTGGTCCAGCTCGCCGGGTGCGAGACGCATTGGATGGCGGAGGGCGCCCGGATCGCTGAAGCCGAAGGCGCCGATATCATCGACATCAACATGGGCTGTCCGGCTCGTCACGTCACCGGCGGCCAGTCCGGTTCCGCCTTGATGCGCGACCTCGACCACGCCGTCAGCCTGATCGAAGCGACGATCGCGGCGGTGAAGGTGCCAGTGACGTTGAAGATGCGGCTCGGCTGGGACGACCGCACCCGCAACGCACCGGAACTGGCGCGGCGCGCACAGGCATCAGGCATCAAGCTCGTCACCGTGCACGGCCGCACCCGCTGCCAGTTCTACAAGGGCGAGGCCGATTGGGATGCGATCCGCGCCGTACGCGAGGCCATCTCCATTCCGCTCGTCGTCAATGGCGACATCACCACTTACGAGAAGGCCCTCGCGGCGTTAAAGGCCTCCGGCGCCGATGCCGTGATGATCGGCCGCGGCGCGCAGGGCCAGCCCTGGCTGCCCGGCCAGATCGGCCGCCGCCTCAAGGGTGGGGCGGTGGAAGCCACGCCGCCGCTCGAGACGCAGCTGCATTATGTGCGCACGCTTTATGAAGGCGTCTGCGCGCTCTACGGCCTGCGCATCGGGCTGCGGCACGCGCGAAAACATCTGGGCTGGGCGCTCGACGTCGCGGCCGATGTGAGCCGTGCGCCGGCCGAGAAGCTGAAATCCTGGCGCCAGAAAATCCTCACCTCGGAGGATCCGCACCTCGTTCACCGGTCACTGCAAGATGCCTTCGACGACTTCGCATGGAGCGCCGCTGCATGAGCTCAGTTGCTGAACATCGTCGGCCGTTTCCGTCCGACAGCGATGCCATCCTGGACGCACTTCCCAATCCCGTGCTGATGATCGGGCCGGACGGCAAAATCGTCGCCGCCAACATCGCAACCGAAGCCTTCTTCGATATCTCGACGCAGTTCTTGAAGCGGCAGTCGCTGAAAGAGCTGGTGCCGTTTGGCAGCCCCTTGCTGGCGCTGATCGACCAGGTGCGTTCGTCGAATGCACCTGTCAACGAGTACAAGGTCGATCTGGGCACGCCGCGCATGGGCGGGGACCGCCAGGTCGATCTGCACGTTGCCCCCGTCACGGAACGGCCCGGCCATATCGTGGTGATGCTCCAGGAGCGCTCCATCGCCGACAAGATGGACCGCCAGCTCACCCATCGCAGCGCCGCGCGCTCGGTGATCGCGCTCGCCGCGATGCTGGCGCACGAGATCAAGAACCCGCTCTCGGGCATCCGCGGCGCGGCGCAGCTCCTGGAGCAGCAGGCCTCCTCGGAAGACCGCATGCTGACGCGGCTGATCTGCGACGAGGCCGACCGCATCGTGACGCTGGTCGACCGCATGGAGGTGTTCGGCGACGAGCGCCCCGTGGTGCGCGGCCCCGTCAACATCCATTCGGTGCTCGATCACGTCAAACGGCTGGCGCAGTCCGGCTTTGCCCGCAACATCCGCTTCGTCGAGGACTACGATCCCTCGCTGCCCCCGGTGCTGGCGAACCAGGACCAGCTCATCCAGGTGTTCCTCAACCTGGTGAAGAACGCCGCCGAAGCGCTGATCGACGTTCCCGACGGTGAAATCCAGCTCACCACCGCGTTTCGCCCCGGCGTCCGCCTGTCAGTCCCCGGTCAAAAATCCCGTGTATCCCTGCCGCTCGAATTCTGCGTGAAGGACAACGGACCAGGCGTGCCGGACGATCTTCTGCCAAACCTGTTCGATCCCTTCGTCACCACCAAACAGACCGGCTCGGGTCTGGGCCTCGCGCTGGTCGCAAAGATTATCGGGGATCACGGGGGCATCATCGAATGCGAATCTCAGCCGCGCAAGACAACCTTCCGCGTGCTGATGCCGATGTATTCCACATCGGTGAAACATGCCGATCAAAGCAGTCACGACGGCTCTGCCGGGAAGTCGTCGTCTGCGTCACAGGGGGCGAAATGAGGATTAACGATGCCCGCAGGTAGCATTCTCGTTGCTGATGACGACACCGCCATCCGCACGGTTCTCAATCAGGCACTATCGCGCGCCGGCTACGAAGTGCGGCTGACCGGCAATGCCGCGACGCTGTGGCGCTGGGTCAGCCAGGGGGAGGGCGATCTCGTCATCACCGACGTGGTGATGCCCGACGAGAACGCGTTCGACCTGTTGCCGCGGATCAAGAAGATGCGGCCGAATTTGCCTGTTATCGTCATGAGCGCGCAAAACACCTTCATGACGGCGATCCGGGCCTCCGAGCGCGGCGCCTATGAATATCTGCCGAAGCCCTTCGATCTGAAGGAGCTGATCGCCATCGTCGGCCGCGCGCTGGCCGAGCCGAAGGAGCGGGTCTCGACGCCGAACGAGGACGCCGAGATGGAGGCGATCCCGCTGGTCGGCCGCTCGCCGGCGATGCAGGAAATCTATCGCGTGCTGGCGCGCCTGATGCAGACCGACCTCACCGTGATGATCACGGGCGAGTCCGGTACCGGCAAGGAGCTGGTGGCGCGCGCGTTGCACGATTACGGCAAGCGCCGCAATGGCCCGTTCGTCGCGGTCAACATGGCGGCGATCCCGCGCGACCTGATCGAGTCGGAGCTGTTCGGCCATGAGCGCGGCGCCTTCACCGGCGCCAACACCCGCGCCTCCGGCCGGTTCGAGCAGGCCGAGGGCGGCACGCTGTTCCTGGACGAGATCGGCGACATGCCGATGGAGGCGCAGACCCGTCTGCTGCGCGTGCTTCAGCAGGGCGAATACACCACGGTCGGCGGTCGCACCCCGATCAAGACCGACGTGCGCATCGTCGCGGCCTCCAACAAGGATCTGCGCGTCCTGATCCAGCAAGGCCTGTTCCGCGAGGATCTGTTCTTCCGCCTCAACGTCGTGCCGTTGCGCCTGCCGCCGTTGCGCGAGCGCATCGAGGATCTGCCCGATCTCATCCGTCATTTCTTCGCGCTGGCGGAGAAGGACGGCCTGCCGCCGAAGAAGCTCGACACGCTGGCGCTGGAGCGGATGAAGCAGCACCGCTGGCCGGGCAATGTGCGCGAGCTCGAGAACCTCGCCCGTCGCCTCGCCGCGCTCTATCCGCAGGACGTGATCACCGGCTCCGTCATCGACGGCGAACTGGCGCCACCCACGGTCAGCCCGGGTGCCGCCGTCCAGCATGGCGTCGACAATCTCGGCGGCGCCGTGGAGGCGTATCTCTCTTCGCACTTCCAGGGCTTCCCGAACGGCGTGCCGCCGCCGGGCCTCTATCACCGCATCTTGAAGGAGATCGAGGTGCCACTGCTCACGGCCGCGCTCGCGGCCACCCGCGGCAACCAGATCCGCGCCGCCGATCTGCTCGGCCTCAACCGCAACACGCTGCGGAAGAAGATCCGGGATCTCGATATCCAGGTGTATCGGAGCGGCGGCTAGCCCCCCGCAACGGCCGGTGGCTCAGCTCCCCCTACCAAGCGGAGCTGAGCCTGTCCGATCGCGTTGGCCGTCGTGGCTGACGCGGTGAGCAGAAGTCCCGATCGGACTGAAATGTTCCGCAGGAACATTCAAAAGGTGATTTCAGCCGCGGGACGCGGCCTCACACCTATCTGACAAACCGGCCTGAGACCTGTATTGCGCTGGCGACGTTCGCATTGGGCTCCTGCACCCCGAGACCATTGACCAGCAGGTCCGCCGCCACGATCAGCAGCAGCACGGCCGATACCATCATTGCGAGAAAGAACCTGTGCATGCTGGTCAAGCCGCCGGGGCTGGAATCCGTTCCCGCCCTCCGGCATGTCGCTGTGGATGCGCGGGTCGGTCGCGGCGGTGACGCCGCGGAATTGTCGCAATTCGGCAACAATGTGGTACGAATACATCAGTAGCCGCCCGCCGCGGCCCCCCGTTTCAGCACCCATTGCCGGAATGACCAGCGCAGACACCTCGGCCGCATCCTTTGACACGGCCCCAGCAGAAGAGCCCCGGCGTTGGTCGGCGCGACGCTGGCTGGCGCCGTTCGCCGTGGCGCTGGCGCTGCTGTCGGCCTTGCTCACCTTCCTGGTCCTGACCGGCCTCACCAGCATCGAACTGACGCCGCAAGTTGTCCGTTCGTTCTATCTGAGCAACGCAGCCACCATCCTGCTGCTGGTCGGCATCATCATCCGCGAGCTCTGGCAGGTGATCCTGGCGCGACGGCGGGGCAGGGCGGCGGCGCGCCTCCATGTCCAGATCGTCAGCCTGTTCTCGATCGTGGCGGTGCTGCCGGCGGTGCTGGTCGCCGTCGTCGCCAACGTCACCATCGAGCGCGGCCTCGACCGCCTGTTCTCCGGCCCGACCAAGGAGGTGATCCAGAATTCACTGACGATCGCGCGGGCTTACATGCAGGACCATGCGCAGCTGATCCGGGGCGACATTCTCGGCATGGCCAACGACATCGCCCACGCGCGGCCGCTCTACGACCAGGATCGCCGCTCGTTTCGCGAATTGCTGACGTCCAGCGCCGCCTCGCGCAATTTGCCGGGCGCGATGATCATCGACAAGAACACCAACATTCTCGAATCCGCCGACACCGGCATGCGGCTGGCCTATTCGCCGCCGGCACCGGACTTCCTCAGCAACGTCAACGAATCCGAACCCGAGATCGCGGTGCTGCCCGATGCGAGCTTCGTCGCCGCGGTGGTCCGCTTGCGCGCCTTCAGTGACACATTCCTCTACGTCGCACGGCCGCTCGATCCGAATGTCGTCAACCAGCTCAAGCAGACCGAGGTCAGCGTCGCCGAATACGCCCAGATCGAGTCGCGCCGGCTCGGCATCCAGGTCGCGTTCGCGCTGATGTTCGCTGTGATCGCGCTGACCATCCTGATGGCCTCGGTGCTGATCGGCCTCAACTTCGCCAACTCGCTGGTCTCGCCGATCCGGCGGCTGATGAACGCGGCCCAGACGGTCTCGACGGGCGATCTCCATGTGAAAGTGCCGGTGCACCAGTCGGAAGGCGACCTCGCCCAGCTGGGTGAGACCTTCAACAAGATGACGGAGGAGTTGCGTAGCCAGCGCGACGAGCTCGTCAACGCCAGCGAGCTCATCGACAGCCGCCGCCGCTTCATCGAGGCGGTGCTGTCGTCCGCCAGCGCCGGCATCATCGGCGTGGATACCTCAGGCAGCGTCGGCATTCTCAACCGTTCCGCCGAAAAGCTGATCGGTCACTCCGAAGCCGAGACGCTCGGCCATCCGCTCTCCGACGTGCTGCCCGAGCTCGAAGAGATGATGAAGACGGCGCGGGAAGGGACCCAGCGCCTGGTGCAGGGGCAGATCACGATCACGCGCGACGGGCAGGAACGCAATCTGTCGGTCCGCGTCAGCGCCGAGAAGACCAGCCAGCCGCACGACAGCTACATCATCACGCTCGACGACATCACCGAACTGGTCTCGGCGCAACGCACCTCGGCCTGGGGCGACGTCGCGCGCCGCATCGCGCATGAGATCAAGAATCCGCTGACCCCGATCCAGCTCTCCGCCGAACGCATTCGCCGCAAATTCGGCAAGGACATCACGGAGGGCAAGGACAAGCAGATCTTCGAACAGTGCACCGACACCATCGTGCGTCAGGTCGACGACATCCGCCGCATGGTCGACGAGTTCTCGCGCTTTGCGCGGATGCCTAAGCCGGTCATGGAGGGTGAGGACGTCGCCGACACAGTGCGGCAGGCGGTGTTCCTGATGAAGGTCGCCCACCCCGAGATCGATATCGAGGCCGAGTTCAAGGAAGACCCGCTGCGCGCTCAGTTCGACCGGCGGCTGATCTCGCAGGCCGTCACCAACATCGTCAAGAACGCCACCGAGGCGATCGAGCAGGTCCCCCTGGAGGAGCTCGGCAAAGGCCGGATCGACGTCGTGGTCTCGCGCGAGGGCGAGGACGTGCTGATCGACGTCGTCGACAACGGCATCGGCCTGCCCAAGGTGGCGCGCTCGCGCCTGCTCGAGCCCTATGTGACGACACGCGCCAAAGGCACCGGCCTTGGGCTCGCGATCGTCGGTCGCGTGCTGGAAGACCATGGCGGGCGCATCGAGCTGAAGGATGCCTCGGACTTCCGCGAGGGCCAGCGCGGCGCCTGGATGCGGATGCGTTTTGCGATCGCCGGCGCTCCCGCGAAAAGCGAGGGGGCCGAACCGGCAGCCGCGGCAACGACCAAGCCGGAAAGCGGCGAAACGGCCACGCAATCCCTCAAGGATCCGGAAACAAAAGAGGCGGCCGTCGAAACCAAAAAGCCGGCTGAAAAGACCAATGATTCAACGAAGATCAAAGCCTCAACAGGCAGCTGAGAAAACAGGCGATCCATGGCAAGTGAAATTCTGATTGTCGATGATGAGGCCGATATTCGGGATCTCGTTGCGGGCATCCTCGAAGACGAGGGTTTCGTGACCCGGACCGCGCGCGACAGCGATACGGCGCTCGCCGAGATCGCCAACCGCAGGCCGCATCTGGTGTTCCTCGACATCTGGCTGCAGGGCTCCAAGCTCGACGGCTTGCAGCTCTTGGAGCAGGTCAAGAAGGACAACCCCGATCTGCCGGTCGTGATGATCTCCGGCCACGGCAACATCGAGACTGCGGTCGCCGCGATCAAGCGTGGCGCCTACGACTTCATCGAGAAGCCGTTCAAGACCGACCGGCTGATCCTGGTCGCCAACCGTGCACTGGAGAACTCGCGGCTCAAGCGCGAGGTCAAGGAGCTGAAGCAGCTCGCGCCGAGCGCAAGCTCGCTGGTCGGCCGCTCGCCCAGCATGAACCAGCTGCGCCAGACCATCGAGCGTGCGGCCAAGGCCAACAGCCGCATCCTGATCGTCGGCCCCGCGGGCGCCGGCAAGGAACTGACCGCCCGCACGTTGCACACGGCCTCGGGCCGCGCCGACGGCCCCTTCGTCGTCATCAACGCCGCTGCGATCACGCCCGAGCGGATGGAGCACGAGCTGTTCGGCATCGAGCAGTCCAACGGCGAGCACGCGCGCAAGCCCGGCGCACTCGAAGAGGCTCATGGCGGCACGCTGTTCATCGACGAGATCGCGGACATGCCGCGCGAGACCCAGAACAAGATCTTGCGCGTGCTGGTCGAGCAGTCGTTCCAGCGCGTCGGCGGCAACGGCAAGGTGCAGGTCGACGTCCGCATCATCTCCTCCACCGCGCGCAACCTCGAAGAGGAAATCGCGGCCGGTCATTTCCGCGAGGACCTCTATCACCGGCTCTCGGTGGTGCCGATCCGCGTGCCCGCATTGTCGGAGCGGCGTGAAGACATTCCGGAATTGATCGACTATTTCATGGAGCAGATCTCCGCGGGCAGCGGCCTGCCCAAGCGGCAGATCGGCCAGGACGCGATGGCGGTACTGCAGTCGCATGTCTGGCCGGGCAATGTGCGCCAGCTCCGCAACAACGTTGAGAGAGTCATGATTCTCGCCGCTGGCGGGCCGGAAGTCATCATCACTGCCGACATGCTGCCGCAGGATGTCGGCTCCATGGTGCCCGCGATGCCGACCAGCAACAATGGCGAGCACATCATGGGCCTGCCGCTGCGCGAAGCGCGCGAAGTGTTCGAGCGCGACTATTTGATTGCACAGATCAGCCGTTTTTCAGGAAATATTTCTCGCACGGCCGAGTTTGTTGGCATGGAACGCTCGGCGCTGCACCGGAAGTTGAAGGCGCTCGGCGTCGGCTAACGCTGCGACGTCGTTGGAATAGGCGAGGAAAATCATCGATTTCCGTAGTTTTTCGGGGCAATACGGCATGGGCTGCCGCGTGAAGCGGCTTGCCTAATAAGCCTACCTGTCCTCTAATTGAACCGCTGTCCCCCCGAGGGGGATCTCATGAGGGACGGCAACCGGACGAGGACCCCGAGTTTCAAAAGAGGGCCGCAACCGGCGCAATAAAAAGAAACTCAAAGCGAGAAAAAAACAATGGCGGCAGACCGCGCACAAAACCTGCAGGACACCTTCCTTAATCACGTTCGCAAAACCAAAACGCCACTGACGATCTTTCTGGTCAACGGAGTGAAGCTCCAGGGCATCGTGACCTGGTTCGACAATTTCTGTTTGCTGCTTCGGCGCGACGGTCACTCGCAGCTCGTCTACAAGCATGCGATCTCGACCATCATGCCGGGCGCTCCGATCCAGCTGTTCGAAGGCGGCGAGGATCAGCCGGCTTGAGAGTGATCTGATTGGAACCCCGGAATTTCGACGGGGATGCCGACCGTCCGCGGTCGGCAGGGGGTAGGCAGACGGGGCGGGTGCTTGTCATCGGTCCCTATTTGCGGGTGCGCGCAGGCAGTGCCGACGCGCAATCGGAAGCTCATGTCGTGCGTGACGCGGAAGCCCGGCTCGACGAAGCCGCCGGCCTCGCGCGCGCGATCGATCTCGTCGTTGCCGACGCCATCATCGCGCCGATCAGCCAGATCCGCCCTGCGACCTATATCGGCAAGGGTAAGGTCGAGGAGATCGCCGCGCTCGCCAAGAGCCTCGACGTCGAACTCGTGGTGATGGATTGCGCGCTTGCGCCGATCCAGCAGCGCAACCTCGAGAAGGAGTTGCAGGCAAAGGTGCTCGACCGCACCGGTCTCATCCTGGAAATCTTCGGCCGCCGCGCCAAGACCAAGGAAGGCTCGCTCCAGGTCGAGCTCGCGCATCTCAACTATCAACGTTCGCGCCTGGTGCGCTCATGGACCCATCTCGAGCGCCAGCGCGGCGGCTTTGGATTCATGGGCGGTCCCGGCGAGACGCAGATCGAAGCCGACCGCCGCCTGATCCAGGAGCGCATCTCCAAGCTCGAGGGCGAACTGAAGAAGGTGCAGGCCACACGCCGCCTGCATCGCGCAGGCCGCCAGCGCGTGCCGTACCGCGTCGTGGCGCTGGTCGGCTACACCAATGCCGGCAAGTCGACGCTGTTCAACCGCCTGACCCGCGCCGACGTGCAGGCCGCCGACATGCTGTTCGCCACGCTGGATCCGACCCTCCGCGCGCTCACCCTGCCGCATGGCGGCAAGGCGATGCTGTCGGACACCGTCGGTTTCATCTCCAATCTGCCGACGCAGCTCGTCGCCGCCTTCCGCGCCACGCTGGAGGAGGTGCTGGAGGCCGACGTCATCCTGCATGTGCGCGACATCTCGCACGACGACGCCGAGGCGCAGCAGAGCGACGTCGACGCCGTGCTGCGCCAGCTCGGCATCAACCCCGATGATTCAGGCCGCATCATCGAGGTCTGGAACAAGATCGACCGCTATGGTCCCGAACAGCGCGAAGAGCTTTTGAACATCGCCGCGCGCAGGCCGGAGGATCATCCGGCGATGCTGGTGTCGGCCGTGTCGGGCGAGGGGGTCGACGCGCTGCTCGCCGCGATCGAGGAGCGCTTGGCCGCCAAACGCATCACGCTCGACCTCTCCATCGATGCCTCCGACGGCGCCGGCATCAGCTGGCTGCATCGGAATTCCGAAGTGCTGGCGAAAGAGCTGCACGACGGCCGCTTCGACATGACGGTGCGGGTGGACGAGACCAAGCGGGACATCGTGGTGAACCGGTTCGATGCCGTGCCGCGACTGTCCGCGTAGTTAGTGTCGTCCCGGCCGAGTTAGCGGCCGGCTTGCTTGCGCTCCTCTGGTGACGACTGCTTCGCACTCTTCGCCTCATTCCACAACGCGTCCATCTCCGCCAGCGACGCCTGCTCGAGGGTCCGCCCCTGCGCCTCCAGCGCCCGTTCGATATAGGCAAACCGCCGCTCGAACTTCGTGTTGGTCGCCCGCAGCGCGGCTTCCGGATCGGCATCGACATGGCGGGCGAGGTTGACCACCGCGAACATCAGGTCGCCGGTCTCTTCCGCCAACCCCTCGCTGTCGTTGCGATCGAGTGCGGCCTCGATCTCGTCGGCTTCTTCGCGGATTTTTGCCAGCACCGCGCGTGGATCGTTCCAGTCGAAGCCGACAGTGGAGGCCTTGCGCTGCAGCTCCATGGCGCGCGTCAGGGCGGGCTGGCCGGCCTTCACGCCTGACAGCAGCGATTTGTGGGACGGCGCTTCCTGGGGTGGCCGGCGCGCGGCGCGCTCGGCTTTCTCTTCGGCCTTGATGCGGTCCCAGACTTCCTTGACGTGGGAGGAGGCGAGATCGCCGTCCTTGTCGGCGAAGACGTGCGGATGGCGGCGGATCATCTTGCGGGTGATGGCCTCGACGACATCGCCGAAGGCAAAGGCGTTCTGCTCCTCGGCCATCTGAGCATGGAACACCACCTGCAGCAGGAGGTCGCCGAGCTCCTCGCAGAGGTCGTCGAGATCGCCGCGGCTGATGGCGTCGACCACCTCATAGGCTTCCTCGATCGTATAGGGCGCGATGGTCGCAAAATTCTGCTCGAGGTCCCAGGGGCAGCCGGTCACCGGCGTGCGCAGCGCCGCCATAATTTCGATCAGGCGGGAAATGTCGCGGGAAGGGGTCATTGCGGGGCAGTCTCCTGGCTCCCATGCCTTATGCCAAAAGCGAGCCCCCGTTCCCAGCGCAGCGCGGCGGAACAGGGTGATTTCCACCGGTTGGCGGGCCAGATTGGCGAGCCGCGTGCGCAGTGCTAAAGCGCGGGCCATGACTGACGCATCTTCATCCGAAACCGCGCTGGTGCTGTTCTCCGGCGGCCAGGATTCCACCACCTGCCTCGCCTGGGCGCTGAATCGCTTTGCGCGCGTGGAGACGCTGGGCTTCGATTACGGCCAGCGCCACGCCATCGAGCTGGCCTGCCGCGACCGGCTGTTCGACGGCATCAGGGGCCTGCGCACGGACTGGGCTTCCAGGCTCGGGGAGAGCCACACGCTGTCGATCCCGACGCTGGCGGCCGTGTCCGAGACGGCGCTGACGCGCGACGTCGCGATTGCGATGGGCGCCGACGGCCTGCCGAACACGTTCGTGCCCGGCCGCAATCTGGTGTTCTTGACTTTTGCCGCGGCGCTGGCCTACCGGCGCGGCATCAGTCACATCGTCGGCGGCATGTGCGAGACCGACTATTCCGGTTATCCCGATTGCCGCGACGACACCATCCGCGCGATGCAGGCCGCGCTGTCGCTCGGCATGGCCCGCAAGTTCGAGCTGCATACCCCGCTGATGTGGATCGACAAGGCCGCGACGTGGAAGCTCGCCCAGGACCTCGGCGGCGACGGGCTGGTCGACCTCATCCGCGAGCAGTCGCACACCTGCTACCTCGGCGAACGCGGCGCGCAGCATGATTGGGGATACGGCTGCGGAGAATGCCCGGCGTGCAGCCTGCGGGCGAAGGGGTGGCGGGAGTACGTGGCGGGACGGTGATACCATAGACTCGGTGTCATTACCCGCGAAAGCGGGCGATCCAGTACTCCGAGAAGGTAGCGATAATCGACAGGCCGCGGCGTACTGGATTCCCCGCCTTCGCGGGGAATGACAGTGTTGGTTGGGGTTAGAGTGTACCCAAGCAACGCGCAAAGCGACTACGGCGCAAAATCCTCCGCCTTCAGCTCAATCAGCTTGCCGTGCGGGGTGCGATCCGCCGCGTGGTCCCAGGCGTCGCGGTAGCGATGCAACGTCTCCGCAGACGCAACGCCCTTGCGCGCGACCAGCCCCTCCAGAGTGGCGAGCCAATGGAGATAGTAGGTCTCGCCCGTATCGGGATCGCCGGCCGCCTGCGCGCGCTTGATCTCGGAGGCCAGGGCTGCCGCCCATTCGGGCCAGGTGAACACGCCGCGCTCGTGCAGCGTCAGCGCCATCGCGAAGGCGTGCGCCTCCCAGGGCGCGCCGAACACCGGGCCGTCATCGTCGCGCGGAATGCTCGGGATCGCTGCCGTCGCGGCAGCAGCAGCCGTGCTGCTCATCACGCCGGGTCCAGATACGGCTCGAACGCATCGATCGAGACTTTCGAGGTCGGATCGCCGTCCGCGCCCCAGAGATCGCGGCCCTCGAACACGACAGTGTAGAGCCATTGCGGATTCTCGCCGAGCTCCATCGCCGCCGAGTCCGGAAACACGTGGCAGCCATGGTTCAGCTCGACGATTCCGACATGACCACGCACGTAGCGCGGCAGGCGGGTGTGGGTCGCCGGGTGAATGTTCTTCGCGCGGACCTTGTCACCGATCTTGAATTTCGCCGGCGCCGGGGCAGGGCGGGCGAACTTGCCGCGCACCATGATGCGCTCGACCTGGCCGAGATCGAACTTGCCGTGCTTGAGCGCCTTGGCCGGCTGCATCGCGTGGCCGGCGGCGACTTCCTCCCGAGTGAGGTAGCCCTTCTCGATCAGCATCTCCTCGAGCCCGAGAAACCATTTCTTGTAGTAGGAGCTCGAGAGATAGATATGCGGCGGGATCGTCTCGCGATAGAAGCGCGAGGTGTCGATGTTGAAGGCGCCGGCCGCGCCCATCGCGCGTACCATGGCGAGAACACGCGACTCCCATTCCTCGTGGAACACCGGCTCGTTCGGTTCGGGCTCGACCTTGCCGAACCCGTCCATGCCGCCCATGTCGTGCACGCCGTTCATGACGGCGCCCCCGGCGCCTTGGGAAAGCCGGTGCCGATCATGGAATCGCGCGTGACCAGCTCGGCGAGCTGCTCCTCGCTCCAGCCTTCGGTCCCTGCGGGGCGCATCGGCAGCACCAGAAAGCGCGTTTCGGCGGTCGAATCCCATACCCGGATTTCAACGTCCTTGGCGACTTGCACGCCGAAATCGGCGAGCACGCCGCGCGGGTCCTTCACCGCGCGGGAGCGATAGGGCGCGGCCTTGTACCAGACCGGCGGCAGCCCCAGCATTTCCCAGGGGTAGCAGGAGCACAGCGTGCACACGACCATGTTGTGACGTTGCGGCGTGTTCTCGACCACGACGAGGTGGTCGCCGACGCGGCTGACATGGCCGAGCGTGCCGATCGCCTTCGAGCCGTCCTCCAGCAGTGCCTTCTTGAACGCCGGATCGCTCCAGGCCTTGGCGACAACGCGCGCGCCGTTATGGGGGCCGATCCGGGTCTCATAGGCCTGGATGATGGCGTCGAGCGCGGCCGGCTCGACATAGCCTTTTTCGGTCAGGATCGTCTCGAGCGCGCGCACGCGCAGCTCGGTCTCCGACAGTTCGGAATGGTCGTGATCGTGGTGATGATGGTCGCTCATGGGGCGAAGATAGTCCCAGAATCCGGGCGTTGTCGAGGCGAAGACTCTGCTAACATCGCACCATGGGCTGGGCTGCAAGAACCGGAATAACCGTCGCAATCGCGGCTCTTGGCGCATTCGCGGCGCAGGATGCGCGCGCCGCGAATGGCGCCTATGCGGTCGATGCCGCCGACATTTCCGATGTGGGCTCCTGCAAGGTGGAAAGTTGGCTGTCGGCGGCTTCCAACACGGATTTTTCGGCGGTCGCCAATCCCTCGTGTGTCGTCGATCCCTTCAGGCCGATCGAGCTGAGCCTGCAGACCATCCGAGCCCGGAGCGGCGGCGACTGGAGCACGACAATCGCGCCAAAAGCCAAGACGAATTTCGTCCCGACCGGAATCGGCCGGTGGGGATTGTCGGCCTATGGCGGAGGATCGTTCGACGCGGCGACCGGCGAGGCGCTATCCGCCTTTGCCGTCATCCCCGCGACCTTCCGCCTGTCGGAGACCATGCGCATCAACGTCAACGGCGGCTGGCTCTGGGATCGGACGGTGGATCGCCATTACCTGACCTACGGCATCGGCTTCGATTGGAAATTCACCGACACGCTGCAATGGACGATCGAGGCGTACGGGCAGGCCGGCGCCGCCGAGGTCGCAAGCATCGTGCAGCCGCGTTTCCAGACCGGTGTCCGCTACCGACCGAACGAGATATTCTCCGTCGATCTGATCTACGGCCGCAACATCACCGGCGAAAATGCCAACTGGATCACCATCGGGACCACGATCCGGTTTCCGGTCCATGGAAGCGAACCCGAACATCGGCGCACCGGGCATCTGTGAGCGCCAGGAAGACCAAGACCAGGGGAGTTTGCGTTGCCTGACTATGTCAAGATCGAGAAGGGCCTCGGGCCGGAGGGACGGATTGCGGTGGTGCGGTTCGACCGCGGCGACGGCATCAATGCGCTATCGCCAGAGGCTTTACGCCAGCTCACCGCGGCCGCGCGCAGTTTTGAGGATGACGCCGCAACCTCTGCCGTGGTGCTGACAGGCAGCGCGGCTGCGTTCAGCGCCGGCTTCGACCTCAAGGATGCCGAACCGCGCGCGCAAGGACATGGACCTCGGCACGCTGCGGCGGCATCTCAAGCTCGGACCGCGCCTGACCCACGCCTGGCAGGAGATGGAGCAAATCACGATCGCCGCCATCGAGGGGTTTTGCGTCGGCGGCGGCGTGGCGCTGGCCGTCGCGCTCGACTTCCGCGTCATGGGACGCGATGCCCATCTGCGCGTGCCCGAGATCGGCCTCGGCATGAACATGAGCTGGCAGAGCATTCCGCGCATGCTGCATCTGATCGGCCCGGCGCGCACCAAGCAGGCGGTGGTCCTGGCCGATCAGCGCATCAGCGCGGATGAGGCCTATGAGTGGGGCCTGGTCGAGCAGGTGGTCGATCCCGGCCATACGTTCGATGCCGCGATGGAGCTTGCGCGCAAGGTGGCAGCGCAGCCGCCGCTCTCCGTTGCCATGACGAAACTCACGGTCAACCGGCTGGCGCATGCGCTGGATAATCTCGCCAGCCACATGGACGTCGACCAGTTCGCCCTGGCAAGCCTTAGCGAGGACCATAAGGAGGGCGTCGAGGCGTTCCTGACGCGACGCAAACTGAAGTTCAGAGGGCGGTAGAAGCCGGCCAGGCATTGATTGCGCCGCCGACTATCCGTATACGCGGCGCTGGGACAAAATAGGCCCGATCAACGGGCCGGCAGACGACAATGACGATCGAGGGGGAGGGCCCATGACCACTGGCACGCAGGCACCCGAGGCGAAAGGGTTTCGCTGGAAGCTGATCGCGCCGCTCGCGGTATGGCTGCTGATCTATCTGTGGCCGGTGCCCGCAGGGCTCAACGCCAATCAGTGGCACTATTTTGCGATCTTCGCGGCTGTCATCACCGGGCTCATCCTGGAATCGATGCCGGTGGGCGCGGTCGGCCTGATCGGGCTGACGGTTGCTGGCGTCGGCGGTTATATCGATCCCGATCCGACCAAGTCGCTGCGCTGGATGCTGGCGGGCTTTGCCGAGAGCACGGTCTGGCTGATCGTCGGCGCCTTCGTGTTCTCGATCGGGTACCGCAAGAGCCACCTGGGCCGGCGTATTGCGCTCGTGCTGGTGCAAAAGCTCGGCACCAACACGCTCGGTCTCGGCTATGCGGTGGCGATGTCGGACTTCTTGCTGGCGCCGGCGACACCGTCCAACACCGCGCGCAGCGGCGGCATCGTCTATCCCATCATCAGCAACATCCCGCGCATCTACGGCTCCGAGCCAGGACCGACCGCCGGCAAGATCGGCACCTACGTGATGTGGACCGCGTTCGCGTCGACCGCCGTCACCAGCTCATTGTTCTTCACCGCGCTGGCGCCCAATGCGGCGGCGCTGGCCATCGCCAAGAAGACCGTCGGAATAGACGTCAGCTGGGCGCAGTGGTTCATCGGCTTTGCGCCGCTCGGCCTGCTCCTGATGGTGCTGGTCCCGCTGCTCAGCTACGCGGTCTGCCGCCCCGAGGTGAAGAGCAGCCCGGAAATTTCCGAATGGGCATCGAAGGAGCTCGCGGAGATGGGCCCGATGTCGCGCAATGAATGGATCATGCTGGCGCTGATCTTGCTCGCGATGTTCCTGTGGATCGCGGGCTCGAGCCCGGACATCCGCGTGCCGCTTCTGGGCTCGAATTTCGTCAACGCCACCACCGTCGTGTTCATCGTGATCTCGCTGATGCTGGTGACGGGCGTGATCGAGTTTGCCGACATCGTCGCCGAGAAGGGCGCCTGGGAGGTGTTCTTCTATTTCACCTCGCTGCTGACGCTGGCCTCGGGCCTCAACGAGATCGGCTTCATCAAATGGTTCGCGACCGAATACGCAAAGCCGCTCGCCGGGCTGTCGCCGTCGACCGCAATGCTCCTGCTGGTCGCGCTGTTCTTCTGGATCCACTATTTCTTCTCGAGCATCACCTCGCATGCCGCCGCCGTGCTGCCCGTGGTGCTCGCGGTCGGATCCGGCATCCCCGACCTACCAGTCACGACGCTCGCCATGCTCTGCATGTATTCGCTCGGCCTGATGGGGGTGATCTCGCCTTACGCGACCGGGCCGGCGCCGATGTATTTCGGGAGCGGCTATATCGGCAAGGGTCAGTTCTGGGGTTTTGGGCTGATCTTCGGGGTAATCTATTTCGCGGGGCTGCTGCTGATCCTTTGGCCCTGGTTGCAGGTCCACTGAGCCGGGGCGGGAGGCCCATACGGCGGCAGATGAATTTTCTTCAGCTGGGAGACATTTGGAAAACTTCGTCCAACTCCCCGCAAATATCTGACATTGCCAGAGCGACCCGAAAGGGCGATTGTGCGTGCTGCGGTGCAGCGCGCTCCAGCCGAGTCCTCATCGCGGTTTCACTCTCCGTCGCTTGATGCGACCGTTCCCGGATGCCCAGGGGCAAGGGAACTATTGTGCATGAAGGCCGCCTCCATGAACGTCCACCCGTCGCTCGCGATCGGACAGCCGATCGAAAAGTTTGACGCGATCTCAGCTCACGCGATCTCACCTGCCGCGACTGCGTCCGACGCGATGGTCCGCTTCGAAGGCATCTCGAAAACCTATCCGGCCTATCACGGCAAGCCCGGCGTCAATGCCCTGCAAAACATCGACTTCGCCATCCCGCGCGGTTCGATCACCGGAATCATCGGCCGCTCCGGCGCCGGCAAATCGAGCCTGGTCCGGCTCATCAACGGCCTGGAGAGGCCGACCACGGGCCGCGTCGTCGTCGATAACAGAGATATCTCGGCGCTCTCGGGCCGCGACTTGCGGCTGGCGCAGCGCTCGATCGGCATGATCTTCCAGCACTTCAATCTGCTGTCCTCCCGCACCGCTGCCGCCAACATCGCGCTGCCGCTGGAGATCGCCGGCTGGGCCAAGGCCGATATCCGCGCGCGCGTGGCCGAGCTGCTTGCGCTGGTGGGCATCGCAGACAAGCACGATCGCTACCCGTCAGAACTCTCCG
The DNA here is from genome assembly GCF_023073215.1 of Bradyrhizobium sp. 35. Taxonomy (NCBI): domain Bacteria; kingdom Pseudomonadati; phylum Pseudomonadota; class Alphaproteobacteria; order Hyphomicrobiales; family Nitrobacteraceae; genus Bradyrhizobium; species Bradyrhizobium sp. 35. The sequence continues at coordinate 243,871 of NZ_JADPJC010000017.1, forward strand.
GCGGCCAGAAGCAGCGCGTCGGCATTGCCCGTGCGCTCGCGACGCGGCCGAGCGTGCTGCTGTCGGATGAGGCGACCTCGGCGCTCGATCCGCAGACCACGCGGGCGATCCTCGATCTGCTCGCGAACATCAACCGCGAGCTGGGCGTGACCATCGTACTGATCACCCATGAGATGTCCGTGGTGCGCCAGCTCGCGAGAGACGTCGTGGTGCTCGATGCCGGCCACGTCGTCGAGAGCGGCCATGTCGCCGACATCTTCACCCACCCAAAGCATCCGATCACGCAATCCTTTCTGGCCGAAGTGATCGGAGACAGCCTGCCGGTGTCGCTGGCGAGCCGTATCGTTTCGGAGCTGCCTGCGGATGGACAGGCCGTGATCCGCGTCCAGGTGCGCGGGGCAGGGACCGGCGACACGCTGGTGGCGCGGCTGGCGCGCGAGCTCGGCCTCGACGTGTCGCTGCTGTCGGCTCGCATCGACGAGATCGGCGGCCAGCATGTGGGCTCGCTGACGCTTGGTATCCCTCTCGGCATGTCCGGCGGCGAGGACGCGACGACGCGCGCGCTGGCCTGGCTCTCACAACATCAATTCCCCGCGGAGCGTCTCGGCTATGTCGCCTGAACTTATCAACCTGATCGTCCAGGCGACCGGCGAGAGCCTGTACATGGTCGGGCTCGCCGCGCTGATCGGCACCGTCTTCGGCCTGCCGCTCGGCGTCTTTCTCGCGACCAGCCGGAAAGGCGAGCTGTTCGCGGCGCCCGTCGTCAACCGCGTGCTCGGCATCGTCGTCAACGCGACGCGGTCCACGCCTTTCATCATCCTGGTCGTCGCCATTATCCCGTTCACGCGGTTGGTGGCCGGCACCTCGATCGGATCGACGGCCGCGATCGTACCGTTGACGATCGCATCGGCGCCGTTCATCGCGCGCCTGGTCGAGGCCGCGATCCGCGAAGTCGATGGCGGCCTGATCGAGACGGCGTCCTCGTTCGGGGCCTCGCCGATGCAGATCGTGCTCAAGGTGCTGATCCCCGAAGCGCTGCCGGGTCTTCTGCTGGCGCTGACGCTCGCGGTTGTCAGCCTGCTCGGCTATTCCGCCATGGTCGGCGCCGTCGGAGGCGGAGGCCTGGGCGATCTCGGCATCCGCTACGGCTATCAGCGCTTCATGCCGGAGATGATGCTGGCCGTCGTCGTGGTGCTGATCGCGCTGGTGCAGCTCGTGCAGAGCGCCGGCGATTATCTCGCGCGCCGGGTCAATCGCCGGCTGCGACATCGCTGACGCCGTTTTAGACATTTCGAACAAGCAGGTTCTTGTCGGTCTGGAAGCATTCCAAACTTCGAGACACGACTGAGTGCATTCGTCGCACGCGTTGCGCACGCGTCTGGAGAAATTCTAACGCAGTTCCTATCGCACTCCGAAATGGCCTGCGTTAGGGCGAGGCATCAAAAACGATACCGGCGAAGCCGGCAGTGCGTGGGGCCTCGACAAACGTGACCGATTTCCAACTTGCTTCCCGTGCCGACACGCGTCGTCGACAGATACAGACTCTCTTCCTCGGAGCGGCCAGCACATTTGCTCTTGTCGTCCCCTTCGGTGCGGTGGAGGCGCAGACGCAGATCCCCGCCGTCACCGTCGAAGCCCCGGCTCAGCGCGCCCGGCCTGCAGCGGTCGCCTCAACGCGACAGTCAGCGGCGACACGCACCGCGCGCGCCAATCGTCGCTCTCCATCGCAGCAAGCTGCGCCAACCCAGTCGGCATCATCGAACGGCGCCACCGGAGAACGCGCCAATGGTCCGGTGCGCGGTTTCGTTGCGACGCGCAGCGGCACCGCGACCAAGACGGATACACCGCTGATCGAAACCCCGCAGTCCGTCTCCGTCGTCACGACCGACCAGGTCAGGAACCAGGGCGCGGTCTCGATCGGCGAGGCGCTACGCTACACCGCCGGCGTCAGCGGCGACGTCAACGGCGGCTCCGATACCCGCTTCGGCGCCCTCCAGATCCGCGGCTTCGACACCACCATGTCGGGCCTCTATGTCGACGGTTTGCGGATTCCCTCCAGCAATTACGTGCACTTCAACGGCCTCGATCCCTACGGCGCCGAGCGTCTCGAGGTTCTCAAGGGCCCATCCTCGGCGATGTATGGCGGCAGCGGCACCGGCGGCATCCTCAACTACGTGACCAAGCTGCCGACGGCCCAGCAGTTCGGCGAGGTCTCGATCTCGGGCGGCAGCTTCAACCGCTATCAGGGCCAGTTCGACATGGGCGGTCCCGCCAACAAGGACGGCACCGTGCTGTGGCGCCTGACCGGCGTGGTGCGCCACGGCGAAACCCAGGTCGACTTCACCAAGGACAACCGCGTCTTCATCGCGCCCGCCGTCACGTTCAAGCCGAACGATGACACCACCATCACGATCCTCGCCAACTACCAGCGCGACCGGGCAGGGTGGGGCCTCCAGTTCTTGCCGGCCTCGGGCACGGTGTGGCCAAACAACGGCCGCACCATCCCGGTCTCGTTCTTCGCGGGCGTGCCGAGCTTCAACGCGTTCAACACCGAGATCGCGACCGCCGGCTACCAGCTCTCGCACAATTTCACCGACAACATCACATTCCGGCAGAATTTGCGCTACGCCTACCAGCACAACGAGGAGAAGGTGTTTTTCGGCGGAGGCTATACCGACGAGGCCGCGGGACAGCTCGCCCGTTTCGGTAGCTACAGCAACTCCTACATCAACTCCTTCGCGGTGGACAACCAGCTCCAGGGCAAGTTCACCACCGGCTTCCTCAGCCACACCACGCTGGTCGGAATCGACTATCGCAACACCAGATTCCGCGACACCGCCTTTGGCGTCGCGACGTCCGCGCCCGAGATCAACGTCTTCAGCCCGGTCTACAGCTACGACTGGACCATGGGCGCCATGAGCGACGACACCGGGGTCAAGCAGTCGCAGGTCGGCCTCTACGCGCAGGACCAGATCAAGCTCGGCCGGCTCTCGTTCCAGCTCGGTGGCCGCCAGGATTTTGTAACGACGCAGGTCGACAGCGGCATCTTCAATACGTCGGTCGCGAAGGATGCGTCGGCCTTCACCGGCCGCGCCGCAATGATGTACAATTTCGACAACGGCATCGCGCCCTATTTCAGCTACTCGGAATCGTTCCTGCCGGTGCTCGCGACCGGCCCGAGCGGACAGCTGCTCAATCCCGAGACCGGCGTGCAGTACGAGGTGGGCGTCAAGTACCAGCCGCTCGGATGGAACGCGCTGTTCACCTTCGCCGCCTTCGACCTGACGCGCGACAACGTCGTCACCTTTGCGCCTCCGCTCAACATTGCCGAGCAGACCGGTCAAGTGAAATCGCGCGGCCTCGAGCTCGAAGGCACGATGTCGCTCGCCGACGGCTGGAACCTGCGCGCGGCCTATGCCTATGTCGATGCAATCGTCACGCAGGATCCGGTGAATGTCGGCAAGGCGCCGGTCACCGTGCCGCTCAACCGCGCCTCGCTGTGGAACGACTATACGCTTCAGACCGGGCCGCTCGCGGGCCTGCAGTTCGGCGGCGGCGTCCGCTATGTCGGCGCGACCTGGGGCGATGACGCCAATACATTCAAGGTCGGATCCGCGACCGTGCTGGACGCGCTACTCGCCTACACAAGGGACAATTGGCACCTGTCGCTGAACATCACCAACCTCGCCGACACCCGCTATGTCGCCGCCTGCTACAGCCTGTCGGGCTGCTTCTACGCGGAGGGACGCAAGGCCATCGGCAAGCTGACATATCGGTGGTGAGTTCGAATGAGGACAGGCCGTGATGGCGGCCGGGCCCGCTTGATGAGAGAAGACGATGAGAGCGATATTCGGCAAGCTGCATCGCTGGGCGGGACTGCTCACGGCCGGATTCCTGTTCTTCTCCGGCATCACCGGGGCGATCATCTCCTGGGATCACGAGATCGACGAGGTCCTGAACAGCCATCTGTTCGACGTCAGCAGCAAGGGCCCGGCGATTCCCTCGATCGATCTCGCGAAGATGATCGAGCAGCGTGATCCCCGTGCGCGCGTTGTCTACCTGTTCATGACGCCGGAGAAGGGCCACTCGCTGTGGTTCTTCGTCATGCCGCGGATTGATCCCGCGACCGGCAAGCGCTACGCGCTCGACTACAATCAGATCTTCCTCGATCCCAACACCGGCGCGGAGCTCGGCCGGCGCTATTGGGGCGCGGTGTGGCCGGTGACGCGCGAAAACTTCGTCTCGTTCCTGTACAAGCTGCACTACACCATGCACATCCCGGAATTCTGGGGCAGCGACCGCTGGGGCATGCGCCTGCTCGGCGTGATCGCCATCATCTGGACCATCGATTGCTTCGTCGGCTTCTACCTGACGCTGCCCTCGCGCCGGCGCGCCCGGGCGGCGCGGGCACCACAGGTCACGCGCCAGCTCGAACGCGGCTTCTGGGCGCGCTGGGCGCCGGCGTGGACCATCAAGACGTCGGGCAGCGCCTACCGGATCAATGTCGACATCCACCGCGCTTTCAGCCTGTGGACCTGGGGCGTGCTCTTCATCATCGCCTTCACGGCGTTCTCGCTGAACCTCTATTTCGAGGTGTTCTCGCCGCTGATGAAAATGGTGTCGAACTACACGCCGACGCCCTATGAGCAGCGGCCGTATCGCGATCTCGACGACCCCATCGAGCCCAAGGTCAGCTTCGCCGACATCGCCGCGCGCGCGGCGGTCGACGGCAAGGGGCGAGGGTGGACCATCCCGGTCGGCTCGGTCAATTACGGCCCGGCCCACGGCGTCTATGCCGCGGCCTTCTTCCACCCCGGCGACGATCACGGCGCCGGCGGCGTCGGCCCGGCGCAGCTCTATTACGACAGCGAGGACGGTCGTCCGATCGGCGAACGGCTGCCCTGGGTCGGCACCGCCGCCGACATCTTCGTACAGGCGCAATTCCCGCTGCATTCGGGCCGCATCGTCGGGCTGTTCGGCCGCATTCTGATCTCGGTCATGGGGCTGGTGGTGGCGGCGCTCTCGGTCACCGGAATCGTGATCTGGTGGCGCAAGCGCCGCGCCCGTGTCCGCGTGCGGGCGACGGCTGCGATGCGCCCAAGCCGGCAGCAACTGACGCCGGCGGAGTAGGGCGTTCGTCCGGCGCGGATGAACCTTACGGCCCGGCACCGGCACAAAGACTGGAGATCACTCCCCGCCTTTCCGGAAATCGCATGAGATCGCTTGCCTTGCTCTGCCTGCTCGTCTTTGCTACGCCCGCCGATGCGGCCACGCCCGAGCAGCATTATCTCGACCTGCGCGATCGCTACATCGCAAAGTTCTCGAAAGCTGCGGAAAACGACGAGACCTATAAGCAGCACGATGCGGCGCTCAACGAGTTGACGGGCGTCCTGCGCAGCCTGGTGGGTCCCGTCGCGATCAAGGGACTGCCGGCCGACGGCAAGACGAATGCGGACACGCTCTTCAAGGGCGACTCCGGCTTTGGCCATCTCGACGGGCTCGGCTTCGCCTCCGAAGGCGACAAGATGCAAGCGGTGGCGACCACGACCGGCTTGCTCAGGCACTGGCTTCGCGAGCACCGCGAGGACGGCATGCCGCAGGAGATCGGCGCGGCGTTCAAATCGGACCGCTTCTACTATCAGGCGATCCAGGACTCCGCCTTCGCCAAATATGCCGAGCTGCCGATCACGAAGCCCGCGGGAGCGAGCGCTGCGGTCGCCGTACTGGGCGTGCGCGGCAATGGCGATTTGAAGGGACCGCCGCATGAAATCGACGTCGTCGCGATCCAGGGCGACAAGGTCTTCTTTCTCGCCGCAAGCGACGCGGTGAAGACGGCTGAGATCCCGGCCTGCGAAAAGGTCTGGAAGCAGATGATGGCCAAACCCATCGACAAGAAAGACCCCCGCGGCGACATCACCCGCGAAGACAACGCGATGACCGCGTACACGGCGTGCTTCGCCAAGGAGGCACCAAGCCAGAGCTGGTATGCGACGGCGGTCAAGAAAGCGCAGAGCCAGCTGGAGTTGCTGCTCGTGCGCTAGAGCGATCATCCAGTTACCTTCGGGGCTACAACGTTGCGCGCCGCCCTGGCTCAAGAATGCGCAATCGGAAATTGCAGCTTGTCCTGCAGGCGCAACCAAGGCCAAGCAGCGCGAAATCGCCCAAGCCCGCTCGACGAGGTCGTCGGCCACACTCCGCCCGGATTCGGCGACGTCCGTGGAACTCGGTCGCGACGAGGGGGTTGCACTGCGGTTGGAACCGAACGGGTAGCACAGTTGAATCGCCGGCAATTCCTGGAAGCCTCGGCATTGACGCCATTGGCGACATTACTACCTGGCGCAGTCTCTGCGGCATCGGCGGCGGAGTTGCCGTTTGGTCCCTCTTATGTCCGCGACCTTGCCCGCAATTTGGCGAGTAAGCCCTTTGCGCCACCAGAGGAAAAGGTCCCGGACGCGCTCAAGGATCTCACCTACGATCAGTACCGGTCAATTCGCTTTCTGCCGGAGCGCGCGGCTTGGCGCAGCGAGAAGCTGCCCTTCGAGGTCCAGTTTTTCCACCGCGGCTTTTTCTATAAGAACAGGGTCGACATTTACGAGGTCGCCGGCGGACGAGCCGTACCGATCAGGTACCGGCGCGACGATTTTGCATTCGGCGACAATATCGGCCAGGTACCGGAGGCCGATCTCGGGTTTGCCGGGTTTCGCATTCACGCCCCGATCAATCGCCCCGACTATTACGACGAGGTTTGCGCGTTTCTCGGCGCCAGCTACTTCCGTGCCGTTGCCAAAGGCGAGACCTATGGCCTGTCCGCGCGCGGTCTGTCGATCGATACCGGCGAGAGCAAGGGGGAGGAATTTCCCTTCTTCAAGGCGTTCTGGCTGGAGAAGCCCGCGCCGGGTGCCACATCTGTGGTGGTCCATGCGCTGCTTGACAGCAAGAGCGCTACGGCAAGCTATCGCTTCACGATCAGGCCGGGCGCTCCGACGGTCTTCGACGTGGAGATGTCGCTCTATCCGCGGATCGAGCTGCAGCATGCCGGCCTGGCGCCCATGACAAGCATGTTCTTTTTCGGTCCGAACGACCGACACGATGTCGACGATTTCCGCCCTGCCGTGCACGACTCCGATGGGCTCGCCGTGTTCAACGGAAAGGGCGAGCAACTCTGGCGTCCTCTCAACAATCCGCGCGATCTGCAAGCCAGCACATTCAATGATCTCAATCCTCGCGGCTTCGGCCTGATGCAGCGGGAACGAAACTTCTTTGCCTACGAGGACATCGAATCGCGCTTTGAGCGTCGCCCAAGCCTCTGGGTCGAACCGATCGGAGATTGGGGAGAGGGCAGTGTGGTCCTCTTTGAGATCCCGACCAAGGAGGAAGTTCACGACAACATCGCCGCCTTCTGGCGCCCGAAAACAGCTCTCCAGGCCAAGAGCGAAAACAACTACACCTACCGTCTGCACTGGGGTCCGGACGCGCCGAAGCCCAATTCCCTGGCCCGGTTCACCCGCACAGGCGTTGGCGCGCGGGGCGACGACAGCAAATTGTTCGTGCTCGAACTCGTCGGCGACGGACTGAAGGCGGTCGATCCCAACAAGGTAAGGGGTGCCGTCAGCGCCGACAAATCCGAGATCAAGAACGTCGTCACACAGCCAAACCCGGAAACCGGCGGCTGGCGCCTGAGTTTCCAGTGCGCCGTGAAGGACGCGCCGGTCGAGTTGAGGGCGATCTTGATGCAGGGCGAACAGCCGATCTCTGAAGTCTGGGTTTACCGATGGGCGCCCTGACGACCTCGCCCGCGCTCTCGCTTGAGCTTGGCATTCGGTATCTTCCCGACGAAACGCCTCTCCCCATGCAGCCTTGCCGATTGGACCGGACTAACCGTGCCGATCCGGGGCGACTGCGGACCGCCCCTGCCGTTGCAGCGCGACGCCTGTTCATTCTTGGCGGAACGGTCGCGATTACCGCTGCGGGCGCTGTTGAGATGTACGATGTTCTCAAGGTTGGTGGCGTCACGGTCCTCGAAGGCATGGTGTTCGGGCTGTTTCTCGTGCTGCTCGCCTGGATCGCGTTTTCGTTCGTGTCTTCAGTCGCCGGTTTTTTTGTGCTCCTGCGGGGGCGACCGGATGTGCTGCCAATTGACAGCCAGGGTCCGCTGCCCACGATCACCGGCCGAACGGCGATGCTGTTGCCGACCTATAACGAGGATCAGCACCATCTCATGGCGCGACTCCGCGCCATGTACGAGTCGGTCGGCGAAACCGGACAGGACCCGTTGTTCGACTGGTTTCTGCTCAGTGACACGACAGATCCGGACATCTGGATTGCCGAGGAGCTTGCGTTTCTGGAACTGCAGCGCAACTGCGGTTCGGGCCATCTCTACTATCGTCACCGATCCGACAACACCGCCCGAAAGTCCGGCAACATCGCCGAATGGGTGAGGCGGTTCGGTGGCGCCTACGACTACATGATCATTCTCGACGCGGACAGTCTGATGAGCGGAGAGACCATCGTGCGGCTGGCGGGCGCGATGGAATCGAACTCGCAAGCCGCGCTGATTCAAACGCTTCCGATCGTCGTCAATGCGCGAACCCTGATTAGCCGGCTTCAGCAGTTCTCGGGTCGTTTGTACGGCCCGCTGATCGCGGCCGGGAACACCTGGTGGCACGCCTCAGAGGGCAACTACTGGGGACATAACGCCATCATCCGGGTGCAGGCTTTTGCGCAAGAGGCGGGCCTGCCCGAGTTGCGCGGGAGGAAGCCTTTCGGCGGCCATATCCTCAGCCACGATTTTGTCGAAGCCGCACTAATGCGACGAGCGGGATGGGGAATTTTCATGGCTCCAGGTCTCGGCGGGAGTTTCGAGGAGGTGCCCCCGTCGCTTCTGGATTTCGCGGCGCGCGACCGCCGCTGGTGTCAGGGCAATCTCCAGCATCTTGCCGTTCTACCGGCTCGAGGCCTGCACTGGGTCTCCAGGCTTCACCTGTTGACCGGGATCGGATCCTACCTCACCGCGCCGCTGTGGCTGCTGTTTCTATTGCTCGGAATCCTGACCTCCTTGCAGGCCTATTTCGTCAAGCCGGAGTACTTTCCCAAGGGCTTCTCGTTGTTTCCAACGTGGCCCGCACAGGATCCCGTGCTCGCCGCCTGGGTCTTTGCCGCGACAATGGGGCTGCTCATCGTGCCCAAATTGCTGGCCTACCTCGTTTTGCTCACCAAGCGTGCGGAACGGCAGGCATTCGGCGGCGGATTTCGCGTGCTGCTGGCGGTGGTCGCCGAGAGCCTGCTTGCCGCCTTGATCGCCCCCTCCATGATGATCTTTCAATCCACCGCCGTGGCGGAGATCCTGCTGGGCCGTGACGCGGGCTGGCAAGTGCAACGGCGAAGCGATGGCAGGATCACGCGCGACGAAGTCTATCGCAAGTTCACGGTGCCGACCCTATGCGGTCTGGCCATGGCGGCAAGCGCCTACGCCGTGTCGCTTCCGCTGCTGCTCTGGATGTCACCGGTGATCATCGGCCTGGTTTGCGCCATTCCGATCGGTCTCGTCACCTCGACGGCACCGCGAATGGCGCGCCTGTTTGCAACCCCGGAGGACAATCGCGTGCCGGCGCTGCTGCAGAGGGCGAGAGAGCTTGCCAGCCTGGATCGAATCGAGCCACACGGGGCCCTGATCGAACTTAGACAGAATCCCGCGTTGCTGGGACCGCACATGCAGTCCCTCGAAACGCCGCCGCGCAAATCGGGCCAAATCGACATAGATCTCGCGATCGGCCGGGCCAAGATTGAGCAGAGCGACGATTTCGAGGAAGTCGTCAGCAGCCTCAGCGCACGCGAGACGCTTGCCGTGCTGAAGCACCCACACGCCCTCGAGCAGGTCATGCGCATGCCGCGAGCTACCGCTTCCGCGGAAGTCTAGGTCATGGCGGTGTAGGACAGGGGTTGACGACCCGGCTGGGCTTGGGCCGAGAGCGAGATGTCTGCTGTGCGCGCGGTCCCAGCCTACAGCGAACTGCCACCCAAATTCCAGCCGCGACCACCCTCGCCAAAGATCTCGTAACCCGTCGCCGTCACCGCAACCGTGTCCTCGAGCTTGATGAACCCGCGCTTCGGATGCTTCATCGTGGTCTCGATCGACACCACCATGCCAGTTTCGAGCGGCAGCCGCGCATCCGTGTCGTCGTAGGGGATCGGACCTTTGGCCGTCAGGCGAGGGGCCTCGTGGCTGACGAGGCCCATGCCGTGGGCCAAAAACTCCGTGCAGTCGCGCTGGGTGATCTTCGCGAGCTGCCGCTCGGCCGCGACGTAGATGTCGCCGCCCATGGCGCCCGGCCTGACCGCCGCGAAGGCGGCGCGCTGGACCGCCTCGATCTCGGCCAGACAGTCCTTCAGCTCGGCATCGGGATCGCCGAGCACGGCCATGCGCGCGAGGTCGCCGATATAGCCGTGATAATTGCCGCCGGAATCGAGCGACAGCACGTCACCTTGCTCCCAGCGCTGCGCCGAGGGCGCCCGGTTGTGGCTGTTGCCGCAGGCGAGCAAGCAGTATTCGAAGGTCAGCCCGCGATTGGCTTCGGCGAGCCGCAAGGCGACCGACAATTGCTGCTTGGTCGTGCCCGGCCCGTGCCCGGCGATCACCGCCAGCATCGAGGCGATCACCAGTTCGGACGCCGTCTTGAGCTTCGCAAGCTCGTCCGCCGACTTCACCGCCCGCAGCCGCTCCAACACCAGCAGCGCGTCCTTGAGCTCGGCGCCGAGCAGGGCATCACTGAGCGCCCGGCCCGCATCCATCGGCAGGAACGCCATCTCGACCCCGACCCGCTTCAGGGGCACGCCCGCATCGCGGATCAGGCTGACAGCCCGTGTGACGGCATCAACCGAGCCGTTGGACTCGGTCCGGAGCTGCGCCACCCATGGCGGCGCCACGGCGCGCTGATGGGTTTCCAGACGGTGGCCGACATAAACTGCCTTGTTGGGTGCGCCCTTGGGATAGACCAGCACCGGCAGATAGCGGCTGACGCCGAGCGCATCCATGTAGTCGAAAAAGATCGCGCGCTCGGCACCCAGCAGGTACTGCACATTGTGCTTGGAGGTCGCGACCACGACGTCGAGGCCGGCGGCCTCCATCAGGCGGTCGAGCTTGGCGGCGTCGAATGGAATGGCGCGCGAGCGGTCTGCGCGGGCGACGTTCTCCTGCATGACGAACCTCCCAATGCTGCCGTGGCGACAACCGCTGCGTCGGTTTGCCCGGGGATTTGTTGGCACAAGTTTGATCCGAAAGAGGGGTTCTGGGTAGCTGCGGAATGATCTGGCCTGACCTGCACAGCCATATCTACGATTCGCATAAGGTATATTATGGAATATCATTATATCAAATCAGATCAGTTATTTAGCTGGAATTCCTCTCATCGCACCTTCGTTCCCGGTCCTTTTCCAGGCTGGCCGTCGGACGTGGTCCCGACTTTTGACGGCTACTGTGCATGGGGTTGTTTTTCGGTTTTTGAATCGGACCGATGCCGCCGAAAGCCGATATTGCCGTGAGGATGTCCGGCTGCAATAAGCGAGGCTTCGCGAGATCGCAGATGACCTTCTGACCTTCCGTCCGTATAGGTTTGCATCTCAGAACAACAACAAACTTTCCGAGGAAGCAGACCCATGAGCTTTTCCCGCCGCACGCTTCTCAAGGCCTCCGCCGCGACCGCGGTCCTGGGCGGCCTCAGTGCGCCCCATGTGGCCCGCGCCCAGAGCGCCGAGTTCACCTACAAATACGCCAATAACCTGCCGGACACGCATCCGCTGAACGTGCGCGCCAAGGAGATGGCCGCGGCGATCAAGGCCGAGACAGGCGGCAAGTTCGACCTCCAGATCTTCCCGAACAACCAGCTCGGGTCTGACACCGACATGCTGAGCCAGATCCGGTCCGGCGGCGTCGAGTTCTTCACGCTGTCGGGGCTGATCCTGTCGACCCTGGTACCGGCGGCGTCCATCAACGGCATCGGCTTCGCGTTCCCGGACTACGGCACGGTCTGGAAGGCGATGGACGGCGATCTCGGCGCCTTTGTCCGCGGCGAGATCAAGAAGGCCGGGCTCGAAGTCATGGACAAGATTTGGGACAACGGCTTCCGCCAGACCACGTCGTCGAGCAAGCCGATCACCCATCCGGACGATCTCAAGGGCTTCAAGATCCGCGTGCCGGTGTCGCCGCTATGGACCTCAATGTTCAAGGCATTCGATGCGGCGCCCGCCTCGATCAATTTCGCCGAGGTCTATTCCGCGCTGCAGACCAGGATCGTCGAGGGCCAGGAGAACCCGCTGGCGATCATCTCGACCGCCAAGCTCTACGAGGTGCAGAAATACTGCTCGCTGACCAACCACATGTGGGACGGCTTCTGGTTCCTGGCCAATCGCAAGGCGTGGAGCAGCCTGCCCGAGGATGTGCGCACCATCGTCGCCAAGAACATCAATGCCGCAGCGCTCAAGGAGCGTGAGGATACCGCCAAGCTCAATGCCAACCTCCAGCAGGAGCTCGCGGGCAAGGGCCTGACCTTCAATCAGCCCGCGGTCGCGCCATTCCGCGACAAGCTGCGGTCCGCCGGCTTCTATGCCGAGTGGAAGGGCAAATATGGCGACCAGGCCTGGGACCTGCTGGAAAAAGCCGTCGGCAAGCTGTCGTAACGCGTTGGGGCCGTCATGGCTCATCTTGAGGTCGAAGTGAGCGGAGTGGCGGGCGAGGCGGCTGTTCGGTCCCCTCGCCGGCCTTCCTTGCTGGCCTCGACGGAGCGCGCACTCGGTCTCCTCGTCGAAATTCCGGCGGCGATCCTAGTCGTCGCCGAGATCGCAATCCTGTTTGCCGGCGTGGTCGCGCGCTACGGCCTGCACCGGCCGCTGATCTGGTCGGACGAGCTGGCCTCGATCCTGTTCCTGTGGCTCGCCATGCTGGGCGCGGCGGTGGCGTTCCGCCGTTCCGAGCACATGCGCATGACCGCGGTCGTCGCCAGCACCAGGCCGGCCACGCGGGCCTGGCTCGATCTGGTCGCGACCTGCGCGGCGCTGGCCTTCCTGGCGCTGATCGTCTGGCCGTCCTGGGACTACGCCTACGAGGAAAGCTTCATCACCACGCCGGCGCTGCAGATCTCCAATATGTGGCGCGCCGCGGCATTGCCGGCCGGCATCTGCCTGATGGCGGCGTTCGCGCTGTTGCGGCTGCTGCGCGCAGTCGATTACCGCATGGTGCTGACGGCCGCGGTCGCCGTTGCCGTCGTCGTCGGCTTGTTCTGGCTGGCGCAGCCATATCTGCGGCCGCTCGGCAATCTCAACCTCGTCATCTTCTTCGTCGGCGTCGCCGGCTTCTGCGTCTTTGCCGGCGTTCCCATCGCGTTCGGCTTCGGGCTCGCGATCTTCGGCTATCTGGCACTGACCACGCGCACGCCGGTCATGGTACTGGTCGGGCGGATGGACGAGGGCATGAGCCACCTCATTTTGCTCTCGGTGCCGCTGTTCGTATTTTTGGGGCTCCTGATTGAAATGACCGGCATGGCACGGGCCATGGTGGCGTTCCTGGCCAGCCTGCTCGGCCATGTCCGCGGTGGGCTGCATTACGTGCTTGTCGGCGCGATGTACCTGGTCTCCGGCATCTCAGGTGCCAAGGCCGCGGACATGGCCGCGGTCGCGCCCGTGCTGTTCCCGGAGATGAAACAGCGCGGCGCCAAGCCCGGCGATCTCGTCGCGCTTCTTGCGGCCACCGGCGCGCAGACCGAAACCATTCCGCCGAGTCTCGTGCTGATCACGATCGGATCGGTCACCGGCGTCTCGATCGCCGCGCTGTTCACCGGCGGCCTGTTGCCCGGCGTGGTGCTGGCCATAACGCTGTGCATGCTGGTGTGGTGGCGCTATCGCCACGAGGACATGAGCCATGTCCGCCGCGCCACAGGCGGCGAGATCGGCAAGACCTTCGTCATCGCCCTGCCCGCGCTCGCGCTGCCCTTCGTGATCCGCTACGCCGTGGTCGAAGGCATCGCCACCGCCACCGAAGTGTCCACGATCGGCATCGTCTATGGCGCCCTGGTCGGCCTCCTCGTCTACCGCCGCTTCGACTGGCGGCGGCTGTTTCCGATGCTGGTCGAAACCGCGGCGCTGTCGGGCGCGATCCTGCTGATCATCGGCACGGCGACCGGCATGGCCTGGGGCCTGACGCAATCAGGCTTCTCGCGGGCGCTGGCATCCGCCATGACCGGATTGCCGGGCGGCGCGGCGACCTTCATCGCCGTCTCGATCCTGGCCTTCACCATCCTCGGCAGCGTGCTGGAGGGCATCCCGGCGATCGTGCTGTTCGGGCCGCTGTTGTTTCCGATTGCGCGCGCCGTCGGCGTCCACGAGGTGCACTATGCCATGGTCATCATTCTCGCCATGGGTATCGGGCTATTCGCCCCGCCCTTCGGGGTCGGTTATTATGCCGCCTGCGCCATCGGACGCGTCGATCCGGCCGAAGGCATCAGGCCGATCTGGGGCTATCTGCTGGCGCTGCTGGTAGGATTGATCGTGGTCGCCGTCTTTCCGTGGATCTCCATCGGATTCCTGTAGGCCGGCGCGTAAGGGAGGTGTCGATGAGCGAGCGGCAGAACCAGTACAATATCGGCCTCGACAAGACGCCCGCCAACTACGTGCCGCTGAGCCCGTTGAGCTTTCTCACACGCAGCGCCGCGGTCTATCCCGATCACGTCAGCACGGTCTACGAGGGGCGCAGCTTCACCTGGCGCGAGACGCATGAGCGTTGCAAGCGCTTTGCTTCGTACCTTGCCGGCAAGGGCATCGGCGTCGGCGACACCGTCGCGGCGATGCTGCCGAACATTCCGGCGATGAACGAGGTGCATTTCGCCGTCCCCATGACGGGTGCGGTGCTCAATGCGCTGAACATCCGGCTGGATGCACCTTCGATCGCATTTCAGCTCGACCATGGCGGCGCCAGGATCATTCTGGTCGACCCCGAATTTTCCGGCGTGATCACCGATGCGCTGTCACAGATGAGTGGCCCAAAACCGTTCGTGATCGACGTCGACGACGCCGCCTTCAAAGGCGGCGGGCGCATCGGCGAGATCGAGTACGAGGCCGCGCTCGCGCAAGGCGATCCTGACTTCGCGGCGATCCTGCCGGGCGATGAATGGGATGCGATCGCGCTGAGCTACACCTCGGGCACCACGGGAAATCCCAAGGGGGTCGTCACCCATCACCGCGGCGCCTATCTGAACGCCGTCAGCAATATTCTCGCGGGCCAACTCGGCCAGCATCCGGTGTACCTCTGGACGCTGCCGATGTTCCACTGCAACGGCTGGTGCTTCCCCTGGACCATCGCAGCCGCCGCCGGCATCAACGTCTGCCTGCGCAAGGTCGAGCCGACGAAAATCTTCGAGCTGATCAAGCAGCACGGCGTCACCCATATGTGCGGCGCGCCGATCGTCTACAACACGCTGATCAACGCGCCCGATGCACCGAAGGGCGATGCCGCGCGCCGCGTCGTCGGCCTGATCGCCGGTGCCGCGCCGCCGGTCGCGGTGCTCGAGGGCGCCGAGAGCATCGGCATCAAGCTGACGCACGTCTATGGCCTGACCGAGGTCTACGGCCCCGCTTCCGTCTGCGCCGAGCAGCCTGGCTGGGATGATCTGCCCGCAGCCGAGCGCGCCAGCCTGAAGCGGCGGCAGGGCGTGCCCTACCCGCTCGAGGAAGCCGTCACCGTCATCGATCCGCAGACCATGAGGCAAGTACCGCGCGACGGCGAGACCATCGGCGAGGTCATGTTCCGCGGCAACATCGTGATGAAGGGCTACCTCAAGAACGACAAGGCGACGCAGGAAGCCTTCGAGGGCGGCTGGTTTCACACCGGCGATCTCGGCGTGCTCGACGCGCACGGTTACGTCATCATCAAGGATCGCTCCAAGGACATCATCATCTCCGGCGGCGAGAACATTTCCTCCGTCGAGGTCGAGGACATCCTCTACAAGCACCCCGCCGTGCTGTTTGCCGCCGTGGTCGCAAAGCCCGATCCGAAATGGGGCGAAGTGCCCTGCGCCTTCGTCGAGCTGAAGGACGGCGCAAGCGCGAGCGAAGCCGATATCATCGCCTTCTGCCGCTCGCATATGAGCGGCTTCAAGACGCCGAAGGCCGTGGTGTTCGGGCCCATCCCGAAAACGTCGACGGGAAAGATCCAGAAATTCCTGCTGCGCAACGAAGCGGGATCGGCGAAGGCAATCTCGAGCTGAGAGCCGCTTGTCTCGACCTCCGCGGCGGTTGGGTGTCGCCGCGAAGTCGTTGCGCAGTTTCGACTAGTCGGATTCGCCGGGCCCCCTCGACCTCACATCTTCTTATAGGCGTCAACCAGGGCCTGGCCGTCGGCTCCCGCCTTCTTGAGCCAGTCGGCGGTGAGCTGTTCGCCGATCCTCTGGAAGCCAGCCTTCAGGGCCGGGCTCGGCGGCTCGACCGTCATGCCCTTGGCCTTGAGCTGATCGATGTACCAGGTGCTCTTGTCCTGCCAGGCCTTCCAGCCGCGGGTTTCCGCGGTCGCGGCGGCCTTGAGGATGGCCTCCTGGGTCGGCTTGTCGAGCGCCTCGAACGCAGCCTTGTTGACGAAGGTGTAGTCCTTCGGGATCCAGGCTTGCACGTCATAGAAGTACTTCAGCGACTCCCATGCCTTCGCATCGTAGCCCGTGCCGCCTGACGACAT
Organism: Bradyrhizobium sp. 35; assembly: GCF_023073215.1. Lineage (NCBI taxonomy): Bacteria > Pseudomonadati > Pseudomonadota > Alphaproteobacteria > Hyphomicrobiales > Nitrobacteraceae > Bradyrhizobium > Bradyrhizobium sp. 35. The sequence continues at coordinate 260,582 of NZ_JADPJC010000017.1, forward strand.
GAAGGAGTTCACGACGCCGGTCGCAAGTGCCTGCGGCAGCTCGGCGGCTTGAATGGTGACCGACTGCGCGCCAACCAGTTCGCCGATGCGCGCGGTCCCAACGTTGTAGGCCCGCCATTTAAGGCCCTTCATGTCTTCGATGGTCGCAAGCGGCTTGCTGACATAGACGCCCTGCGGCGCCCACGGCACGACGAACAGCAGCTTGAGCCCCTGCGCCTCCAGCTTCTTCGTAATCAGCGGCTTCGACGCCTGGTACAGCTTCATGGCATCCGGGAAGCTGGTCGCCAGAAACGGCACGACGTCGACGCCGAATACCGGATCCTCGTTCTCGTGGATCGACAGCAAGACTTCGCCCATCTGCGCCTGCCCGGTCATCACCGCGCGCTTGATGTCGGGCGCCTTGAACAGTGAGGCGCCCGGATGAACCGTGATCTGGAGCTTGCCGGACGTGCCGGCTTCGACGTCCTTGGCGAACGCGACGAGATTCTCGGAGTGCGGATTGTCGGCCGGATATGCCGCCGGCAGATTCCATTTGGTCTGAGCCAAAGCGGGTGTCGCAGCCAGCACGGCGCTGGCGATCAAGGATGCGCGGAATAAACGAGACATCATCGGGCTTCTCCTCACAGTCAATTTCAAAACCGGTACGCTCAGTCTGGGAAAGCAAGCTTGGGCAGGAACATCACGATCTGCGGATATTCCGTGATGATGAACACGGCGGCGAGCAACAGGACGAAGAACGGGAACGCCGCCCGCGCGACGGTCAAGGTATCACGCCCGCTCATGTTCTGGAGCACGAACAGATTGAAACCGACCGGCGGCGTGATCTGCGCCATCTCCACGTGGATGATGAGATAGACGCCGAACCAGACCAGGTCGAGACCGGCCTGCTTGACCATCGGCAGCACGATCACGGCGGTCAGAACGATCATCGAGATGCCGTCGATCAGGCATCCCAGGATGATGTACATGATGCTCAGATACAGCGCGAGCATGCCCGGCGTCAGCTGCTGGCCCTGGACCCAGGTGGCGAGCGCCGCCGGAATGCCCGTATAGGCCATCGCTGCGGTCGTGTAGGCAGCGCCTGCCAGAATCAGCATGATCATGCAGGTCAGGCGCGTCGCGCTCATGATGCTCTCGAGGAAGTTCTTGCGCGTGAGCGTGCGGCTCCACCACGCCAGCAGCAAAGCGCCGCTGACACCCCAGGCCGCACACTCGGTCGCGGTCGCAAACCCCAGCACGAGCGAGAGGAAGACGGCCAGGATCAGCAGCAGGCACGGAACGAGCTTGGCCGACTCCTGGAGCTTCCGCCGAAACGACATCGGATGGTCACGCGGCGGAATCTTGCTGGGGTTCAGCAGCGACCAGACGATGATGTAGCCGGAATAGAGCACCATCACGAGCACGCCGGGCAGGAAGCCGCCGAGGAACACCTGAAGCACGGAGACATTCGCCGTGACCGCATAGACCACCATCGGGATCGACGGCGGGATCAGCAGGCCGAGCGTGCCGGAGCCCGCGAGCGAGCCTAGACTCAAGCCCTTATCGTAACCACGCTTGTCCAGTTCGGGCAGCGCGATCTTGCCGATGGTCGCACAGGTCGCCGCCGACGAGCCCGACACTGCCGCGAAGATGCCGCAACCGATCACGTTGACATGGGTCAGACGCCCCGGCAGCCACTGCACCCAGGGCGACAGGCCCCGGAACATTTCCTCGGATAATTTGGTGCGGAAGAGGATCTCGCCCATCCAGATGAACAACGGCAGCGCAGCCAGCGTCCATGACGAGCTTGCGCTCCATGTCGTGGTCGCAAGCACGGAGCCGAGCGGCAAGCTCGTGGTCAGCGCCATCGCCACGAAGCCGACGAGCCCCAGCGAAACCGCGATCCAGATGCCACTTCCCAGCAGCACGATCATGACGCCGAGCAGAATGAACGATAGTTCGATCATGCCGAGATTGGCCATCGTCAACCTCCGCCGCCCTGCGATATCCGCTCGATGAATTCGTCCGGAGTCTCGTCCGGCGAGCCCTTCTCGTAGCTCGGCCGGTTGCCGCTGATGACACTGACCATTTCATCAATGAGCGCGATCGAGAGGATCACGAGTCCGCCGGAAAACCCGAGCTGCGGAATCCAGAGCGGAAGCGCGACGACGCCCTGCGCCACGTCGTTGAAGCGCCAGGAATCGTAGGTCATCTGCACGGCATGCCGGGTGAAATAGAGGATGAAAGCGGCGGCAATACCAAGGGCCACGACCTCCGCCACCTGTTTGGAGCGCCCATGCAGACGCTCCAGCAACAGGCCGACCCGGATCATCTCTCCGCGCTTGAAGGTGTGAGCGAGGCCGAGGAATGCCATCGCGGCCATGCACCATGAGGCGAAATCATCGCCGGCGGGAATGTTGACCGCAAACTGGCGCCCGATCGACATGATCATCATGATTGCAAAGATCGCAACCATGAAGGCGCCGGCGGCGTAGCCCGCACCGAGATAAAGGAGATCTAGCGCGCGTCGCACCGGCCCCCGGCTCGTGACATCGTCCCCTGCCAACGCGATCCCCATCCTCATACGAAGCGATTCAGAAGGTCCCGGCGATCGCACGTCGCGCGCCGGTCCTGCATGAATATCGCCCCTGCCCAGCGCCTGTCTTTCAGACGTTAGATCAACATGATGGGGCTAGCGCAAGCAAGGAGTATGCCGGCTCTCGCCGGAATTTCCCCCGCAGGTTCAGCGGGTCTCCAGCCGCAGCCCGTCATACGCGGGCACCACTCCCGCCGGCAGCGACTGCCGGATCACCTCATAATCGACGTCGGCCGTCATGTTGGTGATGACGGCGCGCTTCGGCTTGAAGCGCTCGATCCAGGACAACGCGTCGTTGATGCTGAAATGGCTGACATGGCTGGTGTAGCGCAGGCCATCGACGATCCAGAGATCCAGATTTTCCAGCGCGCTCCAGCTCTCGCGTGGGATGTCGTTGAGATCGGGCGTGTAGGCGGCATCGCCGATGCGATAGCCCAGCGCGGGAATGTTGCCGTGCTGCACCAGGAACGCCGTCATCGTCACCGGGCCGCCCTTCCCCTGGATGGTCTGGCTGTCACCGGCCTCGATCGACTGCGCCGTCAGGATCGGCGGATAGTCGCTGCCCGCCGGTGAGACGAAGCAATAGGAGAACCGCGACATGATGTCGTTCGCAGTCGTCTGATTGAGATAGGTCGGAATCCGCCGGCGCATGTGCATCACGACCGAACGCAGGTCGTCCATGCCGTGGGTCTGATCGGCGTGCTCGTGGGTCAGGAACACGGCATCGATGTGGTCGACATTGGTTGAGAGCAATTGCTCGCGCAGGTCAGGCGAGGTGTCGATCACGATACGCGTGGTGCCCTCGCCCGATGTCTGCTCGACCAGCAGCGAACAGCGGCGACGGCGGTTCTTGGGATTGTTGGGATCGCAGGCACCCCAGCCGAGTGCCGGACGCGGCACGCCGGCGGAGGAGCCGCAGCCCAGGATCGTCAGCGTCAGCGTCATGCGGCTCCCAGTTCTAAGGTTTCACCCTGGAGAACAGACGAAAGAAGTTTTCGCTTGTCTGGCGCGAGATCTCGTCAAACGACACGCCGCGTGTTTCGGCGAGCACTTTTGCGACCTCGACCACATAGGCCGGTTCGTTGCGCTTGCCCCGGAACTTGCCCGGCGCAAGGTAGGGCGAGTCTGTTTCAACCAGAATACGGTCGGACGGCAGTTCGGCCGCAAGCGCGCGCAAGGCCTCGGACTTCTTGAAGGTCAGGATGCCCGTGAAGCCGATATAGAGCCCGAGCGAGACCGCCTTCAGCGCCAGCTCGCGCCCGCCGGTGTAACAATGCAACACCGCGCGAAACGATCCTTTTGCCGTCTCCTCTTCAAGGATACGGCCGCAATCCTGGTCAGCCTCGCGGGTGTGGATCACCAGCGGCAGGCCGGTGGCGCGGGCGGCGGCGATGTGGGCACGAAAGCCCCTCGCCTGCGCCTCCGGCGAGCCGTTGTCGTAGAAATAGTCGAGCCCGGCTTCGCCGAGCGCGACGACCTTGGGATGCTGCGTCAAAGCGATCAGCTCGTCCGGCGCGATGCCGTCTTCTTCATCAGCGTTATGCGGATGGGTGCCGACCGAGCAATAGACGTCGTCATAGCGCTCGGCGATGGCCAAAAGCTGGTTCAGCTTTCTCACCCGCGTCGAGATCGTGACCATGCGGCCGATGCCGGCCGCTCGCGCCCGCGACACGATCCCGTCGAGATCCTCCGCAAAATCCGGAAAATCCAAATGGCAGTGGCTGTCGACCAGCATGGTGCGAGCGCCCTTAGGCTGCCGGCTCGATATAGCGGGGGAAGGCCGGCGTCGGCGCGGGCAGCGTCGTACCGGGCGCGATGCGCGTTGCGCCACCAAGCGCGGCGAAGTTGCGCTCCGCTTCGGGGATACCGAGGCTGTTCAGCAGCAATCCCGAGGCCGTCGGCATCGCCGGCTGGGCCAGGATTGCGATCTGGCGCACGACTTCGGCGGTGACGTAGAGCACCGTCCTCTGCCTGACAGGATCGGTCTTGGCGAGCGCCCACGGCGCTTCGCCCGCGAAATAGCGGTTGGCCTCCGCGACCACGGCCCACACGGCATTGAGCCAGTGATGGATTTGCTGCGTCGCCATCGCTTCGCGGGACGCCGCGAGCATGCCATCAGCCTGTGACAGGATCGCCTTGTCGTTGTCGCTGAATTCGCCGGGCTCCGGGAGCACGCCGCCGAGCTGCTTCGCGATCATCGACAGCGAGCGCTGCGCGAGGTTGCCGAGATCGTTGGCGAGATCGGCATTGATACGCGCGACGATGGCCTCGTGATTGTAGTTGCCGTCCTGGCCGAACGGCACCTCGCGCAGAAAGAAATAGCGCATCTGGTCGACGCCGTACTGGTCGGCGAGGTTAAAGGGATCGACCACGTTGCCGACCGACTTCGACATCTTCTCGCCCCTGCTGAACAGCAAGCCATGGGCATAGACCCGCTTCGGGAGCGGGATCCTGGCCGACAGCAGGAAAGCCGGCCAGTACACCGCATGGAAGCGGATAATGTCCTTGCCAATGATGTGCACGTCGGCAGGCCAATAACGCCAGTTGTTGTCGCTCTCGTCGGGGAAGCCGACGCCGGTGATGTAGTTGGTGAGCGCGTCGACCCAGACATACATCACGTGCTCTTCGTCGCCGGGCACCTTGACACCCCAGTCGAACGTCGTGCGCGAGATCGAGAGGTCGCGCAGGCCACCCTTGACGAAGCTCACCACCTCGTTCTTGCGGGAGTCGGGCCCAATGAAATCGGGCTGCGTCTCGTACAGCTTGAGCAGCTTGTCCTGATAGGCCGACAGGCGGAAGAAGTAGCTCTTCTCCTCGACCCATTCGACCGGCGTGCCCTGCGGCCCGAGCCGCACGCCGTCCTCGTTCAGGCGGGTCTCGTCCTCCGCGTAATAGGCTTCGTCGCGCACGGAATACCAGCCGGCATAGATGTCGGCATAGATATCCCCGTTCGCTTCCATGCGCCGCCAGATCTCCTGGCTGGAGCGATGATGCTGCTCCTCGGTGGTGCGGATGAAACGGTCGAACGACACGTTCAGGCGCTCGTCCATTTGCTTGAAACGGCCGGCATTGCGGGCGGCGAGCTCCGAGACGGACATTTTTTCGCTGGCCGCGGTCTGAACCATCTTCTGGCCGTGCTCGTCGGTGCCGGTCAGGAAGAACACATCCTTGCCGTCGAGCCGGGCGAAGCGCGCCAACGTATCGGTCGCGATTGCCTCATAGGCGTGGCCGATATGCGGGCTGCCATTGGGATAGGCGATCGCAGTCGTGATGTAGAAGACGTTGTCGCGCGCGGGGACGGCCACAGGCGTGGTGGCCTGCGGCGCTGCGACGGACTTCGGCGCGCGCGGGGCCTTGGGCTTCGATGCAATGGCCTTCACCGCCTTCGACGGCGTGGCGACAGGAGCTAGTGTGGTGGTCACGGCAGGCGCAGCCACCCTCGCCGTCTTGGCTATCTTCTTCGCCGGGGCCTTGTTTTTCGCCGAGGCTTTGTTTTTTGCCGAAGCCTTGGTTGGCTTTTTGGTTCCTGTCTTCACCGTCTTCTTGGCGACGATCTGCTTCTTCGCTGCCTTCTTTGCCGTCTTCGCGGCGCTCTTCTTCCCGGTTTTTTTGGCGGCCGTCTTTTTGGTCTTCGTGGCTTTCTTGACGTTCTTGGCAGCTTTGCGCGCGCGCGCGTTCACGGCCTTCTTCGCGCCTTTCTTGACGGCCTTGGTGGCAGCCTTCTTCTTGCTGCTCTTGCCTTTAGCGATTTTCTTAGCTCGCGCTGCCACGACGAATTCCTTTACCGGCTTCTCGAAATTGGGAAACGAACCTGCGTTAGTTTATTGTCTTGAGCACGATCCTATCGGAAAAACCGCTGCACACTTTTCCGGATCATGCTCTAGCGCGTTGCGTCCGCCAGCCAGCCGAACACCGAGAAGACTAAGGGCTTTCGCTCCAGATTATAGGTTTCGGTGTCGCGCGCGGCGCGGACGATCTTTTCCCATACCTCAGCTAGGCGCGCAAGGCGCGGCAGGTTCTGGTTGGCATTGGCCTCGTCGGCGTGCAGGCGTTCCGCGATCCAGCGATCGATGCCGTCGATGAAGGCGGCAAGCGCAACGCGGTCGCTGGTGCCGAGCGATTCGCCGAGCGTATGCAATTCGCGCGGATCGACCTGCGGCAGTCGCGCCAGCAGCGCGGCCGTGCGCTGCTGAAGCTTCAGGGCGTCACCGCCGAGCAGCGTCAGCGCCCGCGCGACGCTGCCCTCGGACGCCTCCGCCGCCTCGCGCAACGCCGGATCGTTCGGGTCGAGATCGGCAGCGGTTGCGGCTGCAGCAATCACGTCGTCGGTTGCGAGCGCGCGGAGACGCAGCTTGCGGCAGCGCGATTGGATCGTGGCGAGCACGCGCGCCGGCGCGTGGCTCACCAGCAGGAACAGCGATTGCTGCGGCGGCTCCTCGAGAATTTTCAGCAGCGCGTTGGCGGCATTCGGATTGAGCTCGTCGACGGTGTCGACGATGCAGACGCGCCAGCCTTCGGCTGTCGCGGTCGAGCCGAAGAAACCGATCGTCTCGCGCGTTTCGTCCACGGTGATCACGGTGCGCATTACGCCGCGGTCGTTGGCGGTGCGCTCCAGCGTCAGCAGGCCACCGTGCGAACTCGCAGCAACCTGCCGTGCCACGGCGTGATCGGGATTGATGGCGAGGTCTTCGGCGCGCTGCACGGAAGGCGCCAGCGGCTGGCCGTGAGCGAGCACGAAGCGCGCCATCCGATACGCCAGCGTCGCCTTGCCGATGCCTTGCGGCCCGCCGATCAGCCAGGCGTGCGGGATGCGCCCGCTGCCATAGGCGGCGAGCAGCGCGGTCTCGGCCTCGCGATGGCCGAACAGAACGCTCGTCTCGCGCGGATGAGACATGGCAGTTTCGCGCTCGGTCTGACGCGGGCTCATATGGACACCACCGTTGCCGGCGTCGGGAGCAGGCGATCACGCATCGCGATCCAGATGCGTCCGGCAACCGTGTCGGGATCGGAATTGGCGTCGATCAGCACGCAGCGCGCGGGATCGTCCGACGCGATCTTGCGATAGGCTTCGCGCAGGCCCTGATGGAAACCGAGCTTCTCGGCCTCGAACCTGTCCGGCGTGCCGCTGCCGCGGCGCGCGGCCGCGCGCTGCAGGCCGATCTCGACCGGCAGGTCGAGGATGATGGTGAGGTCCGGCTTGAGATCGCCGATCGTGACCCGCTCCATCGCGTTGATCAGCGCGGCCGGCACGCGGCCGAGGCTGCCCTGATAGGCCCGCGTCGAGTCGGCGAAGCGGTCGCACAGCACCCACGTGCCCTGGTTGAGCGCTGGCTGGATCACGGTGTGGACATGATCGTCGCGGGCGGCCGCGAACAGCAGCGTCTCGGCTTCGGGTCCGAGCAGCTTGCCCATGCCTGACAGCACCAGATGGCGCATGATCTCGGCGCCCGGCGAGCCGCCCGGCTCGCGCGTGACGAGGATACGCATCCTGGCGGCCTTGAGACGGTCGGCGAGCTTCTTGATCTGGGTCGACTTGCCCGTCCCCTCGCCGCCTTCAAAGGTGACGAAACGCCCGCGTCCGGACGGCCACTTTACCGCGCTTTCACTCATGATCAGAGCTTCTCGGCGCCCGCACGGAACATGCCGATCACCAGCTCGCTGGCGCCGTCGATCGCGCGGCGCACGGTCGAGCCGGTGCCGATCGCGTCAGCGGCATAGACCGGCGTCTCCACTGCGATGTTGCCGCTGCGCCAGACCCTGACCAGCCCGACCTTCTGCCCGGCCTCGACCGGCGCGCGCACCGGGCCGTTATAGACGACGCGCGCGATCAGCTTGTCGCTGCCGTTCTTGTGCACCATCACCTTCACGGGCGTCTTGGCGACCAGTTTGACCGAGCGGCTCTCGCCGCCGAACACCTTGGCGTAGCCGACCGGCTGATCGGCCGCGATCAGGGTGCGGGTCTCGAAATTGCGAAAACCCCATTCAAGCATCTTCTTGGCTTCGGTCGCGCGATCGTCGGGGTCTTCCAGCCCGTTAATGACGACGATCAGCCGCGTGCCGTTCTGCACCGCCGAGCCGACCATGCCGTAGCCGCCTTCTTTGGTGTAGCCGGTCTTCAGACCGTCGGCGCCTTCCATCGAATTGAGCAGCGGATTGCGGTTGGGCTGGCGGATCTTGTTCCAGGTGTATTCCTTCTCGCCGAACAGTTTGTAGAATTCGGGGAAGTCGAGAATGATGTGCCGGGCGAGAATGCCGAGCTCGCGCACCGTCATCTTGTTGGCGGGGTCCGGCAGGCCGTTGGAATTGCCGAAGGTCGATTTCGTGAGGCCAAGCTCGCGAGCTCGCTTGGTCATGAAGTCGGCGGCGAAAATCCGCTCGCTGCCCGCCATGGCCTCGGCCAGCGCAATGCAGGCGTCGTTGCCGCTCTGGATGATCGCCCCGTGCAGGAGATCGTCGACCGTGACCTTGCTGTTGATGGCGGCGAACATGGTCGAGCCGCCGGAGGGTGCGCCGCCCTTGCGCCAGGCGTTCTCGCTGATCCGGTATTCGTCGGTCAGCTTGATGTCGCCCTTCTTGATGGCGTTGAAGACGACCTCGGCGGTCATCAGCTTCATCATGCTCGAGGGCGCGCGGAGCTCGTCGGCGTTCTTCTCGAACAGCACACTGCCGCTGGAGGCCTCGATCAGGATCGCGGTCGGGGCGTCGCCGTCGAAGCCGGAATCATCTGTTTTCTTGGCGCCCTGGACGCTCTGGTTGGCGGCGTAGAGCGCCCCGCTCCAGCCAATGGCCGCCACCAGAGCCGTCGCGATCAGCCCGCGCGCCAGCGCTCCGGCGGTAAACCGGGTGCGCCTAAACGAGGAAAGATGAAATTCCATGGCCAAGCCCTGAGAGCGGCGTTCTAACAGTTGGAGCCGGTGCAAACAACACGGGGTGGCCGCTTGTCCCGAGATTGCACGATTCTCGTCCCGCCCCTATCGTGGCACCTCAGATTTTCTGACCAAACCCCTGAAACAAGGCGGAAAAGCGATGTCATCCACCCGCGTGATCAAGGCCAACGGGATCGACCTGTTCATCCGCGAAGCCGGTCAGGGGCCGCTGGTGGTGCTGTGCCACGGCTGGCCGGAACTCTCCTACTCCTGGCGCCACCAGATCCCGGCGCTGGCGCAGGCCGGGTTTCGCGTCGTCGCCCCCGACATGCGCGGCTATGGCCAGAGCTCAGCGCCGCCCGAGGCGACGGCCTATTCGATCTTCGACACGGTCGGCGATATCGTCGGCCTCGTGCAGGCGCTTGGCGAGAGCAAGGCCATGGTGGTCGGCCACGACTGGGGTGCACCGGTGGCTTGGCACGCGGCGCTGTTCCGGCCCGACATCTTCACGGCGGTCGCCGGGCTGAGCGTGCCGCCGCCGTTCCGCGGCCGCGGCAAGCCGCTCGATCTCCTGCGCCAGGGCGGCATCACCAATTTCTATTGGCAGTATTTCCAGGCGCCCGGCGTTGCCGAAGCCGAGTTCGAGCGCGACGTCGCGCGCACCATGCGCATCGTGCTCGGCGGGCGCGGCCTTGCCGATCCCTCCGCAGCCATGTTCGTGCTGGAGGGCAAGGGATTCCTCGGCCACGGCAACCCGGAGGAGCCTCTGCCGGCCTGGCTCACCGAGACTGACCTTGCCTATTTCACCGAAACCTTCCGCAAGTCCGGCTTCCGCGGCGGGCTGAACTGGTATCGCAACCTCGATCGCAATTGGGAGCTGACGGCGCCCTGGCAGGACGCGCAAATCCATCAGCCGTCGCTCTTCATTGCCGGTTCGAAAGACGCCGTCATCACCGGCCTGATCGGAGCCAAGCGCGTCAACGAACTCGAGCGCGTGCTGCCCAATCTGAAGCGAAAGCTGATCATCGAGGGCGCCGGCCATTGGGTCCAGCAGGAGCGGCCCGACGAGGTGAATGCGGCGCTGATGAGTTTCCTGAAGGAAAGCGCGGCTCAGTAGAGGCCGCGGCCGCTCAGGATGCCGCGGGCCTCGGCAGCGCCGTCCGAGGCGTAGGCGCCGGACGGAGCGCTCTCGGTCGCATAGCGGCCGTCCCCGTCATAGGACACGGCGCGCGCGTTCTGGAGCGCCCGGCCCCGGTTGCGGCTCGAGGCCGACATTTCCGAGGTCGCACTGAGTGAAGCCATGTCGGCGGAGGTGTTGCCGAGATTGTAGGGCCGTCCCTCCGGCGTCGGAACTTCGCCGCGCATGGCGCCGCGGTTCGACGATGGCAGGTCCGGCACGAAGGGTCTCGCGGAGGCGACCCGGACCATCGACGGCGATGGCGCCGGGGTCCCGGTGCGCAAGGTGGCCATCAGCTGGCGGTCGTCGGAGCCTTCCAGCGGCGCCCGGCCAACATACTCGACACGGACCTTGGCGATCCCATTGCCTTTGAATTCAAGCAGTTCGGCGGCCTTGTTCGAGACGTCGATGAGCCGGTTGCCGTGATAGGGCCCGCGGTCATTGACGCGGACGATCAGCGACTTGCCGTTCGAGACGTTGGTGACCCGCGCATAGGACGGCATCGGCAGGGTCGGATGCGCCGCGGTCAGCGAGCCCATGTCGAACACCTCGCCATTGGCGGTCAGGCGGCCGTGGAAATCGTCGCCGTACCAGGACGCCATGCCCTCGGCGCGGTAGTTGACGTCCTCTTCGGGCACATAGGTCCGGCCACCCACCACATAGGGCTTGCCGACGCGATAGGCGCCGCCGCCCTTCGGGACCGGATCGCCCAAAGCCACGACCCGGGGGCTCGAGGACACGCCGTATTTCGGATCGACCCGGCTGGCGAATTTGTTGGAGGAGGCGCAATTGGCGAGCGCAAGGCAGGTCGCGGCCATCGCAGCAGCGCGCGCGGCCCGCAAAACCGAATCTGACCGTCGGATCCCCATTCGCCCCAAATACCACTTTGCCGGAGGCGTACCTAACCCGCTTTGGCTACGGGTAGCGCTGTCCGGTCCTTTGCTCCGAGGCGGCCCACCACCGCGTCGGAAGTGGTAACGATAACGCAACCCGAACACGGCGGAAATGGGGAGCGCACGGCGTTCACGCCGGGATGGTAAACAGGGGGTATGCGCTCGCCCCGTTGAACTACGGGGCGCCGGTGCCCTGCTCTGTGCCACGCCTGGACATTCTGTTGCGCCAAATCCTCACTCCACCCCCATTGTCGCGCCGCTCACTGGAATTCTTTTGACTGTGCAAGGCCGCCCGCGTTTTCTCGCGTGCAGGGCGGAATGGAATGAGACGATGATCGAGACGGTTTCGGCACTGATGGGTTTGGTAAGCGCGGGGATCTTCCTGGCCCATGCGTTTGAAGGTTACCGCACGAGGGCCTGAGGCACTCGCGCGGACGGCAAGCATCACCCTTTCAAGACGGCGCGTTCGGACATTTTTAATCGATCCGATCGAGCATCGCAGACGAGAGCGGCAGGTGTCCCATGCGCAACCATGACCTCGTATCCGATGGCTTCCTGGCATTGACCGCCGGTGGTCTGGTCCTGCTGTGCTCCAGCCTCGTGGCATTGGCCTTCGCCTGAGCACCCAGCACTTCCCGAACAATACGCTTACCGCAGTCCAAGCAGCGAACGCCGATAAAGACTGTCACGGGCTTCGCTCAGGCAGACGAAGCTGCCGTCAAAACCCTGGCCGTACCGCTTCTGGCCTTTGCCGTAATAGACACCTTTGCTGAAATCGAGCCAGACAACCCGGTCGTGCGGGCAATGACGCTGCGCCTGCGCCTCGTAGCGAAATGGCGTCAGCGGCGTGGCCGATACCTCAGCGCCGCTGCAGCCGACCAGGATCGCAGCAGCGAGTGCGATCGCGCCGGCCCATTTGCCGAGGCTGCTGCAAGATACTCCGCAAGATATTCCGCAAGTCACCGCCCGCCTCCCGATCCCAGCCGTCGAGGGCCGGCTTGCTTTCACTTGTCCGCTTCGAGTTGCAACAACGCCTGGTGCAAGCATTCCTGAAGCCTGGCTGCGACCTGTTCGCGTGCGACGCCTTTGGCGGCAAGATCGCCTGCCACCTTGTCGAGGATCTCATCCATCGACTGGCTCTCCAGATGGTCCGTCACCAACGCGGTCGCGTAGCCGGCCGCGGCATCGCCGCTGAGGCCGAGCTGGGTTGCGGCCCAGAGCCCGAGCAGCTTGTTGGACCGGGCCGTGGCCTTGAACATGAGCTCCTCGTCGTGGACGAATTTGGCCTCAAAGCCCTGCTCGCGCTTGTCGAACGTGGTCATGGTCAGCTCCATTGTCGTTTGCGCTGATCGGGATCGGACTGGCTGGAAGCGAACGTCTCCGTGGTTCAATTCAGGGTCGTTGGAAGCTTCCGGCGGAAGCCAAACGCCGTCAAGCCCGCTGGGCGTACCCAAGGCACCCACCAGCTCTACGCCAGCCAAACCCGGCTAGGCAGAGATGTTTACTGTTCATTAAGCAGACTCAGCGCCGCATGGCCGGGGACATCGAGAGCTGACGCATGAACAAAGAACTGCGGGAGTTTCGACGGCTTGAACGGGTCTGCCTGGAGCAGGCAGCCCTCTCCACCATGGACCTCGCGCGAAGCGGGTTGCTCAAGGTCGCTGACGATTGTCGCGTCGCAGCGGAAGCGATCGAGGCGCAATCGCCTCGCAGACCTTTCGCAAGTGCCGTTCAGGCGCTGAAGCAGGCGTTGAGCGTGACCCGCATCCCTGACCGGCACTGAGACCGGCGCTCGCGGGCAAGGACATCCTTGACGGGGCGACCGCGTACGGTCAGCCCTTCGCCTCCGTCCGTTCACGTGCCAACCGTTCGGCCCTCAGCCGTTCCTTGTTGGCATAAAACGCCTTCTGCGCAGCTTCATGATCGCGCATGGCTTTTTCGGCTTCGACACGGCGCGTCGCATCGCGCGCCTGCCGCTGCTCGGGAGTCAAGGGCTTGCGCCGGTAGGAAATGTCTTCCGTCATGGCCAGATAATGCTGAGGTGAGGAAAGAGTTCCTCGTGGTCCCGCTGAGCGGCACTGCGGGCCGACTGCATAATGTGCGAAAACAACCCCATGCACAGTAGCCAAGTCCTTCTGCAGACAGCACTTTTTTTATCGCACTTTCGATGCGTTTGACCCCGCAGGGATCTCGATGTCTGCAATAACAGGCAAATGGTCTGAATAGGCCCTCGCGCCTTCGTCGGTCCAAACCTTCCCGATCGGGCTGTCGGACGTCGCATAGATCCGGTCAAGCCGCAGCAGGGGCAAATGCGACGGGAAAGTTCGCAGCCGCGTACGGTTTGGGCAGACCTGCGCGAGCACGCGCCGCACCGATTTGATCCAGAACCAGTCGTTGAAATCCCCGAGGACGACGGTCCTTCCAGGTTTCACCAGGCTCACCAGCGCCTGAGCCTGCGCGTGGCGCTCGTGGATGCTCAGGCCGAGATGCGTGGCCACCACGCGAACATCGCCAACCGGTGTCAGCAGTCCCGCGGCGATCGCTCGGCGCGGCTCCCGCTCACGATACGACACGTCGACGATCTCGGGCGGGCCGGAGAATGGAAAGCGGCTCAGGAGCGTCTGGCCGTAGTCGCCATCGGCCGTGACGATCGACTTGGCGTGAACACCGTGATCGCCGACGACGCTCGCCAGCTTCGCAAACGGATCGTCCGATCGCGATCGCGAATCCACCTCCTGAAGCGCGACGACATCGGGAGCCCATTTGCGAATGATGGAACAGATCCCTTCCAGATCGAACTTCGGATTGAGATTGAAGGTGCCATGCACATTCCACGTCATGAAGCGCATCAGCGCCTCCCGGCGAGCCACGTCGCGACGAATTGCGCGCCGGCGCAGATCGCGAGCCAGCCCAGGAACGCCAGTGCGAGCAGCAACATGTTGACCCAGGACGCGTTCCTGGCGAGATCAGCGATCTGAGCCCCCAAAACTGCCATGGCGAGAATGCCGGGCGTCATGCCGAGCAGCGTTCCGACCAGGAAGTCACGCAGAGGCAGCGTGCTCGCGCCAGCCACGACATTCACCACTGAGAACGGCGCGATCGGGATCATCCGGATGACGACGACAGCCAGAATGCCCTTGCCGACAACACGTTCCTGGATGCGCGCGGTACGTCGTCCGAGCAAACGCTGGAGGCGTTCGCGCCCGAGTGCCCGTCCGATCGCAAACAGGATAAAGGCGCTGAGCACGACCCCCGTCATGGCGGTGACGAAGCCTAGCCATGGTCCCAGTGCGGCAGCAGTCGCCGCAATGAGCACGAGAACCGGAAACACGACCAACCCGCCGACGACGAAAGCTGCAATCGCGAATGGCGGACCCCAAACGGACTGCGAATAGGCAGACAGAAGCGTCGACATCCGGCCCGCGTCGGCGAAATCGCTCAACGACGTGTAGGACCAGGCCATCGCCAGTCCAAAAAGCGCCACGGCGATCGAGACCATCCCGATGATCGTCTTCGTGCTCCACATCCGCGATGCCGCCCGCTCCAGATGAAGAGGCGCCTCAGGGTCCGCCACCGGCTGAACCATCGTGGCCAGAGCGCTGGTCAGGACCGAGGATTCAACGTCCCGCAGCGCCTTCGTCCCGCTTGCGACGTCGTCCAGGAGCGCAAAAAGACGATCTTCGTTTTGCGCGACGGTCTGTTCATCGAGACCGCAGAAATGGGCGATCAGGCAACGGCGGACCGAGGCGATGAACTCCCGATGCTCGTCTGATGCGGCTTCGAAGATCAGGTCACATTCGCTATCGGCACCCATCGACCGATTGTTCAAATTGGCCGAACCGATCCTCAAGATCCGATCGTCGACGATCATGAGCTTGCTGTGCACCATCACGGCCGCTTCCGTATCCCCGTTCCCCGAGACCGGATAGACGAAGCGGATGCGATCGGCGACGCCGGCCGAACTGAAGCAATCGATGAAAGCGCCCCGGCCGTTCTGCATCGCTTGGGATTCCAGCCATGAGGAGTGCAGTTTTGGGGTGACGATCAGAACCCGAAGCGAAGGCACGCGCAGCATCTGCTCCGCCAATTCGCGCGCGATCTTGGTGGCGCTGGTGAACTGGTTCTCGATGTACACGAATTTCGTCGCGGACCGCATCGCTGCAATCAGCGAGCGTTCGACCTCCCGGAGCGTCGAACCTGCCGGACAAACCACCTCGGTCCTGGCGATACCCACCGGAATATGTTCAGCCTCGACCGGCACAATCGCCGGCCAGCGCAAGCTTTTCAGCGGGCGCCGATCATCAATCTGTTGGCCCGCCGCGCGCCAGCGTTGCTCCACGAGGTCAAACAACTGCGCCGCCGCATCCCCATCGACCACGCATTGAACATCATGAAACGGCAGGTATGGCTTGCCCTGGGGATCACAGCGCGATGCGTGATCGGCGCGATGATCACTGGTGTCCCAACGCCTGATCGTCAGATCGAGCCCGCCGACGAACGCCAGTGAACCATCGACACAGACGATCTTCTGGTGTTGGGCCGACCCAAAGGGAAGCGTGGCATCCAGGTGAAACCGGACGCGGCCATCTGTGTCGGCGGTAAATTGGGCCGCGGAATTCCATTCCCTCTCGGAGGCGTAGAACGAGACGAAGTCCCAGACGAGAATGTTGATGTGCAAGGTGGGACGGCGGTGGACCAGCGCGCGCAAGAATGGGCCGAGTTGCTCCGGCAAGCCATCATCCGCTCGCCCGGACTCGCCGACCAGCCTGGTCTCACTATGGATATCCCACCCGACGATATAGACGAGGTCCTGCGCCTGCAGCAGGGTCTGCCGCAGGGCCGCGAAATAAGCGGCAGCATCGTTCAGAACCGCCACACGCCGCGCCTCGCACCGCCGCCAGACGGTGTCGCCGGGGATCAGGGTCGATGAGCTCTGAAGCAGGGAGACCTCGCAATCTGCGTTCGCGTTGAAACGCACTGACCGCGCAAGGGTTCCCCGACTCAGAACCAGAGTGGCCGTTCAGCGTGCGCGGATTCCGGCGCCACAGTCGCCCATTGCCGCTACTTGGTTCGGACAGTCTTCGCACCTGCGCTTTTCAAGGCGTCCGCGATCTTCTCAGGCGCATCGCCGTGAAAATCCACGGAGACCTCGATCCGGCCTTCCAGCTTCTGGTGTCCCTCCGGCGCAGGCGCGGCCTTGGCGTCAGGACCGGCCGGGCGTGTCCCCGACGTGTTCGCGCCACCGACGGGCTGGACGAAGACGTCGCTTCGCGGCACGCCGCATTCCTGCACCACATGCTCAACCGCAAGCTCGGCGCCGCGGCGCGTGTCGAATTCTCCGATGATCGTACTTTCCAAGGGCGCCCTCCATGGCTGGACGAGAGTGCCAACAACGGGTCAGCGAGGGCCAGGTTCCTGAACCCGCGGGCGGTTAGAACCGAACGATCCCGAACAGAACAAGCAGCGCGAGAGTGATCAACCCGGAGACCAGCAGCGAGCCGAGACATCCCAGCCGGTTCGAGAAAAAGAAGAACATACCTCGCCCATCCCATAGCTTCGTGACGAGCTAAGTTCTCCCATTCGACAGCGTTCCTGGAGGCGCTTTGGGGCGCGCGAACGAGGACCAATCCAAGAACCAATCGTTTCGCGGGACGTTGAGTCCGCGATGTCAGACGCTTTTGATTATTTCCGAGCGCACGCGGTCCGAGCCCTTTGCAAGGCCCGGGCGATGCCGCGCGGACGAATGAAACATCTGCAAACCGTCGTGGCCCGGATCTACCACCTGCTGACCAAGGAGGCCGCGTACGGGCCGAACCTGCAGCATATGGACGACTTCCGGGCAGCCCAGAAGCTCGAGAAGTCCATCGACTGAACTGCAATGACGGTGACGCTGCACGCCCTCCCCCGACGCGCTCAGCTCCCTTTGGGAGCGGTCCTTGACTGCGACCCTGCAAGCCCGGGATTGATGGCCAGCGACGCGCCGGCGGCGCCGCCGGCTTCATAGGCCGTCATCGACACCATCCGGCTGCTGCTGCGCTGGGTCCGCATCTTCAGGTCGAGCTTGTCGAACTCCGCATCGACCACCGACGTCTTGAGAACCACCAGCCCGCGGCCGGTGCTTTCGTTGATCTGATCGCGACTGGCCTTGATCGCCACCAGCCTGTCCGCGATGGACGCCACCATCCCGAGCGCGAAGGAGGCATTGGCCAGATGCCGCTCCTGGTGCCGGAACCTGCTGTAGTCGACCGAGGTCTTGAAGCGGCCGAGCTCGGCGCGGACGGCGCCGTCGATCAATTCGGCCAGATAATGCGCGACCTCGATGTCCGCGCCGAGGCCGAAGAACACATAGCTGCTCTCGCCGGCCGTGTTCTTCTCGCGCCAGACCCGACAATCGCAGAAACGAGCGATCGCCCCGATGCAGTCGTCCAGGGGAATTCGCTTCTTGCGAAAAGTCTCGTAGACCTTCCGCTCGCACGGCGACGCCCGCAGTTCGACGTCGGACAGCGACAAATCGTGGCGATCCAGCAGTTCGGCGACCTTGGCGGCCGCAGACAGCGCCTCGTCCTCGGTGCAGCCATTGGCGATGGTCTTGGAACGCAACGCCTGAATGCGGAGCTTCAGCTTGTCGAGTGCAGCTGGATTGGATGTCTGATTCACCGATCACCTGTCCGGGTAAACCCGACGGATAGAACCCGGTCGGATAGACCGGCGGAAGGGGTCTCTTGTCAACTGTATTGATCTTCGACTTTTTTCGAACGGACCTCACTTCTTCTACGTGCGGTGCACGACCTCGCGGCACTGACCATAGAATGCAGAGACGAGGCTTCACTACAATCGCGCTCTCGCTCGATTTCCACCGCAACTGACAAATCACTGTCGGGAGCAGACCACCACAAGCCGAACGGGGTTGCGTGAGCGCCTTGGCTTTGGCGGCGGCGTCGTGTTCACAGTATTTCGAGCTTGCAGCCAGCCGGCTTTGATCCCTGCGCTTGTTGAGGTTAGCCGCAGCAGAGTGGTGGATTGAAGGACGCACTGATCAAGGCCGTCGATCGGTTTTGTGCCGCGACACATAGGGACTGGACCCGCTGTTAAGGTTTAGCGGTCAGGTTAACCCCAGCGAACGTTTGGCTGAGAGCGTCGAACTCGATATGACCTCGAATAGAGGAATATTCGAATGTCCAATAGAACCGCATTTCAAACTGCAGATGCAGACGAGCCCCACAACTTTTTTGATCTCGTCATTCCCCTCACCTTCAGCGCTGTAGCCCTCCTGGCCACAGCTGTTTCGCTGGAGGCGATTGGGTTCATCGCTTGGCAGCCATCCACCTTTCTGGTTGCCTATATCTTTGACTGACGCGATTGGCTGGCATGAGCGAATTCGAAGGCCTCTCTGACCACTTCATTCTGCGGATGCACGAGTTCATTCGCCAAGAGGTTCAAGCAGATAGGCTAGCCAGCGCGCGTTTTGTCGGATTGCCAGCGAGGCTGCGCGCGGAAGCTCTTGCACGGGAAATCGAGCGACGCGGCTTGTTCTGCACGGCAATTGACTGGCCTCAGCATCTTGAGCCTGGAGCGGACAAATACGCACTGACCATTGGACACCGGAAGACGATCTAAAACTCATCGTGCTCACGGCGCGACGCGTCCCGATGACCGGATTGCTCGCCTGCCAGACCGCAATCGCAAATGTCGATCCGCGATCGATTGCGACTCCTGCGGACCTGCATCGTGAACAAGAGAATGCCAAAGCTCCCGCGTAGCGGCCTCGGTCTAACCAGTCCCCGGCCCTTCCGACCCCGGGGCCGTCTGTCCATCAGCCTACCGCCGCGTTGCGCCTCGCGCAGCTAACTCCCGATCCAGATCTTTCAAGCGCTCAAGCAGGTCCTCGACGATCTCCATGCAATCGGAAGGTCCCAACGATTGCACGCCGCGCGCCGCTAGCTCGCGCTCCAACATGGCGGCTATAATGATTTGAATGCTCACGAATTCTCCGCCGACTTCGCCTCCGAGACGGTACGGCTCAACTTAGAAATGGGTTTCGCTAAAGCGAAGGCCGCAGGGTGGTTCCAGCCCCCACTGCGGCCATCCCGGGCAAATTAGAAACTGGTACTTAAATCTCGCCGGTGTTCTCACAGTAGAACACCGTGTTCCGAAAAAGGATTCCGTAAGACTACCGGAATTCGGGGTGGCCCGGATTGTCACTCGGGTTTGGAAATGGCACCGCTTCCTTACTAGGGCCCATGCTCATTGCGGATGAGAGCGCCGGGAGCGACGCTGGGCTGGTACGTAGACTTCCCAGATTCCGGAGGTCGCTACCGCCACAGCCGGCGCGTGACGTTGAACAACGCCGCAAGCGGGACGCCTACCAACACACCCAGCATGCCGTACGATGTGACCAGCAGCGCAGCGCTAAGCGGCCCTGCGCTTGTCGCAAATCCGTAAGCTGCGCCTAAGCCTCCCAGCGTCACGGCAAAGACGACCATGTTGCGGTCGTTGCGCGCCTCGATGTTATAGACCGGGGGCCTTTTGCGGTGAAGAACGGGAGGACCGAACGGCACCTTCGAGCCGCAATTTGGACAGGCCGACGCACTCGGTGAAACCGGGTGGTCACAGTCGTGGCAATCGATCAGCTTTTTGGTCTGTCCCATGCCGCAAATCGTAGCGGCGGAGCGGCCAGTCCACAAGTTCGGCAGCTACTCCCAGCACACCCTCCTGCATGACCACAGCAGGGCCGCTCTGATCCTCCAGCATTCTCCGCGCTTGACGGCTTGAAAACCTGCGCGCCGCGCGGAAGGTTGACCAGCTCGGGACCTTTCTCGCCCACCATGGCGAGTACACCCGGGGCCGAACTGGTGCCGCTTGCGAACATGGGAATGGAGAGGCCGCCCGCTCCGGCGCCGAGAGCGGCACCAGACCACGTGGGCACGCTGCTGGAGCCCGCGCTGCCACCAAACCCAAGCAACGAACCCAACCGTTTTAGATCAAGCGCTTCTTCGAAACAGAAAGACGGATTGGGCACTATTGGACTAGGAGGTGGCGGAAGGGGTGCCCGCTCAACCTCGCTGAATCGCTCGTCTTTTCCACCTGCGCCGAGAACAATCTACGGTCCTATCCACGGTTAGTCTCGCAACCTCACGGCCGAAGTTTTCGGCCATCTTAAGCAGCGCGCCGGCCTCGCCTGTCACCCTGCTCTCCTCCACCAGGTCGCGGCACAGTCGCTCCATTGCCGGGAGTTCGTCGGTGTCGTGCTGATCTCGCCCCATGCGGGCGATCAATCATGAACGTATTCGTCGGCGCAGCAGCAGCCTCCGTAGCCAGCATGCCTCTAGAAGCGCTGGCCTCGTCGCTTCCAGCCAGCGTGCCAAAGCTTGCCTTCGATGGCTCCCAATGCGGCGACGCAATGCGCGAGGCCTATTACAAGCTCGATGAAGCGAACGAGGCCTTGAAGCTGACGGCTGCGGACTTCCAAAGGGTATGGAAGGCTTGCGGCGAATGGCAAAAAGCCAATCCGCAGCCGGGCGCCCACCGCGCTCACAAGAAGTATTGCCGGCGCTACGATAAGCACATGGACGAGATCAACTATGATGCGGTCTTCGATGCGCATCAGAAGGCGCGCGACGCCTTCAAGGCCGCACAACTTGCCTTGGCGAACGTCAAGGTCCGCGACCTTGCCGAATTGTGCCTCAAAGCTTGCATGATCTATGTCTTTGAGGACGTCAGGCAGCCGCACCTACGCCATGTCGATCCGGTGATTTCAGTTTCCGTCGCGATGGATCTGGCCGCAATGGCTGCCCCGACGAAGGGCGAAGCCTGAGCCTCCAGGCCCGCCGGTTCACGGCGGGCCCGTTGTTCTCCGGGCGAGAACAGATTGCGCTAATAATAAATCTTCGTTTGTTCCTTGCGCGTGTATTTATAAGCGGAACACGTAGAAGTACGTTGCCTTAGTTGGCGGCCGTATGCGCCGGTTCACGCTGGCGGGCCTTTGCGAACCCATCGTTACGTTGGCTTTCGCAAGCTCGTGGAGCTCAGCCATTGCTGAATATGCAGCGCGTTCTCACTGAGCTGCGCGGCCTTCAAAAGAGCTTCCCGCTTTGGCCCCGGAGGCGTTGCTTCGGCCCGGGTTCGAGCGGCGCTCGCCATTTGAGTTAGGCGTTCAGTGAGAGAAGGGATGAGCTTGACCATAGATGGCTCCGCGTATTTGGCGGGAGCACGTGGCTCTCAGTCACCGATATATGCCGTGATGGGCCGGTGATGGAATTACTAGGCGCCGGTTCCGCAAGAATAGATAGTCAATTCGCCGTAGGTTCTCGGCCCTTCAGAGGACCCCTGTTGCCTCACCTGGCGGCCCTTCGCGCCGCCTCAACATGGCGGGGCTTTCCTGTAGTTGCCGGCGATCTCCAGCAGCGCCGCGCGCTCTACCGGATCGTCAGTCTGGGCCGCCAACGTGCGGCAGATTGACTCGATGTCGGGCTCGCGATAGCGCGCGCTGATTGTACGTTCGATTGTGCGCTGGAGCCAATCTACAAGTCTAAGTAGCTGATTTTGCTGGTGTTTTGGCGGAAGGGGTGGGATTCGAACCCACGGTACCCTTGCGGGCACGCCGGTTTTCAAGACCGGTGCCTTAAACCACTCGGCCACCCTTCCAAGTTCGGAATTGCTGTCGCTTAACGCAGTCGACGGCGCATGGCAACGCGAAGTTGGCGCCCGCCCCTTCCCCGGCATCGGATCTGTCAGGCGAGCGTCAGCCTGTTCCCTTACCCTATGCCCTCTCGGCGATCCCGGACACTGGCGACATCTCCCAGGGCGTCGCCGGTTGCGAGGCCCGGTTTGGAGTCGCCTCCGTTTCCGGGCCTCGTTTGCTGGCTGCAAAGAAAAGCGGCGCTCCCGTTGGGAGCGCCGCTTGAATTCTTCGTAAGCTAGCTTGGCTCAGTACCCGCAGGAGGCACAGTTCATCTGCACCGGGGCGTAATAGGAATAGCCCGGCTGGACCATCTCGACGCGCTGGCGCGTGGCGTATTGCGGCGGGATGCGCTCGTACTGGACGCTCGGCGGCGCCACCATCACGGTCTGCGGCACCATCACGGTGCGGTACTGCGCCGGTGCGCGGTGCGCCACGACGGAGCCGGGCGACACCATCACGGTCTCGTCGACGGTGCGGTATTGCGGCTGCACGTATTGCTGCTGGTAGCAGGTCGTGCACGGCGGCGGCGTGTAGCAATTGTAGCAGCCGGCGGAAGCCGCGCCGGTCATTGAAATCGCAGCGACGACTGTTGAGAAAACGACAGCGAGAGTGCGAGACATTATTGTGGTGCCCCAATTGCCCGAAACGGATTTGCGAAGATCGATGGCAGTATACGCCGCAAAATTCTGAGCTGCCGAAGTTCATCGGGGCATCCTTAATGCAAACGGCCGGCTTGCGCCGGCCGTTCAGAACTTGTTGACCATGCGCGATGCGTGATGCTTGCGATCACACCCGCACGTGACGCACTTACTTCGAGCGCCGCTTCACCTCGCGCACCGCGCCGCGCGCGGCGCTGGTGGTGAGCGCGGCGTAGGCCTGAAGCGCGGTCGAGACGTTGCGCTTGCGGCCGATCGCCTGCCATGCGGCATCGCCCTTCGCCTCTTCCGCGGCGCGGCGCTTGGCCAGCTCCTCGTCGGAGACCTCCAGCGTGATGCTGCGGTTCGGGATGTCGATGGCGATGCGATCGCCGGTCCTGACCAGACCGATGTTGCCGCCTTCGGCCGCTTCCGGCGACAGATGGCCGATCGACAGGCCCGACGAGCCGCCCGAGAAGCGTCCGTCGGTGACCAGCGCGCAGGCTTTGCCGAGGCCCATCGATTTCAGGTAGCTGGTCGGATACAGCATCTCCTGCATGCCGGGGCCGCCGCGCGGGCCTTCATAGATGATGACCACGACCTCGCCGGCAACGACCTTGCCGCCTAGAATGCCTTCCACGGCGGCGTCCTGGCTTTCGAATACGCGGGCGGGGCCGGAGAATTTCAGGATCGAGGCGTCGACGCCGGCGGTCTTCACAATGCAGCCGTCCTGCGCGAGATTGCCGTAGAGCACGGCGAGGCCGCCGTCCTTGCTGAAGGCGTGCTCGAGGTTGCGGACCACGCCCTTCTCGCGGTCGGTATCGAGCTCGTCGTAGCGGCGCTCCTGGCTGAAGGCGACCTGGGTCGGGATGCCGCCGGGCGACGCCCGGAAGAAGGTGCGGACAGACTCGCTCCTGGAGCGCTTGATGTCCCAGCGCTCCAGCGCGTCGCTCATGGTCGGCGCGTGCACGGTCGAGACCGACGTGTCGATCAGGCCGGCGCGGTCGAGCTCGCCCAGGATGCCCATGATGCCGCCGGCACGATGCACGTCCTCGACATGCACGTCGGCAACCGACGGCGCGACCTTGCAAAGGACAGGCACGCGGCGCGACAGCCGGTCGATATCCTGCATGGTGAACTTGACCTCGCCTTCATGGGCGGCGGCGAGCAGATGCAGCACCGTGTTGGTCGAACCGCCCATCGCGATGTCGAGCGTCATCGCGTTCTCGAACGCCTTGAAGTTCGCGACATTGCGCGGCAGCACGCTAGCGTCGTCCTGCTCGTAGTGGCGGCGCACGATATCGACGATGGTGTGGCCGGCCTCGACGAACAAGCGTTTGCGATCGGCGTGGGTTGCGACCACCGTGCCGTTGCCGGGGAGCGCAAGGCCAAGGGCTTCAGTGAGGCAGTTCATCGAATTGGCCGTGAACATGCCCGAGCACGAGCCGCAGGTCGGGCACGCCGAGCGCTCGATCACCTTGACGTCCTCGTCGCTGACCTTGGAGTCGGCGGCTGCGACCATGGCATCGATCAGGTCGACCGCCTTGGTCTTGCCCTGCAGCGTGACCTTGCCGGCCTCCATCGGTCCGCCCGAGACGAACACGGCGGGGATGTTGAGCCGCAGCGCCGCCATCAGCATGCCGGGGGTGATCTTGTCGCAGTTCGAAATGCAGACCATGCCGTCGGCGCAATGGGCATTGACCATGTACTCGACGCTGTCGGCGATCAGCTCGCGCGACGGCAGGCTGTAGAGCATGCCGTCATGGCCCATGGCGATGCCGTCGTCGACCGCGATGGTGTTGAACTCCTTCGCCACGCCGCCGGCCTGCTCGATCTCGCGGGCGACGAGCTGGCCGAGGTCCTTGAGATGGACGTGGCCGGGCACGAACTGGGTGAAGGAATTGACCACCGCGATGATCGGCTTGCCGAAATCGCCGTCCTTCATGCCGGTCGCGCGCCAGAGGCCGCGGGCGCCCGCCATGTTGCGGCCGTGGGTGGTGGTGCGGGAGCGATAGGCTGGCATGGCGGTTTCCGTCCTCGGGTTTGGCTGGCCGGGCGCGGCAAAATTTCGAAGCCGCCTCAGGCCTTTCCGGCCGGATAGCGCACGGGGGGAACGCGCGCAACGGGAACTTGGGCCGGACAGGGCTCCCCTGCTCCCGGCGCGTGGGCACCGGCGGTCTCAGCCGTCATGCCCGGGCTTGTCCCGGGCATCCACGTTCTTCATGCGGAAAGGTCGTGGATGGCCGGGACAAGCCCCGCCCTGACGGAATTATTGCAGCTCGGGATCGAGCCGGTCGCCGATCACGGAGACCGGCAGCGTGGTCACGACGATGGTGGTCGCCGGTGCCGGCATGATCAGGGCCACATGCGCTCGCGCGCTTGCATTGGTTTCGGGCAATCGCGCGTGCAGGCGCATGCGCCGCGAAAATTCAAGCGCGATGAAATCCGTAGTGATCCGGAATGGAATCCTATTCCGATGTCGCGTACATCGCGGGACATCGATCGGCGGCCTTCCAAGGGCATCACCCTCTGATCGCGCACCACGGGGTTGGGGGACCACATGGGGCGGGGGATCAAAGGCTGGGGCAAGGTTACGAGGTCCGGACTCCTAGGCACTCCGGACCTCGGGACTTTCTAGTTTGAACGTGATTTCGCGCCGCCGGCTTGATCAGCCGTGCGGCGCGAAGTCGTTTTGGCGTCGTTATGCCGACACGGCGCTAGCGTGTCTGCGGCTCGATCGTCACCGTGCAGTCGCCCTGCCCTTGCGTCGCGACCACGATGTTGCCCGCGGGAGCGCCGAGGGCGATCGGCGCGGATGAGCCGCCGCCGGGCATCTGGACAGTCACGCTCAGGGAGTCCGCTCGCGCGGTCGAGCCTACGGTCGAGGGTTCTGCCTGGGCCACATTACCCGAGGCGTCACGCCGCATGATCTGGCAGTTCAGATTGCCGCCCCCGGCGGCCGCCATGCTCGATGAGGTGCCGCCACTCATCTGGGCGCGGGCTCGTGAGGGATCGCGGGGCACCTGGCTGACGATGCGATGCGTCCGCGGCTCCACGATGACGACGTCGTCGCCGGTCGCGAAATATTCGTAATCTCGATATTCGGGCTCGATCGCGACGATCTCGGGCGGAAGCCTGTGGAGGCGCACGCGCGAGGGAATGGTCTCGCCGACCCGGATCGAGATGTTCAGATTGCGCTCCGGCTCCGCCAGGCGTGCGCGGCTCACCGTTTCGGAGATCCGCACCTGCTTCTCGGACGTCACCTGGGTCTGCTGATTGGCCTGCGTGTTGGTCTGGGGCGTCTGATTGGCTTGATTGGTCTGCGTGCCTGAAGTGGCAGGCGCGGTCTGCGCATTGTTGGTCGGGGCCGTCCGGTTCGTGTCGGTCGCTGTGGCCGGTCGGTTGTTCTGTTGCGCCGGCTGCTGCTGCTCGGCCGCGTTGCGCGGCGGCTGGGTCTGGTTGCGCTCGTTCTGGTTGGCCGCAGCTCCCGTGCGCTCGTTCTGCTGGCCAGACGTGCCGGACTTGGACTTCTCGGACTCGGCCGTTGATTTCTGCGGCGCGGACTTGTCCTGCTTCGTCTCGGCGCTGTTCTTGCCGTCGCGTCCGGGTTTCGGGCTCTCCGCCTCACGGTTGCGATCGCGCGAAGGCTCACGAGATTCCTGGGCCTGATCCTTCGACTTCGGCTGGCTGCGCTCGGCAGAACTGGCCGGCTGGCGCTTGTCGTCACTCGCGTCCTGCTTGGCAGCGCCGCCCTTCTCCTCGCGGCCCGCACCCTGCAATCGCTCCTGGGCGCCCTGCGCGCGCTCTTGAACCCGTTCTTGGGCGCCGCCGCGTTGCGGCCCGGCACCTTTCGCCGGCTCCTCGGTCCGTCTCGGCTCGTCCCTTCGCTCACCGGGCGCCTGGGCGTAGGCGAAGCCGGAAGCAAGCATCAGTCCGATAGCCGCGGTCGATAACATCAAGTGCTTGCGCATGGTCCCTCTCCTGGAAAATTCGCAACGACAGACGCGAACGTTCTGTGGGTGCGAAGGTTCCTGATCAGGAACGAGGGCTGATCACGCGGGTCTCACATCGGGTCCTTCAGCGTGAGCCGCGCCGTGAATGTCACGCTGGTCTTGCCAACCAGCGCCATGCCTTCGACTTCGGCGCCGTCGGCGGAATAGTCGCCGGAAAAGCCGCAGGTCACTTCCCTGCCGCCGAACGCGAGCGGCTTGCCGACGGCCTCGGTGTGCTGATTGACGGTCATGTCGCCGCGCCATTTCCCGTTCCGGAAGGTGTAGCTGCCGGTGTAGTAGAAATAGCTGTCGCCGCCCATGATGCGGCCATCGCAGAGCACGACGACGCCTTTGGCCTGGCCGCGCTTGCCGTCGCGCATCTCGATCTCAAAGATGTTGAGGCCGTTGAGGACCTTCTGTGGGTTGCCGCCCTGCTCGGGCCCATCGCCGGCCGACATCGCTCATCTCCCGTTCAAACCGGCACATTCCGCTCGAGATCTTCTAGCCACGCCGCAGCGCTCGAATCCGACGGCGCACGCCAGTCGCCGCGCGGCGACAACGAGCCGCCGGCCGAAACCTTGGGTCCGTTCGGCATCGCCGAGCGCTTGAACTGGCTGAAAGCGAAGAAGCGGCGCAAGAACACCTCCAGCCAGCGGCGTATTTCCTTGAGATCGTAGGCCTTGCGCTTGTCGGTCGGAAATGCCGGCGGCCACTCGCCCTCGGCGACGTCCTTCCACGCCTGCAGCGCCATGAACGCGATCTTGGACGGCCGCATGCCGAACCGCAGCGTGTAGAACAGGTTGAAATCCTGGAGCTCGTAGGGGCCGACCGAAGCTTCCGTGCTCTGCGGCTTCTCGCCCGGCTCAGCCGGAACCAGCTCCGGCGAGATTTCGGCCGACAGGATCGATCCAAGCGTTTGGTTGACGTCGTCGCTGAACTGCTTGGAAGCAATCACCCAGCGGATCAGATGCTGGATCAGCGTCTTCGGCACCCCGGCATTGACGTTATAGTGCGCCATCTGGTCGCCGACGCCGTAGGTGCACCAGCCAAGCGCGAGCTCGGAGAGATCGCCGGTGCCAATCACGAGGCCGCCATGATGGTTGGCGAGCCGGAACAGATAGTCCGTGCGCAGACCCGCCTGCACATTCTCGAATGTGACGTCGTAGACCTTCTCGCCCTTGCCGAAGGGATGGCCGATGTCCTTCAACATCTGCGTCGCCGTGGTGCGAATGTCGAGCTCCTGCCAACTCGTCTGCAACGCCTTCATCAGCGCCAGCGCATTGGTCTTGCTGTCGCTGCCGGTGGCAAAGCCCGGCATGGTGTAGGCGAGAATGTTCTCTCGCGGCAGGCCAAGAAGGTCGACGGCCTTGGCGGCGACGATCAAAGCATGGGTGGAATCGAGTCCGCCCGAGACGCCGATAACGACGCGCTTGGTACCGGTCGCACGCATGCGCTGGACGAGGCCCGCGACCTGAATGTTGTAGGCCTCATAGCAGTCCTGCTCGAGCAGGCTCTCGTCGCTCGGCACGAACGGAAAGCGCTCGACCTTGCGCAGGAAGCCGATATCGGCGGCCGGCGCCTTCAGGGCGAAGCCGACTTTTCGGAAGAAGGCTTCGCGCTGCCGGCGATTGTCGTCGAACGTACCCATCAGCGCGCGTTCCTGCCTGAGCAGGTCGAGATCGACGTCGGCCAGCGTGATCTGGCCGCCCTGGCGGAACCGCTCGCCCTCGGCCAGCAGCACGCCGTTCTCGTAGATCGAGGTCTGGCCGTCCCAGGCCAAATCCGTGGTCGATTCCCCTGCCCCGGCCGCGGAATAGACGTAAGCCGCGAGGCAGCGGGCCGACGTCGATTGGCACAAGAGCGCGCGCGAGCGGGCGCGGCCGATCGTGATCGGGCTGCCCGAGAGATTGATCAGCACGCTCGCGCCCGCAAGCGCGAGCTCGGAGGCCGGCGTTACCGGGATCCACATGTCCTCGCAGATCTCGACGCCGATGGTCAGGCCCGGAACGTCCTCGGCTGCGAACAGGAGGTCGACGCCGAACGGGGCATGCAGCCCGCCAAAGGCGACCATCTCTCCGACGATGCCGGCGCCGGAGGCGAAATGCCGCCCCTCGTAGAATTCGCGATAGGTCGGCAGGTAGCTCTTGGGCACCACGCCGAGGATCTTGCCGCGATGGATGACGACCGCGCAATTGTAGATCCGATTGCCAAAGCGCAGCGGCGCGCCAACGATCAGGACGGTCATCAGGGACGAGGATGCCTCGACGATGGTCACAAGCCCGCGCTCGACCGCATCGAGCAGCGGATCCTGCTTCACGAGATCTTCGATTGCATAGCCGGACAGGCAGAGCTCGGGGAACACGGCAACCGCCACCGACTGCGCGTGGCAGTCCTTCGCCGCCGCCAGAACCGCAGCTGCGTTGGCCGTGGGATCAGCCACATGAGAGGTGGTGACGCAGGCCGCCACGCGCGCAAATCCGTGGGCATAGATCGAGTGGAAACTCATCGAGCACAGTCCCTTTGTCTCGTCGCGACCGGCCTCCGCCGGCTCTGGACTCCATTTAACCCATCGACATGGCCCCGTGCAGGCCATTCAACGGCATGCATAACGGATTTGCAGCTTCGCTGCCCGGCCGTGCCCTTGAGGCAGTCTCAGGCTCTGCGCGCCAGCATGCCGGGCAGATCGTCGCGCAGCCACTCGGCGATCCGGGGCCAGGCATGGGCGTGGGTCCGCGCGCCCATGAACAGGCCAAGATGGTTGCTGGGCTGGGAGGCCGCCGCAATGAACGCCGGCGGTGTGCCGAGCAAGCCGGCGGTGGCGAGCGCCTGCGCAGCCGGCACGACGTCGTCATCGAGTCCGGCCAAAAGGAAGACCGGCGCCTTGACGTCCTTCAGATCAATCCCGCGGCCGAGTGCCGTGAACTGGCCGCGCGCGATCCGGTTCTCCCGGAAAATCCAGTTGACGATCTCGAGATAATAGGTGCCGGGCAGATTGAGGGGCTCGGCATTCCAGCGCTCGAAGCGTGCCAGCAGCGCCGCACCGTCCTCGCCGGAGAGGTCGCTCTGCAGCGCCGTCGCGATGTCGTCGCGGCTCGGTGCCTTCGACCAGAGCCGCAGCATCTCTTCGCCGCTGACATTGCCGCCGCCGCGGGCGACGAGCTGGTCGTAGACCATCTCCGGCGCGTTGCGGGCGAGCTGCGACAGCCTGGAGTCAATGGAGAGGTCGACGGGCGCGCCAGCCAGTACCAGCCGCCGCACCTTGGCGGGAAAGCGCGCCGCATAGAGCAGCGAGAGCCAGCCACCCTGGCACAGGCCGACGAGATCGACCGGCGCGCCGATTTCGTCGATGGCGACGTTGAGATCACCGAGATAGCTGTCGATCGAGAGATAGCGCATGTCGGGTGCGGCCGAGCGCCAGTCGGTGAGATAGACCCGGTCGATGCCGCCATTTTGCAGGGACTGCACAACGCTGTGGCCGGGCGCGAAGTCGGCGATCAGGGCCCGGTGCAGCGCATAGGGCGCGCAGACCAGTGCCGGCTGGCCGGCCCCCGTCCGCGCGCAATTACGCAGGCGCATGGTCGCAAGCTCCAGCGCGACGGAGTTGGGCGTGGTCCAAGGCAGGCTGCTGTCGGCCAGCTCCGACGGGCCGCGCTCGAGCCATCCAAAGCAGGCGTCCATGGCAATCCGCGCCGCAGCGAACGGCCACAGCAGCGGGTCATCCGGGACCGGCTCCGGTGCGCGCAGCTGTTTGCCGGTCTTCTCCGCCATGGCTATCCCACGGTCCTCACAGGAAGGCCTCGAAGCTGACGAGCGAAATACCGCGCTCGCGAAAACTCTGATGGGTCGCGGCCACCGAGCCGTCGAGATCGATGCCGCGGCAGGCGTCCTCGATGACGGCGACCTCGAACCCGGCCTTGCGGGCATCGTCCGCCGAGAAGCGAACGCAGAAGTCGAACGCGAGGCCGGCGACGAAGACGGTGTTCAACTCGCGTTCGCGCAAATATCCGAGCAGGCCGGTCGGCGTTGTCCTGTCGTTCTCGAACAGCGCCGAATAGGAATCGATGCCGCGCCGAAATCCCTTCCGCACCACCAGATTTGCGCGGGTGACGTCGAGATCGCGATGAAATTCGGCGCCTGCGGTGCCCTGCACGCAATGGCTCGGCCACAGCACCTGGACGCCGTAGTCGAGCACGATGGTCTGGAACGGCTGTTTGCCCGCATGGTTCGGCGCAAAGGAGACATGATCGCGGGGATGCCAGTCCTGGGTCAGCACCACATTGGCGAATTTTTGGGCGATCCGATTGATGGCGGGGACGACCTTCTCGCCGCCGGGCACGGCGAGCGCCCCGCCCGTGCAAAAATCGTTCTGCACGTCGATGACCAGCAGCACGTCGCGGTCGGAAATCTTCATCGCAAGGTCCATTCCAGGCCATCCGCGCGAGCGGCGCCGAAGGCACGTCTGCAGTGTCGATCTTCCCGGGCTGCTTCGCAACCAACGAGAAGGTGCGGCGATCTGCGCGAATGCGCCCCGTCGGTCCCGGGATGCAACGGTTTGGGCTGATGCGTGTTGACTAGATCCACCCGGGGACGGATTCTGACAGCCGTTCGCGTCTTGCGATCGGATAGAGCGGAGGAAGCGGTTCCCGCAGCCGGAAAGGCTGCGGCAGCCATACGCACATGACCATCGGCAAGACAGGACAGATTCTTCTCGCCGATATCGGCGGCACCAATGCGCGCTTCGCGCTCAGTCAGGGCGATCAGACCGGACCGATCGACTACGTCAAAGTGGCAGACTTCCCGACCGTCCGGGAAGCCATTGCCGATGTTCTCGCGCGTCGCTGCCACGGCCAACCGCCCCCAAGGGCCGTGCTGGCCGTCGCAGGACCGGTGACCAACAACCGCTGCGTCATGACCAACAGCCCATGGGTCATCGACGGCAACGAGCTTCAGCCGGCCCTCGGCTTCGACAGCGTCCATGTTCTTAACGATTTCGAGGTGGTGGCCTGGTCCCTGCCCGCCCTGCAGCCCGCCGACCTGATCCCGCTCGGCGGACAGGATGGCCTTCCCGGAGAGCCGTTGCTGGTGGTCGGACCCGGAACCGGCTTTGGCGTGTCCTGCCTGGTCGAGCGCCACGGCTCACGGCTGGCCGTCGTCACCGAGGCGGGCCACGCGACCCTGCCGGCGGAGGACGAGCGCGAGGAACGCGTGATCGCGTGCTTGCGCCGACGCCTCGGCCATGTCTCCATCGAGCGCGGCGCGTTGTCCGGTTCCGGCCTGCAAAGCCTGTACGAGGCGCTGGCCGAGGTGGAAGGCGCTCAGGTGCCGCATCGCGATGCTGCTGCCATCACGAAGGCCGCCCTGGAAGGCAGTTGCGAGCTCAGCCGCAAGACGCTGGAGATGTTTTGCGCCATCCTCGGCTCGGTCGCGGGCAATCTCGCGGTGACCTTCGGCGCACGCGGCGGCGTTTATATCGCCGGCGGAATCGTGCCGCGCTTTCCCGACTTCCTTGCAGCCTCCGCATTCCGGGCGCGCTTCGAAGCCAAGGGACGCTTCCAGGACTATCTGCGCGACATCCCGACCAGACTGGTCACGAAACCTGATGCGAGTTTCCTCGGCCTGACGATGTTCGCGGAGCACAACCAGCCTTAAACGGCGCGCGCCTCCGTCCGCGGGTTCCAGTCATGCACAGCTGATTGCGCGGCACGCGCGCGCGACGCGGGATCGTGCTTGCGCGCACGTCCCGGATGAGAAACAATCCTAGCTTGTGTGTGGCGTAGTTGCGGGGGCGTGACATGCGTAAGCAGGATCTGGGTTTCGACTATCACCGCTATCACCGCCTGCTGCTCGAGGCGGACGACGAGGGCAAGCGGCTGGCCCTGATCGAGCTCTTGATCGAGGAAAAGGCGCGTGACCGCCTCGCAGCCCAGCGCGCTTCGGACCGCGCCGCCATGACGGCCCACACCATCGCCACGGTGCTGAAGAACGGGCGCCACTGAAACGCGTGATCGCACTTCAGTGCCCGAAAATGCGGTATCGATTGCGATTTCGTTAACGATCCCTCGAAAGCTCGCGTCAAACTTTTTGCTCTAGGAGTTCCCGGCCTGATCCAATTCAGGGGCAACAAAGGGGGGAATGAACATGAGCATGATTTCGATCGCCGCGATGCCGGCCACCAGCGAAACGCGTTTGGCTGATTCTTCGTTTTCTTCGTTCAAGACCATCTTGCTGTTTTGCTGCACGGGCCTGGTCGCCTCGTTCGGCCTGATGGCGCGCGGCATCGATCTCGGCGCCGGCCTGATGTGAAGCCGCGACGAATTCCGTCGCGAAATGGCCGCCCCTGATGGGCGGCCATTTTCATTTTGGTCTCAGTTCGGCGTCTTCGCTGCCGCTTCCGGAAACATCGAATCGATCATCGCCTTGAGCTGATCGATCGAAATCGGCTTGCGCAGGATCGGCCGGCGCCTGAGCAAGGACGGCAGCAGCTCCGGACCGTAGCCCGTGGCGAACAAAAACGGCTTCCCGCGACGCTCGATCAGATCGGCGACCGGATCGACGTAGAGGCCCTTGAGATTGATGTCGAGGATCGCAAGATCGTACTGCGCGGTCATGGCGAAAGCGCTGGCGTCCCGAACATTATCCGCTTCCGCGATGACGTGGTGGCCGAGTTCCTCCACCATGTCCGTCATCATCATCCGGATCAACGTCTCGTCTTCGACCAGGAAAACGGAGAGTCCGTCCGCCATATCAACCCCGCCCATCAGCTTCCCAAGCTAATCATAACCGAATTGCGAAGAGCATTCACGAATTCGTGGCGGGGTCCGTTAATTCGACGCGCCCGATCCGATTCCACTTGATCAATCCAATCCTCGTTCGTGGCTGAGCCGCACCATCTCCTGCACGAACACCTGCTTTTGTTTGTCATCGAGGCTCGAATAGAGGGGCTCGGCGGCGTCGGCGACATTGCGCTGGTCGGCAGCGCGGTCGATCAGGAATTGGGCCTCGTTGCGCATCTGCTCGACGATGTCGTCGGGAGGATCCCGCTTGGCGCGCGCAACCCGCAGGTTGAGCCGCTCGGCACCGTTATGCCCGAGGTAGTGCATGGCGCTCGAGAAACCGTACCAGTGCTTCTCCTGCTCGGGCGTGAGGTTCAGCTCGGTCTTGATCCGCTCGATATAGGAGTCGCTGTTCGTGACGATCTGGTCGGCGGTCAATTGCGGCGCGCCGGTCTGGGTGAGGACCGTGACATCCTTGTCCTGCGGCGCGTTCTTCGCCTCCTTGCTCGCCTTGGCGCCCTTGCCCGCCTTGGCGCTCTTGGCATCTTTGTCCTTGCCGGCGCCCTGCTTGGCGTCCTTGGCCGCATCCTTGCTTGCATCCTTGCTCGGATCTCTGGCGGCAGGCGCCTGATTGCCATTATTGCCAACGCCGAGCACGCCGGTGAACACACCGACCACACCGCCGATCGCGCCGCCGAGCACACCGCCGACCGGACCCGCCGCCTTGTTCCCGGCCGCCGCTCCTTCCTGAACCCCTTTGACCAGGCCTTGAGCGTTCGCCACCGCGGCTGCGCCGAGCAGCAACACGAAAACGGACCCCAGCGCGAACCATCGTCGCAGGTAAAGCCGCGCGGGCGGCGCCGGGTTGATCATTCTGGTCTCCATCTCGATCTGATTAGGCTCTTGGGGATGAGAACCACCCGCCAGCTGCAACTCTATCGTTTTCACCGCTTCGAGGTCTAGGCGCCGACAAATGCTATCCACGCCCGAAAAGTGTTTGCCGCGAGGTGCTTATGCAGGCTCCTTGGAAACTGCGGCGTAATTGCGCACATGTCGGTCGGGTGCGCCAGCGCCAAGTGTGCGTCGCAAAACAACCGGCCGTGGTTCATGGTCCGCGCATGAGGTCGAGGGCGCTGCCGCGTTCCCGGACACAACGTTAGTTCTAGGCGCAAGCCGTTCGGTTTTCTCGACAGACGCAATCAATCATGATCTGATCGCGCTACCAATTTGCCTTCGAAGCCGACGGCATCAACAAGAAACGTCGAACAAGAAACTTTCGAAAAGAAAATCAAAAGCAGAACTCGGAAGAGTTCAGAGGAACGCCAGAACAATAAAACACCCAAGCGAGGAAACGAGATGTCACGCAAGACACTGACGCGACGTCAATTTGTGGCTGCCACTGCAATGTCCTCCGCGGCGCTGATCACGGCGCCCTATGTCCGAGGCGCTTACGCCGCCGGCAAGCTCTCGATCGGCTTCTGGGACCACTGGGTGCCCGGCGCCAACGATGCCTCCACCGCGCTCGTCAAGGAATGGGGCGAGAAGGAGAAGGTCGAAGTCTCGATCGACTACATCACCAGCAACAACAAGAAGATCGAGCTGACGGCAGCGGCCGAAGCCCAGGCCAAGTCCGGTCACGACATTCTCCAGATGCCGAGCTGGTGGCCGCACGCCTATTCCGAGAATCTCGAACCGCTCAACGACGTCATGGAGCCGCTCATCAAGCAGAACGGCGAGGTGAACGACACCGTCAAATATCTCGGGCGGTCGGGCGGCAAATGGCTCGCAGTGCCCGCGACGCCGGGAAGCCAGATCAAGGGCCCCTGCTCCCGCATAGATCTCATGAAGAAACACGCCGGCATCGACGTGCAGGAGATGTATCCAGTCGGCGCTCCGCCGAAAGCAGACAACTGGACCATGGAGACGTTCCTGAAGGCGGCCGAGGCCTGCCACAAGGCCGGCTTCCCCTTCGGCATCGGTCTCGGCGAGACCACCGACAGCGTCGACACCGCCGGCGCGATCTTCCAGTCGTTCGGCGCCGAGCTCGTCAACGCCAAGGGCGATATCACCGTCAAGACCGATGCAGTGCGGCAGGCGCTCGAATTCTACAAGAAGCTGATCGCCGTCCTGCCCACCGACGCGCCGTCCTGGGACGATGCCTCCAACAACAAATGGCTGATCTCGGGCCGCGGGGCGATGATCCTGAATCCGCCGAGTGCCTGGGCGGTCGCCAAGCGCGACGCACCGCAAGTCGCCGAACAGTGCTGGACGCACGGCTTCCCGTCCGGTCCGAAGGGACGTTTTGCGCCCTTCCTGCCGTACTTCTGGGGCGTCTGGGCCTTTGGCAAGAACAAGGAAGCGGCCAAGAGCTTGCTTGTTCACCTGTCCTCGCCGGCGGCGATCGAGAAGTTCGTCGCGGCAAGCGGCGGGTACGATCTCCCGGCCTACGCGAACATGACGAAGTTCAAGACCTGGGCCGAGGAAGGGCCGCCGAAGGGCACGCTCTTCCACTATCCGGATCCCTACAAGCAGCAGACGATGTCGATCGCCGCGTCTCCGGCGCCGCCGAAGATCGCCCAGCAGATCTACTTCCAGGCGACGCTGACCAAGATGGCGCTGCGCTTTGCGCAAGGAGAGAAGTTGGAAACCGCGCTCGCCTGGGCCGAAGGCGAGTGCGAAGGCTTCATGCGAACCTGAGCCGGGTATGTGCCATGGCGGTTCACGCTTCGCGCGTGAGCCGCCGAGGCCCCACTCGCTCGATCCGCTTGCCGAATGAAGCCGACGGCTGCGCCGGCTTCGCCGTCCTACATGTCCTGCTACGTGTCCTGCAAAAGAGGCTAACGTCATGGCCGATGTCGTCGTTGAGCAAGGCCGTCCCGCTCGAGCTGCGAGCCCGCGCAAACGGGCGAGCCTGCGCAATGCAATGGGACGGAAATCGACCGTCGCGTTCTTCCTGACGCTGCCGCTGATCCTCCTGATCGCCCTGCTCGTGCTCTATCCCGCCTTCTATTCGGTCTACCTGGCGACGCTGAACAAGGCGATGACGAAGTTCGTCGGTCTCAGCAACTTCACCTTCCTGTTCAAGCGCGAAACGTTCTGGATGGTGGTGAGACAGTCCTGCATTTTTGCGATTACCGCCGTGGTCTTCAAGGCGCTGATCGGCTTCATCGTCGCGCATTTCGTCCACAACATTCCCGGCAAGAAGCAACGTAAATGGCGCGGCATGCTGCTGGTGCCTTGGGTGATCCCACCGGCGATGAGCACGCTGGCATGGCTGTGGCTGTTCGATCCCTCCTACAGCGCCTTCAACTATACGCTGTCGTTCTTCGGCATCGGTCCGATCCCGTGGCTCGGTGACACCTTCTGGGCGCGTTTCTCCGTCATCCTCGTCAACGTCTGGTACGGCGCGCCGTTCTTCCTGATCATGTACCTGGCCGCCTTGAAATCCGTACCCGACCAGCTCTACGAAGCCGCAGCGATCGACGGCGCCAATTGGTGGCAGAAGATCTGGCACATCACCCTGCCGATGATGCGCAACATCATCGCCATCACCACGCTGTTCTCGCTGATCGTCACTTTCGCCAATTTCGACATCGTGCGCATCCTCACCTCCGGCGGTCCGCTGGACCGGACGCATTTGTTCGCCACCTGGGCGTTCCAGGTCGGCATCCAGAGCAGCGACATTCCGCTCGGCGCCTGCGTCTCGCTGTTCATGGTGCCGATCCTCGCCGTCGCAGCGGTCTTCATCCTGCGCGATGTCAACAAACGTGGGAACGAAGCCTGATGAGCACGCTCGCAATCGACAAGGCCGGACCGACACGCAAGGTCAAGCTTCGAAGCATGAGCCGCGACCGCACCTGGGCGCTGCGCTGGTCCTACTTTTTCCTGGTGCTGTTTGCGATCTTCTTCCTGATCCCGCCGATCTACATGCTGATCACCTCGCTCAAGAGCAGCGCGGAGATCTCGGCCGCCACCAATCCGTGGTGGGTATTTCATCCGACGCTGTCGAACTATGTGGAGCTATTGACCTCGAACCAGTTCCTGCGATTCTTCTGGAATTCGTCGATGATCTCGATCGTGGTCGTGATCGTGACGATGCTGATCAGCATTCCGGCGGCGTTTGCATTGGCGCGGATGAAGTTCTGGGGCTCGGCGACGCTCGCGACCGGGGTCTTTCTCACCTATCTGATCCCGGACAGCCTCCTGTTCATTCCCTTGTTCAAGATGCTCGCGGTGGTCCAGGACGTCACCGGCATCACCCTTCTCAACCGCTGGTACGTGCTGGTGTTCATCTATCCGACGCTGACCGTGCCGTTCTGCACCTGGATCATGATCGGTTATTTCGCCTCGATCCCGAAGGAGCTGGACGAGGCGGCTCTCATCGACGGCGCCTCCTGGCTCCAGACCCTGACGCGGATTTTCATTCCGGTTGCCCTCCCTGGCCTGATCGCAGCGACCATCTTCGCCTTCACCGTGTCCTGGGCGCAGTTCCTCTATCCGCTGGTGTTCACGACATCCATCGACCAGCTCGTGCTGCCGGTCGGCATCACCACCACGCTGATCAAGGGCGACGTCTTCAACTGGGGGCAGATCATGACCGGCGCGCTGCTTGGCGCTGCCCCGCCGCTGGTCATCTACGCCTTCCTGATGGACTATTACATTGCCGGCCTGACCGCCGGCGCCACAAAGGGTTGATGTCTTATGGCTGAGGTTGCGTTGCGGAAGGTGGTCAAGCGTTACGACGACGTCGAGGCGGTGCGCGGCATCGATCTCGACATCTCTGACCATGAGTTCATCGTGCTCGTCGGCCCCTCCGGCTGCGGCAAGTCGACGACCTTGCGGATGATCGCGGGACTCGAGGACATCACCGACGGCGACATCATGATCGGCGGGGACGTCGTCAACGACGTGCCGCCGAAGGACCGCGACATCGCGATGGTGTTTCAGAACTACGCGCTCTACCCGCACATGACGGTCGCGGAGAACATGTCGTTCGGGCTGCGGCTCAAGCACTATCCCAAGGCCGAGATCAAGGCGCGGGTGACGGAAGCCGCCCGCCTCCTCGACATCACCGACCTGATCGACCGCAAGCCGAAGCAGCTCTCCGGCGGCCAGCGCCAGCGCGTCGCCATGGGGCGGGCCATCGTGCGCAACCCAAAGGTCTTCCTGTTCGACGAACCGCTGTCCAATCTCGACGCCAAGCTGCGCGTGCAGATGCGGATCGAGATCAAGAAGGTGCACCAGAAAGTGCGCACCACGACGGTCTACGTCACCCACGACCAGGTCGAGGCGATGACGCTGGCTGATCGCGTCGTGGTGATGAACAAGGGTCGGATCGAGCAGATCGGCACCCCGAACGAGCTCTACCACAAGCCGGCGACGCGCTTCGTCGCGGGCTTCATTGGCTCGCCGGCGATGAACTTCATTCCGTGCCGTCTCGAGGACGTCGGCGGCAAGCTCAACGTCCGCCTGACGGATCGCATCTCATTCCCGTTGCCGCCGGCCCGCGCCGCCCGTTACAGCGCGCTGCCCCGATCTGAAAACCTGTTGCTCGGCATCCGTCCCGAACATCTCACGGAATCGCATGCGCATCTCGAGCCGGGTGTCGAGACCTTCGACACCGTGCTTGATGTCACCGAGCCGATGGGAATGGAGACGCTGGTCTATTTCGGACTGGAAGGCACGCCCGTCTGCGGCCGTGTCGATCCCAATGCGGGCGCCAAGGACGGAGCACCCATGCGTTTGGCGATGGACCTCAACAATATGCACCTGCTAAACGAGGCGACCGGCGCCGTCTTGTGACGGCCGGCCAAGAAACTCGCGCAGGTAGGGACGATGTCGACCAACAAGAAGAAAATTTTTGTCACGCAAACTTTGTCGCAAGGGGCGCGCGCCCTCCTCACCCAGCGAGATGATATCGAGCTCATCGAGTTTCCGAACCTGATCTCCGCCAGGGATTTCGAGGCCTTGCTGAAGAGCCACGCGCCGGTCCATGGCGTGGCGCTCGGCGCCACCGCTTTCGGCGAGACCGAGCTCGAAGCCTCGAAGGACATGAAGGTGGTGACCCGGATCGGCGTCGGTTACGACGCCGTCGACGTCCCCGCCCTCTCCCGCCGCAAGGTGCCGCTGATGGTCGCCGGCAGCGCGAACTCGCCCTCGGTCGCCGAACAGGCGCTGTTCATGATGCTGACACTGGCAAAACGCGCGCAGGAGATGCACGCCTGCGTGAAAGACGGCAAATGGGCGGACCGTCTCGGCATGCTGCCGTTCGATCTCTACGGCAAGACCGTCCTCATCATCGGCTTCGGCCGCATCGGCACCCGCACCGCCAAGCGCTGCCTGGCGATGGACATGAATGTGCAGGTCTATGATCCCTACAAGGCAGCCGCAGAGATCAAGGCAGCAGGCTGCGAGCCGGTCGCCGATCTCGATGCCGCGCTGCCTCACGCCGATTTCGTCACCATCCACTGCCCGAAGACGCCGGAGACAGTCGGCCTGTTCGATGCGGCGCGGATCGGCCGGATGAAGCCGAAATCCTACCTCATCAACACCGCACGCGGCGGCATCGTGAAGGAGGCGGCGCTGTACGACGCGCTGGTCTCGGGCAAGCTCGCCGGTGCCGGCATCGACGTGTTCGAGGTGGAGCCGCCACCGGTCAGCAACGCGCTGTTCGCGCTGCCCAACGTCATCATGGCTCCCCACGTCGCCGGCGTGACGGTCGAGGCGGTGAGCCGGATGAGCGAGCAGACCGCGCGCAACATCCTGAGTGTGCTGGACGGCGATCCTATCCGGCAGAACATCATCAATCAGGATGTCCTGGGCTGAGCGCATCTCCGGGCTAGGCGGTTCTCCTGGGCGGGCGGCTGCCCCCCGCCTTCGGAACGCCAGAATGAGTCCCATTTTGGTGCAGATCGAGCCCTCACTCAGCCTTAATCAAACCCGCGTAATAGGTCCGGCCGCGGCGGCGGTGGGACAGACTTGCCGGCCGCGTCGAGCTGGAGGATGGACCCTTGTC
Organism: Bradyrhizobium sp. 35; assembly: GCF_023073215.1. Classification (NCBI taxonomy): domain Bacteria; kingdom Pseudomonadati; phylum Pseudomonadota; class Alphaproteobacteria; order Hyphomicrobiales; family Nitrobacteraceae; genus Bradyrhizobium; species Bradyrhizobium sp. 35. The sequence continues at coordinate 301,189 of NZ_JADPJC010000017.1, forward strand.
AGAGATCGACCCGACCGACCACGCGTTGGCGACCATCGCCAGCATCCTGGAGCATCCTGAACCCGTCCTCGTCGTGCGCGAGACCGAGACTGTGCGCGAGACCGAGACTGTCACCGTGACTGAAATGGTGGTTGCTGGTGAGCATGGGGTCGCGGACGAGCACCCGATGGTCGACGAGCATCCGGTGGTCGAGGAGCAGCCGCTGGTGCCGGAGCACGCCGACGCCGACGGCTACAGCAAGGTCGGCCCCGGGCCGATGGTGGCGATCCGTCTGAAATGGACGGTCCATCGCGGCGATGACGGCCAGTTCTACGTCCACGAGACCATCGGCGAGCAGTCCGTGCCCGTGGTCAGCGGCCCGATGACCGGCGAAGCCGCGGTGCATTTCGTCGACGCGCATGAGGACGAGGCGCATCGGCGCTTCGAAGAGCTGCGCAGCGAGATCGCCGGCCGCAGCTCGCTCGCCGATTACGAGCGCAAGGGCGAAGCCTAGCGCGCTCTCGCGCGAAGTGGATGCCGGTTCGGCTTATCGTCGTCCGAGATAATCCTTCTTCACGAGCTCGACGCCTGCGTGCCGTAACAGGTCGTAGGCGGTCGTGACGTGAAAGAAGAACTGCGGAACGCTGAAGGTCAGCAGCAGCGTCCGCCCGGTGAAGGGCAACTCGGTCCCGTTCTTCAGCCTGAAGAAGACATTCCGCTCCGCCGCAGCATTGATCTCTGCGCGCGGCAGGCTTTCGATGAACTCGATTGACGTCGCGATGCGGGCCTGGAGCCCGGCCATGTCGTGCTCCAACACCGGCAGCGCCACCGGCTCGCGGTCGGCGAGCAAGGCCGCGGCGACCGTGGCGTGGCGACAGGCCTCGCCGATCTGTTGCGCCAGATCGTACATGTCGGGCGCCATGCGCATGCCGAGCAGGACGGCCGGGTTGAACTTCCGGGCCTCGGCATAGGCAACGCCCTTGTCGAGCAATGCGGAGAGGTTGCGCAGATACGGCACGAAGAGTCCGACCGAGGCGTCATACATTGAGATCGTCACTTCAAAATTCCCTTCAATTCCGCCTCGCCAGAGACGGGCATCTGGTCTAAATCCAGGCCTCAAGACAGGCCTCGAGAGCTGCACAATGACAGCTTGGACATGGGTGGAAAAGAGATGATCGTTCGAATGACCATTCGAATTCTGGCGACTTTGGCCGTGGTCCTGCTGGCAAACCTTTCGGCCCACGCACAGCAGACGGCGCCGTCCCGCCTCGACGAGATAGTCAAGCGCGGCACTTTGCGCGTCGGCATGACTGGCGACTACAAGCCCTTCACCTATCTCGACAAGACGACGCAGCAATTCAGTGGCTTCGATGTCGACATGGCGGAGGCACTCGGCAAGGCGCTCGGCGTCAAGGTCGAATTCGTGCCGACGGCCTGGCCGAAGCTGATGAAGGATTTCGAGGCCGATCAGTTCGACATCGCCATGGGCGGCGTCTCGGTCACGCTCGACCGGCAGAAGAAGGGCTTCTTCTCCACGCCGATCATGCGCGAGGGCAAGACGCCGATCGCGCGCTGTGCCGATGTCGGCAAATACCAGAGCATCACCGACATCGACAAGAAGGGCACCCGCGTGATCGTCAATCCCGGCGGCACCAACGAGCGCTTCGCGCGTGCCAACATCAAGGACGCCGACATCACCGTCTTCCCGGACAATACCGTGATCTTCGACGAGATCGCCAAGGGCAATGTCGACCTGATGATGACCGACGCCTCGGAGACGCGCTACCAGCAGAAGCAGCATCAAGGCGTGCTCTGCGCGGTGCATCCCGACAAGCCGTTCGATTTTTCCGAGAAGGCCTATTGGCTCCAGCGCGACATGGCGCTGAAGGCCTTCGTCGATCAATGGCTGCATATTTCGATGCAGGACGGCAGCTACAAGAAGATCTACGCCGCCTGGTTCGATTAGGGCCGCGTCCTCCTGTCGCTTGTGCCGGCCAAACTTTGGACCGGCTCCGGTGTTATTGAACCCGAAACGCAGAAGCCACGACTCATACGGTGACAGTGATCTAGATCACTTTTTGCGATCGAACCGGGGCGTATGCGTCGGTGCGGGGACCACCTGTTTCAGGAGATGCGAAATGAGGAAGCTGTTGGCCACGGCCGCATTCCTTTTGGCGAGCACCGCTGCGCAGGCGCAGTACACCTTCGACTATGGCGGGCGCACCATCCGCATTGATCCCGACCGCGGCACGGTGCAAATCCCCGGCGTCTACGACAACACCGGCCAGGGCAAGGCGAAGAAAGCCAAGAACGATGCCAAGGGGGCTCCCAAAGCGGACCCGCAGGCACCGCAACAGGCCAAGGCTGATCCGCAGCCGCCTGCCAATCCGGCGCCGGCCCCAACACCTGTCACGGCGCCGCCCGCGGCCGAGCAGGCCCCTGTCCAAGCTCCCGTCCAAGCCCCCGTGGCCGTGGCGCCTCCTGCCCCGCCAGCGCCTCCGGCCACCACGGCTAACAAGGCTCCGGCCGAAGAGGCGCTTGTGCCGCCGCCTCAGCCGGCCCCAAGTGCTGCCCCGACGGTGGCCGCAGTACCGCCCGCCCCGCCTCCACCGCCCGCCCCGACGGTCGCAGTCGCGCCGCCGGCGCCATCTCCGCCTCCCGTCCCGGCGCCTGCTCCCGTTCAGTCGGCCGCCGTCGCGCCGCCGGCTACCCCAACCGCGGCCACGCGCGACCTCAATTCACCGCTCGGCGTCTGGCTCACCGAGGAGAAGGAAGGCAAGGTCCGCATCGAGCAATGCGGCAGCAATCTCTGCGGCTACTCGGTCGATTCGAAATCGAACCAGAATGGCGAGCAGGTTCTGATCAACATGAAGCCCGGCAAGGACCAGAACAAGGACCCAAAATGGTCCGGCCGGATCCTCGATCCGAACTCCGGCTCGACCTACGATTCAACCATCGCGCTGAAGGGCACCGATCGCCTGCGCGTGCAGGGCTGCGCCTTCGGCGGCATGTTCTGCGGCGGCCAGACCTGGACGCGGGTGAACTGACTTCCCGCGACACTCTGACCGAGACAAAGGGCCCGCAATGCGGGCCCTTTTGCTTTTGCCCCTCGATTTCCGGGATGTGCGCGACATCACAGAGCCCGTCGCGCGCGTGACAGCCCTCACATCGCCGGTTCCGCGTCCGTGACACGATCCCCGCATGATCAACCCTAGGGGCGTGTCATGAACGGATTTCGCAAGGCTCTCTTCGCCACAATCATAGTCATCGCGTTGCCGGCCGCGCAGGCCAGCGCCAGCACATTCGACGGCGCATGGAATGTCCGCATCTCGTCATCGAGCGAGACCTGCGGCAACGGCTCGACCGTCGCCATCGGCATCAACAACGGTCAGATCGCCTCGAGCAGCGCAATGGTGACGGCGTCGGGCCGCGTCGCGGATGCCGGCAGCATCAATGTCACCTTGAGCACCGGCATCAAGCGCGCCGTCGGCTTCGGCCGCCTCAGCGGCACCTCCGGCTCCGGCACGTGGCGCGGCAGCATGTGCACGGGAACGTGGACCGCCGAGCGGATGTAAGGTGTCGTGCCCCGGACAAGCAGCGACGAGAAGCGTTGCTGCGCAGAGCCGGGACTCAGCAGTCCTGATGCCGTCAAAAGTTTTGGGCCCCGGATCGGCGACGCATCGCCGCGGGGCGATGCGTCTTGTCCGGGGCACGAGAGCTAGCCCAACGCGGCCCCATACTCCGCGTCGCTCACCGGCTCCAGCCACGTCGAATAGACGCCGTCGAGCGCTTCTTGCATGGCGATATGGCACATGCCGTTGGTCGGCGATCCGCCGTGCCAGTGCACCTCACCCGGCGGAATCCAGACGGTGTCGCCGGGACGGATCTCCCTGACGGGCCCGCCTTTGGTCTGAACGCGGCCGACACCGGAGATGACGTAGAGGGTCTGCCCGAGCGGATGATGATGCCAGTTGGTGCGTGCGCCAGGCTCGAACGAGACACGCGAGCAGTTCAGCCGTGCCGGCGCGGGCGCCATGATCACCGGGTCCTGCCAGACGGTGCCGGTGAAATTTTCCTTGGGCGCGCGGCGGGTCAGCCGCGTGCCTGCAACAGTGATCTCCATTGGGATTACCTCGCTTCTTTCCCGATTACTTCTTGCTTGCTGCGTAGCGCGCCTTGGTCTCGGCGTTCATGGGATAGAGGCCCGGGAGCACCGCGCCATTGTTCACCTCGTTGACGATCCAGGCTTCCATCCGCTCCTGCTCGACACCCTCGTTGAGCACTTGTTCGAGCATCGCCTGCGGGATCAGCACGCAGCCGTCCTGGTCGGCAACAACGATGTCGTTCGGGAACACCGCAACGCCGCCGCAGCCGATCGGCTCGCCCCAGCCGACGAAGGTCAGACCGGCGACTGACGGCGGCGCGGCATAGCCGTCGCACCAGACCGGCAGGTTGGTGCCGAGCACGCCCTCGACGTCACGCACGACACCGTCGGTGACGAGTGCGGTGACGCCGCGCTTCATCATGCGCGCGCATAGGATGTCGCCAAAGATGCCGGCGTCGGTGATGCCCATGGCGTCGACCACGGCGATGCAGCCCTCCGGCATTGCCTCGATCGCGGTGCGGGTCGAGATCGGCGACGACCATGACTCCGGCGTCGCCAGATCCTCCCGCGCCGGCACGAAGCGCAGCGTGAAGGCCGGTCCCACCAGGCGCGGCAGACCCGGACGCAGCGGACGCGCGCCGCGCATCCAGATGTTGCGCAGGCCCTTCTTCAGCAGGACCGTGGTGATGGTGGCAGTGGTGATGCCGGCGAGGGTCTTGCGGGCTTCGGGGGACAGCGACATGGAAACAGACGAGCTCCGGATGGGCGGGAAAGAACGCGCGCATCTTGCGGGGTGCGGGCCTTGCGTCAAGGGCCAATAGGATACCAATCATGCAGGGCCGCAGCGCAGTTATGCGTCGCGATAACAAGGGTTTATCGCCTCCCCCTGCATTAATTTATTGGACTTGCGGGCGCATTTACGCGAAGCAGGGACAAGCGGAGCTCAAGGCCGAGCCCGCGTATCTCCAGAAGCCCGATTTCGACAGCCCATGTCCGCGACGCTTCCCCCGCCCCGCCTGCTGCCCAGTGGCGACAGCGCCGTCACGGTCGAGTTCAGCCGTACCATCGACGACGACGCCAACCAGCGCGTGCTGGCGCTCGACAAGGCGCTCGCAGCGAGTCCGATCGATGGCATCACCGAGTCCGTGCCGACCTATCGCTCGCTGCTGGTGCATTACGATCCCGGCAAGATCGGCTTTGATGAACTTGGCGAAAAGCTGCTCGCGCTCGCCAGCCAGCCGCTGCCGCCGGCCACCAAGGCCCGCCGATGGCGAATTCCCGTCGCCTATGGCGGCGAGCACGGCATCGACCTCGAGGACGTCGCGAAGGCGCTGAACACCACACCCGACGACATCGTCGCGCGCCACGTCGCCGGCGACTACAAGGTTGCCATGATCGGCTTCACGCCGGGCTGGTCCTATCTCAGCGGCCTCGACAAATCCCTGCAGATGTCGCGGCGGCAGAATCCACGGCTGCTGACGCCTGCCGGCACGATCTCGATCGGCGGCATCCAGGCCGGAATCCAGTGCCTGGCGGCCCCGAGCGGCTGGCACCTGCTCGGCCGCACGCCGGTGCGGACCTATCAGCTCCACCGCAATCCGACCTTCCTCACCGAACCCGGCGATCGCGTGACGTTTTTCGCGATCGACCACAAGACATTCGAGGAACAGGACCGCGCTGCCGAGGCCGGCGAGATCATTGCCGAGCAGGTGGTGGCATGAGCCGGCTCGTGATCGCCAGCATCGGGCCCGCAAGCTCGGTCCAGGACGGCGGACGCCATGGCGCGCAACGCTATGGCCTGACGGTCAGCGGAGCGATGGACCGCCTGTCGCTCGCGGCGGCGAACACGCTTGTCGGCAACGAACCGTTCGCAGCCGCTGTCGAGGTCGGCCCGTTCGGCGCCGCGTTCACCGCGCGCGACGGTGCCGTGCGCGTCGCGATCTCAGGCGCGCCGCGCAATGCGGACATCGCCGGCAGTCCGGTCGCCACGGACACATCGGTGACGCTGAAAGACGGCGAGACGCTGACGCTGGGTTTTGCTCGCGGCGGTGCGTTCACCTATCTGGCGATCGAAGGCGGGATCAAGGGCGAGCCGGTGTTCGGCAGTCTCGCAGTCAACGCCCGTGCCGGTCTCGGCAGCCCCTACCCGCGCCCGCTGCAGGCCGACGACGAATTCAGCGTCGATGCCGCAAGCGGTGCACCGGAACAGCGCATCGAACTGCCGAAGCCGTCGAGCGGTCCGATCCGCGTCCTGCTGGGTCCGCAGGACGACGAGTTCGACGACGCCAACAAGGCGCTGTTCCTCGACAGCGAGTGGAAGATCTCGGCGACCTCCGATCGCATGGGCTACCGGCTGGAAGGTCCCGCGATCAAGCATCTGCACGGCCACAACATCGTCTCCGACGGCACGGTCAACGGCAGCATCCAGGTGCCCGGCAACGGCGCGCCGATCGCGCTGATGATGGATCGCGGCACCTCCGGCGGCTACCCGAAGATCGCGACCGTGATCACGGCCGACGTCGGCCGTCTCGCGCAGACCTCAGCGGGAACGGCGTTCCGCTTCAAGGCGGTCAGCATGGCCGAGGCGCAGGACGAGGCGAAGAAATTTGCGCAGCTGATCCGCAACCTGCCCGATCGCCTGCGTTCTGCCGACACCGTGGCGCTCAACATCGAAGCGCTCAGCGATGCCAACGTCGCGGGCTATGCTGTCAGTGCCGTCGACGCCGGGACCTGGCAGGTCGCGGCCGAGCCGTAAACGACAAGACGACCAGAGACGGAGAGCAACCCATGAAGACGATCGATCTGAATTGCGATCTCGGCGAAGGTTTTGGCGCTTGGGAGATGGGCAATGATGCCGCCATGATCGAGCTGGCGAGCTCGGTCAACGTCGCCTGCGGCTTCCACGCGGGCGACCCCGACATCATGCGCCGAACGGTCGAGCTGGCGAAGGCGCGCGGCGTCTCGGTCGGCGCGCATCCTGGCTATCGCGACCTGCACGGCTTCGGCCGCCATCCGATCGCGGGCCTGAAGGCCTCCGAGATCGAGAACCTCGTCGCCTACCAGATCGGCGCGCTGCAGGCGATCGCGACCGCGGCCGGCCACAAGGTAACGCATGTGAAGGCGCATGGCGCGCTCTCCAACGTCGCCTGCGAGGACGACATGACGGCGAAGGCGATCGCCGCCGGCATCAAGGCGGTCGACCCGAGCCTGATTTTCGTCGTGCTCGCCAATTCCAAGCTGGTGAAGGCCGGCGAAGCCGCCAATCTGCCGATGGTGCACGAGGTGTTCGCCGACCGCGCCTATGAGGACGACGGCAATCTCGTCTCGCGCAAGAAGCCCGGTGCAGTGCTGCATGACGCCAAGGCCATCGCCGACCGCGTGGTGCGCATGGTGCAGGACGGCGCGGTGGTCTCGGTCACCGGCAAGGTCATCAAGATGCGCACCGACACGGTCTGCATCCACGGCGATACGCCGGGCGCCGTCGACATCGCGCGCGGTCTGCGGCAGGCTTTGAAGGATGCAGGGATCGAGGTCGCGCCGTTCAAGCGCGGAGCGTGATCAGAACGGGTGTACCGACAGCGTGCCGAACACGATCGCGGCGATGACGGCGAAGGCGCTGTACATTGCGGCATGATGCACGCTCGCACCGGTCCGCCGCGAGAGCGAGCGCGCGTAGAAGTGCAGCCTGGCTTCCGCCGATAGTTCGCGCATGGTCGATCTCCAACGCCCCATTCGGACGATTATGAAGGATCAACCGGGGTGGCGGGCAAGAGACCGGCGGAAATAGCGATGCGGGTTCTCTGAAAACCCCGCATCGCAGGAGCAAATTCTCCTCGCCCGCCACTTCCGAGAATCTTATTCGCTCAAATCCGAGCCAGTTGGAACCGGCTCGGATGACCGTAGGATGACATCTAGTAGACGTCAGCCTGGAAGCGGCCCGTCTTCTTGAGTTCTGCGACAAAACTGACGGCTTCGTCGGTCGAACGCGCCCCGAATTGGGCGACGATATCGACCAGTGCACGCTCGACGTCCTTGGCCATGCGTTTGGCATCGCCGCAGATGTAGAAATGCGCCCCCTCGGCGAGCCACGTCCACACCTCGCGGCCGACCTCGCGCATGCGGTCCTGCACATAGAACTTCTTCTCGCCGTCGCGCGACCAGGCCAGCGACATACGCGTGAGCAGGCCCGAGGTCTTCATCGCGTTGAGCTCCTCCTGGTAGAAGAAGTCGCAATCGCTGCGCTGATGGCCGAAGAACAGCCAGTTCTTGCCAGGCGCACCGGTCGCCTTGCGGTCGAACAGGAAGGCGCGGAACGGCGCAATGCCGGTGCCGGGGCCGATCATGATGATCGGCGTCTTCGGATCCTGCGGCAGGCCGAAATTGTGCGCCTTCTGCACATAGACCTTGAGCTTCTCGCCCTCAGCGATGCGCTCGCCGAGGAAGGTCGAGGCAACGCCGATGCGCTTGCGTTTGCCGATCACGTAGCGCACGGAATCGACCGTCAGCGACAGCTTTCCAGGCGTCGCATTGTGCGAGGACGAGATCGAATAGAGCCGCGGCTGCAGCGGCTCGAGCGCCTCCACGAAGGCTTCGGGATGCGGCCGCGTGCCCGAGAACTTCTGCAGCGCCGCCATGACGTCGAGCGTTGCGGCATCGCCATCGGGATCCTCGCCCTGTGCCAGCGCCCGCGCCTTCTCGCGCTGCGCGCCGCCGGTGATGAAGGAGAGCAGTTCGAATAGCGTGTCGGGCGCCGGCGACAACGAGACGTCGTCGATCAGCACCTCGCGCAGCGTCTTGCCGTTGACCTTCGTGGTGTGGGAGGCACCGAGCAACGCGATGACCTGGTCGACGAGGCCGAGCTCGTTCCGCGCGAACACGCCAAAACTGTCACCGACGACGTAGTCGAGTTTGCTCTCGGAGAGATCGAACTCGACGTGATAGGTTTCCTTCTCGGACTTTCCCTTGTTGAGAAGACGGCGCGACAGGAAGGTCGCCGCAACGGGGTTGTCCCGCGAGCGGCCGGGCTCGGCGATCGTCACGGTCACGGCGGGGGCCGCCACCGCGTCTTGCTTGTCAGCCGGCTTTGCCGCCGGCGCCTTGTCCAGCTCTTCGTGCAACGACTTCAGCATCCGTGCGGTTTCCTTGCCACCGGGGACGCAGAGGTTGAGGCGCGCTTCACTGCGGCTCGCGATCGCCTCCGAATAGTCGTGGCAATTGTAGCCGCACTGCCCGCAATCCTGCTGCGCCATCGCCGCCATCATCTTGCGCCGCACGGGACGGCCTTCGGCGAGCTTCATCCGATCGGCGATCGGCATGGTCTGGTCGTGCCACGGCGCTTCACCGTCGTCACCGTCACCAGCCTGCATGACCGCGGCGCCCTGCTCCGCCGACAGCGGCGTGGCCGCCTCAGGCGACAGCAGCCCGGCAAAGAAGCCGTTCAGCCAGGAGCGTTGCGCGTCGGAGAACGGGGCGCTCGTGGGAATAATGTCGAGTTTGGGTGGAGGGCTGATCTGGTTCATGAGGACACCTCGGCATCGGCAAGCTTGCGCAGCGTCTCGCCGTCGTGGCGGCGCGCAAAGGACAGGAAGGTTTCGTCAGGAGACGAGCGATGGGCGATATAGGCCTTGAGCAGCCCTTCGACCGTCTTCGGCGCGTCCTCGGCCTTGAGGTCGTGATAGACCTCCTGACCGACGTCGGCGTCAGGACCGAACCCGCCGCCGGTGAAGAGATGATAGCCCTCCACCGTGTCCTCCTCGTTGACAGGCACGCGCGCCCCGATCAGACCGATGTCGCTGATGTAGTGCTGGGCACAGGAATGGTGGCAGCCGGTGACGTGGATGTTGACCGGCTTGTCCATCTCGACGCGCGGCTCGCACCATTCGCCGATCTCGGCGGCGTGACGCTTGGTGTTGGAGGCGGCAAAGCGGCAACCGGCATTGCCGGTGCAGGCGATCAGGCCGGCGCGGATGTGCGAGGCCTCGGCCGCGAGCCCGATCTGCTTGATCGCCGCAACGGCAAGCTCGACATTCTCGTCACGCACCCCTGATATCAGCAGGTTCTGCCAGACGGTCAGACGGATCTCGCCGTCACCGAGGTCCAGCGCCACCTTGGCGAGACCCCGCATCTGATCGCAGCTGATCTTGCCGAGCGTCAGCGACACGCCGATCCAGTTCAAGCCGTCCTGCTTCTGCTTGTGCACGCCGATATGCGCCATGCGGTCCGCGGCCGGCCGCGGCGCAAACGCCTCTTCCGTCACGCGCGTGAACGGCGTCTTCAGCCGCTCTTCGACCAGCTTGAGAAAGCCGTCATGGCCCATGGCGTCGAGCACGTATTTCAACCGCGCCTTGTTGCGGTTGGTGCGGTCGCCGTGCTCGATGAAGACGCGCACGATGGCGTCGGCAACGGCGGTAGCGTCTTCAGGCTTGACGACGATGCCGGAATATTTCGCAAAGTCCTTGTGGCCGGTGATGCCGCCGAGGCCGAGGCGGAACCAGATCCCGGGTTCGACGCCGAACCCATCCTTCACCTCATACGCCGTGAAGGCGATGTCGTTGGTCTCCTCGAGCACCGCGATCTTGCCGGCGCCGTCGAAGGCGACGTTGAACTTGCGCGGCAAGCCATACAACGAGCGATCGTTCAGGATGTGGTAGTGCCACTCGCGCGCATAAGGCCGCGTGTCGATCAGCTCCTGCGGATCGATGCCCGCCGTCGGCGTTCCCGTCACGTTGCGGATGTTGTCGGCGCCGGAGCCGCGCGAGCACAGGCCGAGATCCTGTATGCCCTCGATCAGCTTCACGGCGTTCTTCGGCGGGATCTCGCGAAGCTGGAGATTGGCACGCGTCGTGACGTGGCTGTAGGGCCCGCAGGTTTCATCGGCGAGGTCGGCAAGGCCGGACAGTTGCCAGTGCTTCATGATGCCGTTCGGAATGCGCAGACGGCACATGTAGGAGTCCTGCGTCGGCGCGACGTAGAAGATGCCGTAATAGCGCCAGCGGAAATTATCCGCCGGGCTCGGCGGCGTATTGTCGAGCGCCTGCTGGCGGAGACGCGGATAGGCATCGAAGGGATGCTCGTCGCGCTTGACCTTCTCCTGGTCGGCGAGCTTCTTGCCCGCGGCGATCACCTTGTCCTGCGCCTTGATGTGCACGGCATCGGGACCGGTCGGCTCGGCGTTCGCCTTGCCGGCGCCGCCGCCGAGACCGCGACCGACCCGGCTGATCTGCAGACCGGTCGTGAAGCCTTCAAGGTAGCGTTTCTGGTCGTCGGTAAAGTCGACTGAGACGGTGTCGAGTTTCATGGTCAGTAACGAAGCTCCTGCGGCCACCTGGGTGGTTTCGACGGAAAGTGCACGACCCGCGAGGAGCTCGGCTGGCTCGAGAGCCGGCTGCGCACCCAGCGGTCCGAACAGCTTCGTTGCTGGGGACTGGCGCAGCAGGCATCTGTGACAGGCTGGCCGCACTGCAACATTCAAGTTGCGTGCCAGCTTCGATGAAATGAAAATGTGTGAGGTATCAGGTAATTAAGAGCGCGCCGGGGAACTCTGGGCTCCGGAACTCTTATGAAATTCGAGCAGTCGGCCTAAAATTTAGACTCGGATCTCCAGCGCTCAAAAACGATGCAGACCCGAATCACACCTTCCAGCGGCCCACCTCGAAGGCCTCGAGATGCCCCCGAATATTGGCGGGATCGAAGGCGGGGCCGGCGAATGCGCCGAATGCCGCGGGGGCTTGGGCGGGCGGCCGGCGCCCGAGGGCGCCGTCGTAGAGATCGGGCCTGAACACGGCCATCGCCGTCTTGACGCCGTCGGGCGTCAGCGTCGTCTGCCCCCAGCGCACCATCTGCGCATAGAGCCAGGCGGCCTGGACCGGATCGGGGCGCCCTGCTTCCTCGCGTCCCACCAGGAGGTAGCTGCCGCTCTCGCGAAAGGTGCCGTCCGGCGAAATCTTGAGGCGCCCCGTGAGGGTGCGCTGGATGACTTCGGCATCGACGCCGATCCGCTCCGGCTGCGCCAGGATCTGCGCCGCTTCGGTCCGGTTTTCGGGATGCTCGATGAACTCGGCGGCTTTCACCGCCGCGCGCACCAGGCTGGCTACCACGTCGGGATTCTTGTCAGCCCAGACCTGGCGGAGCGCCAGCACCTTCTCGGCCGCATGGGCCAGGATGTCGGAGACGAAATGCAGGATGTGGCCGATCCCGAGATCGACCGCGATCGAATTCCAGGGCGCACCGACGCAGAACGCATCGACATGCCCATTGGCAAGACTGCCGACCATATAGGGCGGCGGCAGCACGACCAGCCGCACGTCCTCGTCGGGATCGACGCCGGCCGCCGCCATCCAGAACCGCAATTGATAATTGTGGGTCGAGAACGGGAAGGTCATGCCGAAGGTCAACGGATCGGCCCCAGCCTTGCGCCGCTTGGTGACCACGCGCGCCAACGCTTTTGCCGTGGCGAGCGGATCGAAGCGGTCGCCGTCGATCTCCTCCATCAGCGCGGTATGAAGCGCCGGCGAGACCGTGATCGCGTTGCCGTTGATGCCGAGATTGAAGGGCGCCGCGATCGGCACCTTGACGTGGCCGAGCCCGAGCGAGGACGCAATCGCGACGGGAGCGAGCAGATGCGCGGCGTCGAACAAGCCGATATTGAGCTTGTCGCGGACGTTGGACCAGGAGACCTCGCGGACCAGTTCGACCTCGAGCCCTTCAGCCGCGGCAAATCCCTTGTCGACGGCAACGATCAGCGCTGCGGCATCGACCAGCGGAATGAACCCGATGCGGAGGGGAGCGGTCATTTCAGCATCTCCGACGCGGTGATGATCGACTGGGCGATCTCGCCGATTTTCTTCTTCTCGCGCATCGCAGTGGAGCGCAGCAGCACATAGGCCTCGTCCTCGGTGAGGCCTTTCACCTTCATCAGGATGCCCTTGGCCTTCTCGATGACCTTGCGATCCTCGAGCTGCGACTTGGTACGCTCCAGTTCCTCCTGGAGTTTTGCGAAGGCATTGAAGCGCGACACGCAGAGGTCGAGGATCGGCTTGATGCGCTCCTTCCTCAGCCCGTCGACGATATAGGCGGAGACCCCCGCCTCGACCGAGGCCTGGATCGAGGATGAATCGCTCTGGTCGACGAACATCGCGATCGGCCGCTTCACGGCGCGGCTGACCTGGAACATCGCTTCCAGCACGTCGCGGCTGGGGTTTTCCAGATCGATCAGGATGATGTCGGGATCGACCGCATAAATCCGGGCGAGCAGGCTCTGCATCTCGCGGATATGGACGATCTGCGTAAATCCGGCCTCCCGCAACCCTTCTTCGAGGATCGCAGCCCGGATCGGGCTTTCGTCGACGATCACGATTTTGGGCGACTGTTCGGCGCTCATTGCTCACTCACCACCAGTGATTCATCCATAGCATGCCCGCGAGCCATGCAAAGGGTTGTAATTATGGGCAATTGGGACTAGCTCAACCCTGTCAATCAGGCAGATTTGGATATGGATCAGACGGCTGCGCCGAAGGTCAGCTTCGTGTCGCTCGGGTGCCCCAAGGCTTTGGTGGATTCCGAGCGCATCATCACGCGTCTGCGCGCCGAGGGCTACGAGCTCGCCCGCAAGCATGACGGGGCCGACATCGTCATCGTCAACACCTGCGGCTTCCTCGACAGCGCCAAGCAGGAATCGCTCTCGGCGATCGGCGAGGCCATGGCCGAGAACGGCAAGGTGATCGTGACCGGTTGCATGGGGGCGGAACCCGAGCAGATCGAGCAGGCCTATCCCGGCGTGCTCTCCATCACCGGCCCGCAGCAATATGAGAGCGTGCTGGACGCCGTGCATCGCGCGCTGCCGCCCGCCCACAATCCGCATCTCGATCTGGTGCCGCCGCAAGGCATCAAGCTGACGCCGCGGCACTATGCCTATCTGAAAATCTCCGAGGGCTGCAACAACCGCTGCACCTTCTGCATCATCCCGAAGCTGCGCGGCGACCTGGTCTCGCGACCGGCCAACGACGTGCTGCGCGAGGCCGAGCGCCTGGTCGACGCCGGCGTGAAAGAGCTGCTGGTGATCTCGCAGGACACTTCGGCCTATGGCGTCGATCTGAAATACGCCGAGAGCCCGTGGAAGGATCGCCAGGTCCGCGCCAAATTCATCGACCTCGCGCGCGAGCTCGGCGAGCTCGGCGCCTGGGTCCGGCTGCAATATGTCTACCCCTACCCGCATGTCGACGAGGTCATCGCGCTGATGAACGAGGGCAAGGTGCTGCCCTATCTCGACATCCCGTTCCAGCATGCGAGCCCCGAAGTACTGAAGGCCATGAAGCGCCCGGCGGCGCAGGACAAGACGCTGGCGCGCATCAAGCGCTGGCGCGAGCAATGTCCTGATCTCGCTTTGCGCTCGACCTTCATCGTCGGCTTCCCCGGCGAGACCGATGCGGACTTTGCCTATCTCCTCGACTGGCTGGACGAAGCCGAGATCGATCGGCTCGGCTGCTTCAAGTACGAGCCGGTCGCCGGCGCCACGGCGAATGCGATCGAGAACCCCGTGCCGGAAGAGATCAAGCAGGAGCGCTACAATGCACTGATGGCGCGCCAGCAGAAAATCTCTGCGCGCAGGCTGAAGCGCAAGGTCGGCACGCGCCAGCAGATCATCATCGACGAGGTCGGCCCGACCGTCGCAAGGGGCCGCTCCAAGGCCGATGCGCCCGAGATCGACGGCGCCGTCTACCTGTCGAGCCGCCGCCCCTTGCGCGTCGGCGAGATCGTCACCGCCAAGATCGAGCGCGCGGACCAGTACGACCTCCACGGCAGCGTCGCGGGATTCTGAGATTCCGGTCGCGGCACGCCGGCAAGACCGGCGCGCCTTAGGCATTTTCCACCAGCCGGCGTTCAGGCTGGGCGTGCCCGAACTACGAGGTCATGTCGCTTCTCCCGACGCCTGCTGTTCGTCGCGTGCGGCGAACACTTCCTTGGCTGCGAACAGCCCGTTCAGCGCCGCCGGGAAGCCCGCATAGACGGCCATCTGCATCATGATCTCCACGATCTCGTCGCGAGACAGGCCGACGTTCAGACCCGCCTCGAGATGCACTTTGAGCTGAGGCGCGGCATTTCCGAGCGCCGTCAGCGCGGCGATCGTGGCGATCTCTCGATCGCGCAGGCCGAGGTCCGGGCGGCAGTAAATGTCGCCGAACGGAAACTCGATCACGTATCGTGCGAAATCCGGAGCTATGTCGGCGAGTGAGGCGACGACCTTTTCGCCGGCACTGCCGTCAATGCGCGACAGGGCCCGCTGGCCGCGATCGAAGCGGCTTTCGTCTTGTGTTTGGGCGTGCGTCATTTTCCTTCGTCCTCTGTTCGTCGCTGGCATAGCCGGCGATCTTGGTATCAAGGACGAGCAGGCATTCCTGGAGTTCGGCAATTTGCGTGCGCACCTGTTCCCGGTGGACTTCCAGCATCTGCCGCCGGGCTGGCCCGGTGGCTTCGCCTTCATCCCGAAGCGCCGCATAACGCAACATGCCCCGGATCGGCATTCCCGTGGTCTTGAGCCGACCGAGAAATTCGATCCATGTGAGGATCGATGCGTCAAAGTCGCGCTGGCCGGAGCGATCCCGGTCGGCGTATGGCAGCAGCCCGATGCGCTCATAGTAGCGCAGCGTGTGTGTCGACAGGCCGGTCCGTTTTGCGAGGTCGCCGATCTTCATGTGTGCCCGTTCTCGTACTGACGCACGTACAGATACCCCTTCGAGCGCGCTCTAAGTCAAGGGGGATCGAAGGTGCCGTTCCCGCGAGGTCATGATGACGCGACAGCGGAAGATTTCGGCGCCGGCTGGGCGGCGGCATCGCTGGATGCCCAGCTTCAAGATTCCGCCAGCCATTTCGGCACCCAGCGCTCCGGGCGCGGGGCGCGGGCAAGATCGGCTTGCGCCTCCGACAGCTTCGCGGGCTCGCCCTCGATGGTCGGGCGCACATCATATTCGAAGTTCGGCATGACGCGGCCGTCGGCATAGAGATCGAATTTCATGGCGTACCACAGCCCGAGCTCGGGCTGTGCGCGGCGCATCTCCTCACGCAGATCGCGCAGCAGGGATTCGATCGAGGCGGCTTCCTCGAACGGCTGCGGCCCGCGCGAGAGGACGCGCGCCTCGTACTGCTTGCCGACGATCGCGACCTCGAAATGCGTCTTGTCCCAGGCGTTCTTGCCCTTGGGGAGATGCGCGGCCAGGCGCCAGCCGAGCTCGGCCATCAGGCGATGATTGGCCCAATAGTCTTCGCGACCCCGGCTCCATCTTTCCATGAAGCCGCGAAAGTCGGGCAGCTCCGACGGATCGTCATCGGACGCCGCCATATCCCTGCCCAGCCGTCCGGTGAGCCATTGCGCGAGCTCGACCGTCTGACATTCGACTTCGTCGTGCGGCTTCAGATCGCTCCAAGCGTTGTCGAATTGTTGCGACGTCAGTTTCGCGAGCAGGCCATCGAGGCTCGGCGCCAGCAGCTCGTAATCGCCCTCGGAGCCAAGCCCCACGATCGGCGGATTGTCGCGGTCAAGACCCGCGCCGTACCAGCCGCCAACAGCCGAGCCATCCGGCAGCCGCATGAACAGCGAAAACCTGTCGCGCAAGGGACTGCCGTCAACAATAGGCGCCTGATCCGAAAACTGGCCCTGCAGCGAGAAACACCCGACACTGCCCCAGGGCCGTCCCTTCAGCCAGCCGGCAAAATCCAGTAACAGCGGCGGCGCCTCCATGCCTGGCGGAAACGCGCCGCGAATGCTGTCGAGGTCGATCGAATAAGGCGTGTCGGACAAGGCTTAAAACTATCTGGTTGGTCCCGCCCCTCTTGGTCCGAACCGTCAGGCGTTCGGTTCGAGCCAATTCGCGTTCGCTGATCACAAACGCGCTAGAAACGTAATGGGTTTCCCGGCGCGCATCTCTCTCCTGCCCCATGCACGCTGGGCGTGTGGTCTGCAAGGCGGCGCTTGACAAGCCCGGCCATTCGCATGTATTGCCGCGCCCCATGATCAACGCTCGGACCCATCAGCGCACCGAAATGCTCCGCCGTCGCTTCCGCGACGATGAGAGGGTGCGCCATGTCCGACGACGCCGCTGAAGCACTGAATTCAGCGTAGGTTTTCGAGAAGGCCGCACCCGCAAGGTGCGGCCTTCTTGCTTTTCGCGCCCCCTTTTCCACCCGCCTCCAGAGGAGTTCGACATGACCACCGCCACCCATCCGTATGACGCGTTGATGGACATCACCGCTCGGCCCAAGGCCGTGTTCGTTCGCGGCGCCGGCTCCTACCTCTGGGACGACAGCCGCAAGCGCTATCTCGATTTCGTACAGGGCTGGGCGGTCAACTGCCTCGGCCACTCCCCGCCCGCGATCGCCAACGCGCTTGCCGTGCAGGCCAAGCGGCTGCTGACGCCAAGCCCCGCCTTCTACAACGAGCCAAGCCTGAAGCTCGCGCAGGCGCTGGTTGCAGACAGCGCGTTCGACCAGGTGTTCTTTGCCAATTCCGGCGCGGAAGCCAACGAGGGCGCGATCAAGCTCGCGCGCAAATATGGCAGCCTGCATCGAGGTGGCGCGTACGAGATCATCAGCTTCGAAGGCGGCTTTCACGGCCGCACCTTGGCGACGATGTCGGCCTCGGGCAAGAAGGCCTTTGAGCCGCTGTTCGAGCCAAAGGTCGCCGGCTTCAAGAAGGCGAAGCTCAACGACATCGCCTCGGTCGAAAAGCTGATCAACGACAACTCCGTCGCTGTGATGATCGAGCCGATCCAGGGGGAATCAGGCGTATGGCCGGCGACCGATCAGTTCTTGCAGGAGTTGCGCGCCCTCACCGACGCGCACGGCCTCCTCCTGATCTTCGACGAGATCCAGACCGGGATGGGCCGGACCGGCAAGCTCTTCCACTACGAGCACACCGGCATCGCGCCCGACATCATGACGCTCGGCAAGGGCATCGGCGGCGGCGTGCCGCTCGCGGCGCTGCTCGCGACCGAACGCGCGGCCTGCTTCGAGCACGGCGACCAGGGCGGCACGTTCAACGGCAACCCGATCATGTGCGCGGCGGGGCTTGCGGTGCTCAACGAGGTCAGCAAGCCGGAGTTCCTGAAGACGGCGACCGAAACCGGGCTGCTGCTCGAAAGCGAGCTGCAGAAGGTCTCGGCGCGGCATGGGCTCGGCGAAGTGCGAGGTCGCGGGCTCCTGCTCGCGCTCGACCTCAAGCTGCCGATCGCGCCCGGCATCGTCGCGCAGGCGTTCGAGGCCGGCGTGCTCCTCAACGCGCCGCAGGTCGACACGTTGCGCTTCATGCCGGCGCTGAACGTCACGCGGGCCGAGATCGCCGAGATGATCGATTGTCTCGACGGGATCTTGACCAGAGCCGGCGCGGCACGGCGGGTGGCGTAGACGGCCCGCTCTCTTCTCCGTCATGGCCGGGCTTGTCCCGGCCATCTACGCCTTGAGGCGCGGCACGAAGAGCGTGGATGCCCGGGACACGCCCGGGCATGACGACTTCGGCAAGACGTTCTTTACGGCTTCAAGATCGACGCACCCGTGGTCTTGCGGCTTTCGAGATCGATATGCGCCTTGGCGGCGTCTTTGAGCGCGTAGGCATGGTTGATCGGCACGTGCAGCTTGCCGTTGATGACGGCGGCGAACAGCGTGTCAGCGCCTTCCAGCAACTCCTTGCGCGTTCCGATATAGTCGTTGAGCTTGGGCCGGGTCGCAAACAGCGAGCCGTGGGTGTTGAGCTCGGCGATCGAGAACGGCGGCACCGGGCCTGAGGCATTGCCGAAGGAGACGAACATCCCGCGCGGCTTCAGGCAGGACAGCGAGCCCGGGAACGTCGCCTTGCCGACACCGTCATAAACCACGTCGCAGCCCTCGTTGCGGCTGATCTGTTTGACGCGCGCAACGAAGTCTTCCTCGTTGTAGAGGATCACATGGTCGCAGCCATTGGCCTCGGCAAGCGCAGCCTTCTCGCGCGAGCCGACGGTGCCGATGACGTGGGCACCCATGGCCCTCGCCCATTGGCAGGCAAGCAGGCCGATGCCGCCGGCCGCGGCATGGATCAGCACGCGATGATGCGGCTCGACCTTGAAGGTCTTGTGCAGGAGATACCACACCGTCAGCCCCTTCAGCATCAGCACGGCGCCCTGCTCGTGGGTGATGTGGTCGGGCAGCTTGACCAGCCGCTCCCAGGGGATGTTGCGCTCGCCGGTATAGGCGCCGAGATTGTGGTAGTACGCGACGCGGTCGCCGGGATGGAAATTCGTCACGCCCGGCCCGACCGCGACGACCTCGCCCGAGGCTTCGTTGCCGGCGATGAAGGGCAGCCCCGGCGCCTTGTAGAGGCCGGTGCGGTAATAGACGTCGATGAAGTTCAGGCCGACGGCATGCTGGACGATGCGCACCTCGCCGGGCCCGGGCGCCGGAACATCGACGCTCTCATAGACCAGGGCTTCGGGGCCTCCGACCTTGTGCACACGGACGGCTTTGGTCATCACCTGACCTCCTTTTCTCGCGGGCCAGCGAAAGACATCGCGCCCGCCTTGTCAACTCGACGCGGGCTGGAACGCCTAGACCGACGGCTTGCCGGTCTTCCTGCGGTTGCGTTTCGCTAGCACGTTGAAAAACTCGACCGCTGCCGAGAACGCAATCGCGAAATAGATGTAGCCGCGCGGGATGTGGAATTGGAATCCGTCCGCAACCAGCGCGACGCCGATCAGCACCAGGAAGGCCAGAGCCAGCATTTTCGTGGTCGGATGCTCCGCGACGAACCGCGACACCGGTCCGGCCGAAATGTACATGATGAGACAGGCGATCACGACGGCCGCGATCATGATTTCGAGGTCCTGCGCCATGCCGATCGCCGTGATGATCGAGTCCAGCGAGAACACGATGTCGATGATCACGATCTGGACGATGACCCAGAAGAAAGCGTTACGAGGTGACTTCTCGCCGCCCTCGCCGTCATCGGCTTCGACCTCGCCATGAATCTCGTGCGTCGCCTTCGCAATCAGGAACAGACCGCCGCCGATCAGGATGAGGTCGCGCCAGGAGAAGCCGTAACCGGAAAACGAAAACACCGGCGCGGTCAGGCCGATCAGCCAGACCAGGAGGCTGAGCAGGATGATGCGGAAGATCAGCGCCAGCGCGAGCCCGATCTGGCGGGCGCGGTGCGCCTGCTTCTCGGGAATGCGCGAGACGATCACCGACAGGAAGATGACGTTGTCGATGCCGAGCACGATCTCGAGCGCGGTCAAGGTGAGGAGCGCGGCCCAGGCTTCGGGGCTGGTCAACAGGTGCATCATGCGAAGGATCTTGTCAGCCGTATCAATGCGTCGCTGAAGCTGATCCAGAGCGCGATCGCGCAGAGCGCGACAGTCACACCGGTGCCGACGCGAAAGTCCATCTGCAGCGTGTAGAAGGAGAGCAGAGCCCAGATGGCGATCAGCGACATCGTCAGCCAGCGCAGCCGCACGACGCGCACCGGATGCAGCACGTGGAACGGCACGAAGGTCAGCACCACCAGGGCCGCTACTAGCAGCGTCGAGAGCAGAGGCGGCCAGTGCAGCAGAAACAGATAGAACGCCGCCGCATTCCACAGCGCCGGAAAACCGCGGAAATGATTGTCGTCCGCTTTCATGCGCAGATCGGCGAAATATAATGCGCTGGTGACGATGATGGCGACGCCGAGCAGGGGAGCTGCGACCGGCAGCAGCAAGCCGCTGGCCACGATCGCATAGGCCGGCACGAAGACGTAAGTGACGAAATCGACCACGAGGTCGAGCACGTCGCCCGACCAGTTCGGCTGCACGTCCTTGACGTTGAGCCGGCGCGCGATCGGCCCGTCGATCGCGTCGATGATGAGGGCGACGCCCAGCCATTGAAACATCGCCGCCCAGTGCTCACGCACGGCCTCAAGCATCGCCAGCAGCGCGATCGCCGCACCGAACGCGGTGAAGATGTGCACCGAGAAGGCAGCGGCGCGGATCGCGGGCCTGGGCTTCAGGGAATCCTCTTGGCTGTCCATGACTTCTGCTATCAGAATGACACCGGTTTGCACATAAGCCATTGCGGCGCCTGGTCGCACAATTCGTCATAAAATCAGGGAAATATGAGTGGGCTTGAATTTGCCGCAGGGCATGTCCAATGTCGTTCCATGACAGATGCATCGACACTCTTTGACGCGGCCGTGATCGGCGGCGGACCGGCGGGACTGAGCGCGGCCATCGCATTGGCGCAGGCGGGCGCACGGACCGCGCTGGTGGCGCGTCGCATGCCTTATGCCGACAATCGAACCACGGCGCTACTCGGTGCCTCCGTCGATCTGCTGGAGAGCCTCGACGTCTGGCCGCGCTGCAAGGACAAGGCGGCCGCGCTCGAAATCATGCGGCTCGTCGACGACACCGGCCGGCTGTTTCGTGCGCCGGAGGTCCGGTTCTCCTGCCACGAAATCGGCCTCGATGCCTTCGGCTACAACATCGACAACCGCTCGCTGATGCTGGCGCTGGAAGCGCGCGCGGCCGAACTGCCCGGTGTCGTCCGTTTCGACGACGAGGCCGAAACTGTCGTCATCGAAGCCGATGACGTCGCGATCCGCACGGCCGCTGCGCAATTTCTCTCGGCCCGCCTCGTGGTCGGGGCCGACGGCCGGCATTCGCTGTGCCGCGAAGCCTCCGGCATCGCGGTGACGCGGCGCGAGCTGACCCAGACGGCACTGACTTTCAACGTCGGGCACGCGCGGCCCCACCGCAACGTCTCGACCGAGTTCCACACCCCGCATGGTCCTTGCGTGTTCGTGCCCCTGCCCGGCGATCGTTCCAGCGTCGTCTGGGTCTCGGCGCCTGCGGACGCCGAGCGGCTTCGCGGCCTGAGCGATGAGGAATTGTCCGCCGCGATCGAGAAGCAGTCGCATTCAATCCTCGGGCGCATGACGGTGGAGCCGGGCCGCCATCTGTTCCCGCTGGCGATCGAACGTCCCAAATCCTTCGGCGGCGACCGCATTGCGCTGGTCGGCGAAGCCGCCCATGTGGTTCCCCCGATCGGCGCCCAGGGTCTCAATCTCGGCCTCCGCGATGCCGCCGACATTGCGAGGCTTGCAGGCGAGGCCATCGCATCAGGCCAAGATCCCGGCGCAGCAGACGTGCTCAAGCGTTATGACCGGGCGCGGCGTCCGGACATCCTGAGCCGGACCTTTGCGATCGACATTGCCAACCGCTCGCTGCTCAACGATTTCCTGCCACTCCAGCCCGTCCGCGCGGTCGGCATGCACCTGCTCGGCGCGATCGGCCCGCTCCGGCGTTTTGCGATGCGCGAGGGGCTCACACCGACTTGGCGGAAGTAACCGCCGCTCAAGGAAACGCCAGCCGGCCAGTCTGGATCGCCCACATCACGCTGGTCAGCGTGACCACGGACGCAAACGTCCCGAGCAGCACCGCGACGGAGGCAGACTCGATCCAGGCGTCGTTCTGCCGGGCGATGACGAACACGTTCAGCGCCGGCGGCAGCGAGGCCATCAGCACGGCGGTGGCGGCCCAAGGCTGCGCGAACGGGCCGAACGCCAGCATCAGGCCCAAAGCTGCGAGCGGGTGGACCAGGAGCTTGATCGCGATCACGCCCGGCACTTCCCACGGGACCCGATCGAACGGGCGGAGCGCCACGGTCACGCCGAGCACGAACAGCGCGGTCGGAGCGGCTGCGTTCTGGAGGAAGGTGATGGTGCGATCGAGTGCGACGGGCATCTCGATATGCAGCGATGCGAAGGCCGCGCCAAAACAGGCCGACATGATCAGCGGGTTGAGCACGATCTGCTTCAGCACGACGCCGAAGGCATGCACGATCGAGGGATGATCGCGGTCGGAGAGCTCGATCAGTAACGGCACGATCGTGAACAGGAAGATGCTGTCGCAGCAGAAGATCAGCGCAGTCGGGGCGGAGGCCTTCGGCCCGAGCACGGCGAGCGCCAGCCCCGGTCCCATGTAGCCGATATTGCCGTAGCCGCCGGAGAGCCCGGCGAGCGTCGCCTCGCGCAGCGTCAGCCCGCCCAAAACCTTGCCGACGACCAGCGCGAGCGTGAACGCCGCAACGGTCGACAGGGTGGTCGCGACCAGGAACGGCGGGTTGTTCAATTCCGAAAACGGCGTCTTCGACATGATCGCAAACAGCAGCGCCGGCAGCGACACATAGAGCAGGAAGAAGTTCATCCAGGCGAGGCCCGATTCTGGCAGGGATTTGACCTTGCCACAGGCGAATCCAACGAAGATCAAGCCGAAATATGGTAGAGCCAGATTGAGGATATCGACCATTGATGAAGTGTTTTCTGAAGATTGGGGGCCTATCTGCCCCGCAACCGCGGGTTAATTCCAGATCAGGGCACTAGCATCGGCCACAATCCTGGTCTATCGACGGGGAATGATTAAAGCGCGGACCGCCAAATTCCAGATCGGACAGGTCGTGCGCCACCGGATCTTCTCGTTCCGGGGCGTGATCTTCGACATCGATCCGGAATTCAACAACACCGAAGAGTGGTGGCTGTCGATCCCCGAGGAGGTGCGGCCCCACAAGGACCAGCCGTTCTATCACCTGCTCGCGGAGAACTCGGAGTCGGAATACGTCGCCTATGTCTCCGAGCAGAATCTCGTGCCGGACGATTCCGGCGAGCCGGTCCGGCATTCCCAGGTCGCCGAGATCTTCGTCAAGGACAAGACCGGCTATCGCCCGCGCAATCCTTCGCTGAACTGAGTTTCGAAGCCATCAACTGGCCAGCAAAAAAGGCGCTCGAACCGAGCGCCTTTTTCATGTGCGGGATTGATCCCTGATTACTTCTGTCCGGCCGGAGCGGCGCCAGGCGCTTGCTGCTGCTTCTTCTGCAGCTCTTCAGCCTTCTTCTGGAGCTCTTCCTGCAGCTTCCTCTGGGTTTCCTCGAACACCTTCGGATCGGTCGGCGGGCCGTCATAGGCCTTCTGGAATTCGCCGGCGAGCGGCAGCGGCAGCGTCAGCGGTGCGCCGTTGGCATTGATCGCCTGAACAACGAGGTTCTGGCCCTTCTTCATGTTGTTGATGAACTCGGGCGTGGCTTCGTAGTCGGACATGCAGCCGTTCTGGAAGCAGATCACATACGGGCTCTGCAACGGCGGATTGTTGTCCACGATGATGCGGGTGCCGTGCACCAACTGCATGCCGAGCGGCAGCGTCACGCGCAGGATCTTTTTCGGCTCGCCTTCTGGCTCGATGATGACGGCCGCGATGACCGGCTGGCCCGACTCGATACGGCCGTCCTTGCCGGTGAAGCAGACCTGCTTGGCATTGGCGTCCTGGCCCTTGAGGCAGAACTTGGTCCAGGGGGCGTAGATCAGCTGGATTTGCTGATCGGCCGGCTGGGCCGCGCCCTGCTGCGCTGGAGCGCCCTGCGCCGGAGCGCCCTGGGCGGGTGCCGGCTGGGCCGGTGCCTGAGCGGCCGGCGCCGGAGCCTTGGGGGCAGCCTTCGGAGCGGCCTTCGGGGTCGCCTTGGGCGCGGGCGTGCCCGGAGCTGGCGCGGGAGCCTGGGCCTCGGCGGCAAACGGGACGGCCAACGCCGTCGCCGTCAACAAGGCGAGAAGTCGCCCGCGCGGCCGGACGGACGCGGCCAAGTAACGGAAATTCATTGCGGAAAACCCTTTCTGAACGGGAAGTGCCCGAACCGCTTCGACGCACCGAGCCTGGCCGCGTTGGGCGCGGCTCTCTCCCCGTCAAATGAGGCAGATAAGTGACGGGCTCGGCGCTCTTGCGCGATTGCGTGCCTTCTTAACGTGGCCGACGAAAAGATCAATGCCGACAAGCGCCTTTGACCGCGCGTCGGCGTGCGCCCCCGGGAAAATCCCTGTGATAGGATTCAGGCCTGCGGTCTTCGAATCAACGTGTCCACATGTTCATGTTCCAGCGCCTTCTCGAGGGCCGTCCTGAAGGTCTTTGCGTCCGCCTCTGTGTCCTGGCTTTCGCCTTGGGGCTCCCGTTCGCCTTTGGGCTCCCGGCCAGCGGCGCAGGGGCCGAGGAAGCCCACGCCATCGCCATGCACGGCAAGGCGGCGATGCCAGCCGATTTCACCCACATGCCTTACGTCAACCCTGACGCCCCCAAGGGCGGCCGGCTGACCTGGGGCGTTCTCGGCACCTTCGACAGCCTCAATCCCTTCATCGTCAAGGGACTGGCCGTTCAGCCGGTCCGGAACTACGTGGTCGAGAGTCTGCTCGCGCGCGGCAATGACGAGCCGTTCACGCTCTACGGACTGCTCGCCAGATCGGTCGAGACCGATGACGAGCGGAGCTTTGTCACGTTCCACATCGATCCCCGCGCGCGCTTCTCCGACGGCAAGCCGGTCCGCGCCGAGGACGTGCTGTTCTCCTGGCAGTTGCTGCGCGACCACGGCCGCCCAAACCACCGGCAATATTACGGCAAGGTGGCAAGGGCCGAGGCGCCGGATCCCCTCACCGTCCGCTTCGACCTTGCGGGAGCCAATGACCGCGAACTGCCGCTGATCCTCGGCCTGATGCCGATCCTGCCGAAACATGCGGTCGACGTCGCGGCTTTCGAGGAGACGACGCTGTCGGGCCCGGTCGGCTCCGGCCCCTATCGCGTCACCGCCGTGAGGCCCGGTGCCAGCGTGACGCTCACCCGCAATCCCGACTATTGGGGCCGTGACCTCGCCATCAATCGCGGGCTCTACAATTTCGAGGAGATCAGGCTCGACTATTTTCGCGAGGCCAACGGCCAGTTCGAAGCTTTCAAGCGCGGCCTCTATGATTTCCGCATCGAGCACGAGCCGCTGCGCTGGCACGACGGCTACGACTTTCCCGCGGCGAAGAATGGCGACGTGATCCGCGACACCTTCAAGCCGGGCGTGCCGCAACCTTCCGAATTTCTGGTGTTCAACACGAGGCGTCCCATATTCGCCGACATCCGCGTGCGCCAGGCCTTGACGCTGCTGTTCGATTTCGAGCTGGTAAACCGCAACTACTTCTTCAACCTCTACTCGCGCGTCGCCGGCTATTTTGCCGGCTCGGACCTCTCAGCGTATGGCAAGCCTGCGGATGCGCGCGAGCGCGAGTTGCTCAAGCCGTTCGCCGCGCAGATCCCGCCTGACATCATGGACGGCAGCTACCGCCTGCCGGTGACCGACGGTTCGGGCCGCGACCGGACCACGCTGCGCGCGGCGCTGAAGCTGTTGTTGGAGGCCGGCTACGATCTCGACGGCACCGTGCTGCGCAACCGTGCGACCAAGGCGCCCTTCACCTTCGAGATCCTGGTCACGACCCGCGACCAGGAACGCGTCGCGCTTGCCTTTCAGCGCGACCTCAGGCGCGCCGGCATCGAGCCCAGCGTGCGATCGGTCGATCCCGTGCAGTTCGACCAGCGCCGGCTCGCCTACGAATTCGACATGATCCAGAACCGCTGGGACCAGTCCCTGTCGCCCGGCAACGAGCAATATTTCTACTGGGGGAGCGCTGCCGCCGACAGTCCGGGCACCCGCAACTACATGGGGGCCCGGGATCCCGCGGTCGATGCGATGATCGCCGCACTGCTGGAAGCCCGTGAACACACGGATTTCGTATCCGCGGTGCGGGCGCTCGACCGCGCTTTGATCTCCGGTTTCTATACAATCCCCCTGTTTAACGTATCCGAGCAATGGATCGCGCGCTGGAATCGGATAGAACGGCCAGAGGCCACCTCGCTGTCCGGCTATTTGCCGGAGACCTGGTGGTCGAAGGGGCAGCCGCAAGCTCATCAAGCAAAGTGACGCCGTGAACCAGCCAGCCGTATCGCCGACGCTCGACACACTGTTTCAGCGCACGCTGATGCGGCAGCCGCACGCGACCGCTCTGCTCGACCCCCTGAACAAGTTCCGCGTGACCGGGCACGAGCCGCGGCGGATGAGCTATGCCGAGGCTGACATCGCCATCCAGGCGCTGTCCGCCTATTTCGTCGAATCAGGCCTGCCGGCCAATTCCGTCATCGCCATCCAACTGCCGAATACGGTCGAGTTCGTGCTCACCGTTCTCGCCGCCCATCGCGCCGGTCTTGTCGTCGCCGTGCTGCCGCTGCTCTGGCGCCATGCCGAACTGACCGCCGCTCTCAATCGTACCGCGGCGCGCGCCATCGTCACCATGAGCACGGTCGACGGCGTCAGCTATGCCGATCTCGCCATGCACGCGGCCGCGGAAGCCTTCTCGATTCGCCATGTCTGCGGCTTCGGCACCAACCTGCCCGAAGGCATGGCCTCGCTCGACGACGTGCAGGCCCGTCCGCCCGGCACAGCGCGCGCCGTGATTCAGGATGGCCGCAAGGCGGCGATGATCTCCTTCGACGTCACCGCGGAAGGCTTTCGTCCGGTGCCGCGGCCGCATTTCAGCCTGATCGCCGGGGGGCTCGCGATGTCGCTGGAAGCCGACATCAGGCAAGGCGCAACCGTGATGGCGGCGTTCACGCCGATGTCGTTCGCAGGGCTCGCCTCCTCGCTCGCGGTGTGGCTGCTGTGCGGCGGCACGCTGGCGCTGCATCACCCCTTCGAGAACGACGTGCTGGAGCAGCAGATCAATGCGCACGAATGCGACGTGCTGATCGCACCGGCACAGTTCGCCCAGCGGCTCGGCGATTCCGAGCTGGCGGCGCGGATGCCGAGCTTGCGCAACGTCATCGGCCTGTGGCGCGCCCCCGAGCAGGTGTCGGCGAGCGAGGCATGGATTGCGCCGCATGCGCCTTTCACGGACGTCTATCTGTTCGGCGAGGCCGGATTGTTCGGCGCCCGGCGTGGCGAGGACGGCATGCCGGTGCCGGTGATGCCGGGACCGCACGGCGCGCCGCGCGAGCAGTCGGGTTCGTCGATCGCCGGCGAGATTCTGCTGACGCCGAAGGGCACGCTCGGGCTGCGCGGCCCTATGGTGCCGATCGCGGCCTACGCCCCGCCGCCGCCGGTCGGCGACACCCTGATCGCGCAACCGCCACGCGACTATGTCGATACCGGCTATGCCGCGCGGCTCGATCGTCCGAGCGGCGCGATCTGCATCACCGCGCCGCCCTCCGGGATCATGGCCGTCGGCGGCTACCGCTTCCTCTCCAACGACCTCCAGGAATGGGCGCGACGGCTCGGCCAGGGCGCCCTGCTGACCGCGCTGCCTGACCGGCTCTCTGGTCACCGGCTCGCGGGCCGCGCCCAGGACAATGCCCGCGCCCGCGAGGCGCTCAGCGAACTCGGGCTTAACCCCCTGATGGTCGAAGCTTTTCGCGACCGCTCCGGGCCGGTCTAAGCGTAGTTTCGACCGTTCCATTGACGCTGCATTAAGGCGGCCGGAGTAGATTGCGCGGCACCTGTCGCGTGATCAGAGTCTCTCGATGTCCCAGGCCGGCCCGATCCTGTTTGTGTCCAATGGCGAGCGGCCGACCTTCCTTGCGGCGCTGGACGAGGCGCGATTCTTTCCCGTGATCGACACCGGCTGGGCCGGCGCTGCGCGCGCGGTCGAAGAGGTACAGCCGGCCGCGGTTCTCGCCGCGATGCATGCCGGGCACGAGCCGCATCTGGCGCCGCTCGCCAGCAAGATCGCAGAGCAATCCCCTTACCTTCCCTTCGTGGCATTGGATGCGGCGGGCGCGCTCCCGCACAACGTCCTGCCCTTCTCTTCCTCGCGCGCCGGCCATTCCGAACGCCTGATCGCGCGGCTTCGCGCCGCTCTACGGATTCGCACGCTCCATGCCACGGTGCTGCGCCGGCTGCCAGAGGTCAAAGTCGCGCTGCCGGAGGCTGATCCCGTTCGCGATGCCACGGTGCTTCTGATCGGCCGCGGCGCGGCTTACCCCGCGCTTTCCGTCGCGCTCGGCGAGCGCGTCGGCGTGATCGGGGCGCTCTCGATCGAGGCAGCGGCCAAGCATCTCAACACCCGCGACCTCGACGGCGTCGTGCTCGCCGAAGGTTTTACCCCCCGCGTGACCGATGCCTTTCTCACGGTGCTCGCCGAGGACACCCGGTTCCGCAGCCTGCCCGTGGTCGTCACTGCGCATCAGTTGACGCAGACTTACGACCTGCCCAATCTTGAACTGATCCCTGGCGAGTCGGCGAAGGTCGCCGCCAACGCGCTGCCCCTGATCCGCCAGCACGCCATGGAAGCCCAGCTGAGCCGTACGCTGCGCTCGATCGATGCCGGCGGCTGGCTCGACCCGCGCAGCGGCCTGCTCACGGCGGAAGCTTTTGCGCGTGATTTTGCCAAGGCGGTCGAGCAGACGCTGGCCCGCGGCGGCGGCCTCTCGGTCGCACGCTTTGCCTTCGATCCCGGCAATTCCCGAGCCCAGCTCGATGCCGCGCGCATTCTCAGCCGGCTGATGCGGCAGATGGATTTTGGCGTGGCGCAGAAGGACGGCTCGGTCGTCGTTGTGTTCGCGGAGACCGACTTCCGCACCGCCCACATGATCGCCCGCCGCCTCTCCGCGGTGATGCGGCACACGTCGAACGGCAAGCACGAGATGCGCAGCGATCCCGTCGTTTCGGTGGATTCGCTGTCGCCCTCGGATACGGCAAGGTCGCTGCTTGGGCGGCTGTCGGCCGAGGCATCGCGGGCGGCGTCGTAATCATCCGCGAGCGCTCGCTGCCGTCGGAGCTCGACTGCTCACATGTGGAAGCTTTACGCGAAACGCACCGTTCGCATTCTCATTCGCGAGGGCCGGCCGCTGGCGCAAAAAACCCGCGGCCGGTAAACGGTCGCGGGTCAAAAAATCAGAAGCTCTGCCAGTACATCCGTGGTCAAAGCAACGTCATTGGGATTGCGACAGCCTATGCGGCGCGCAGATCTTCAGCAGCAGACTTGCCGGTCTTGCGATCTGCAACGATTTCAAAAGAAACCTTCTGCCCTTCGTTGAGGGTATTCATGCCGGCGCGTTCAACGGCGCTGATGTGAACGAAGACATCCTGGCTGCCCTCGTCCGGCTGAATGAATCCGAAGCCCTTTTGGCTGTTAAACCACTTCACAGTTCCCGTCGTCATGGGGATCGTCCTTTAAGATAGATAAACGTTTAGCCGCGCTCAGAAGCGCGGTGGGTGTCGTCGAGATCTGGAGGGAGGGTCGTCAGTCAGGCGCGCTTTTCAGCGGCGAGGCCAAGTCGTTCGGCCGAAACTCGATAGACCGAACCTAGCAACTGTTCGATCATTGCGCAAGTGATCATATGTCGCTGTTCGGGAATCCGAGTGCGGCGCGTCGTTTCGCGCCGCCTCCGGAAACCTCTACGCCGCCTTCTTGCTCTGCGCGAGCTGCGCCAGCTGGCGCATGATCTCGGTGGTGCCGGCCAGACGCTCTTCCGGCGTTTCCCAGTCCTGCAGGAACACCACCTTCATGTCGGGCCGCACCTTCGCGGCCTGGCCGTGGCTGCGGATGAAGCTCACCAGCCGGTCGGGATGGGCGAAGGAATTGTCGCGGAAGGCGATGACGGCGCCCTTCGGACCGGCATCGATCTTGCCGACATTGGCTTGGCGGCAGAACGCCTTGATCGCGGCGACCTTGAACAAATAGCGCACCTCGTCCGGCAACACGCCGAACCGGTCGCGCATCTCGGCGCCGAAGTTCTCGATCTCCTCCTCGCTGTCGAGGTCCGCGAGCCGGCGGTAGAGTGACAGCCGCACCGAGAGATCGCCGACATAATCCTCCGGAATCAGCACGGGCATGCCGATGGTGATCGTCGGCGACCAGCGGTCGGCCGCGGGCTCGGACACACCAGCCTTGAGGTTGACGATCGCCTCCTCCAGCATCGATTGATAGAGCTCGAAGCCGACCTCCTTGATATGGCCGGACTGCTGCTCGCCCAGGATATTGCCCGCGCCGCGGATGTCGAGGTCGTGCGAGGCGAGCTGGAAGCCCGCGCCCAGCGTCTCCAGCGATTGCAGCACGGTGAGCCGGCGTTCCGCCTGCGCCGTGATCTTTTGCTGCGCCGGCAGCGTGAACAGCGCATAGGCCCGCAGCTTGGAACGGCCGACGCGGCCGCGGAGCTGATACAGCTGGGCGAGGCCGAACATGTCGGCGCGATGCACGATCAGCGTGTTGGCGTTGGGGATGTCGAGGCCGGATTCCACGATCGTGGTCGACAGCAGGATGTCGAACTTGCCGTCGTAGAACGCGGTCATGATGTCCTCGATCACGGCGGGCGGCATCTGCCCGTGCGCGACCGCGACCTTCATCTCCGGCACGTTCTTGTCGAGGAAATCCCTGACCTCGGCGAGGTCGTCGATGCGCGGCACCACGTAGAACGCCTGGCCGCCGCGATAGCGCTCGCGCAGCAGCGCCTCGCGGATCATCAAGGGGTCGTGCGGGGCGACGAAGGTGCGGACCGCGAGGCGGTCGACCGGGGGCGAGGCAATGATCGAGAGCTCGCGCACGCCGGTGAGCGCCAATTGAAGTGTGCGTGGAATCGGCGTGGCCGACAGCGTCAGCACGTGCACCTCGGCGCGGAGCTGCTTCAGCCGCTCCTTGTGGGTCACGCCAAAATGCTGCTCCTCGTCGACGATCAGCAGGCCGAGATCCCGGAACTTGATCGACTTGCTGAGCAGCGCATGGGTGCCGACGACGATGTCGACCGAGCCGTCGGCGAGGCCCTTCTTGACCAGATTGAGCTGCTTGGCGGGCACCAGCCGGGAGGCCTGGGCGACCTGGACCGGGAAACCCTTGAAACGGTCGGTGAACGTCTTGTGATGCTGACGGGCGAGCAGCGTGGTCGGCACCACGACCGCGACCTGCTTGCCTTCGAGCGCCACCGCGAAGGCGGCGCGCAGCGCCACCTCGGTCTTGCCGAAGCCGACGTCGCCGCAGATCAGCCGGTCCATGGGACGGCCGAGCTCGAGGTCCTTCAGCGTGGACTCGATCGCACCAAGCTGATCCTCGGTCTCGTCATAGGGGAAGCGCGCGCAGAACTCGTCGTAGAGGCCCGGCTGCACCGGCAGCTTCGGCGCCTCATGGAGGTGGCGCTCGGCGGCGATCTTGATCAGCTCGCCCGCGATCTCACGGATGCGGTTCTTGAGCTTGGCCTTGCGCGTCTGCCAGCCCGAACCGCCGAGACGATCAAGTTCGACCGTGGTCTGGTCGGAGCCATAGCGCGACAGCAGCTCGATGTTCTCGACCGGCAGGAACAGCTTGGTCTCGGCGGCATAATGCAGCTCGAGGCAGTCATGGGGCGCGCCGGCGACGTCCAGCGTCTGCAGGCCGATGAAGCGGCCGATGCCGTGATCAACGTGGACCACGATGTCGCCGGCGGCGAGGCTCGTCACCTCCGAGATGAAATTGTCGAGCTTGCGGCTCGCCTTGCGCGGTCGGACCAGGCGATCGCCAAGGATGTCCTGCTCGCTGATGACAGCGATCTCGTCGGTCTCGAATCCGCTTTCGAGGCCGAGCACGGCCAGCATGGTCTCGTTGCGCGGGGTCGCCTGCACCGTGCGCCAGCTGTTGACGCTGGTCACGGGGGTGAGCTTGTGATCGCGCAGCATCGAGGTCATGCGGTCCCTCGAGCCCTCCGTCCAGAGCGCGATGACCACCTTCTTGCGGTTTGTCAGTAGCCCATGCACATGTGCGACGACGGCTTCGAAGACATTGACCTTGTTATCGTTGCGCTCCGGGGCGAAGTCTCGTCCCTTGCGTGCGCCGGCATCGACCACGCTGATACCATCAGCAGGCACCGAAAACTGCGTCAGCCGCACCAACGGCATCCCGCTCTCGCGCTTGCCCCATTCCTCCTCGGTCAAATAGAGCCTGTCAGGCGGCAGCGGCTTATAGATGGCGCCGCCGCCCGGATGCTCCATCGCATCGCGGCGGGCCTGGTAATAATCGAGGATCTGCTTGAAACGCTCGCGGATGGCGTCCTCGGCCTGCGGCTCGATCGCGACGCAAGCTCCTTGCAGATAGTCGAACAGCGTGTCCATCCGGTCCTGGAACAGCGGCAGCCAATGCTCCATGCCGGGATGGCGGCGGCCCTCGCTGACGGCCTCGTAGAGCGCATCGTCGCGCTCGGGCGCGCCGAACTCAGCGACGTAGCCCATGCGAAAGCGGCGGATGGTCTCGGTGACGAGCTGGAATTCGGAGATCGGCACGAGATCGAGCGCGCGCATGTCGAGCAGCGTGCGCTGGGTCTCGGCATCGAAGGTGCGGATCGATTCCAGGCTGTCGCCGAAGAAATCGAAACGGACGGGCTGGTCCAGGCCGGCCGGAAACAGGTCCAGAATGCCGCCGCGCACCGCGTATTCGCCGGGCTCGCGCACGGTCGAGGAGCGGTTGTAGCCGTTGTGCTCGAGCCAGGCGATGATGGTATCCATCGGCACGACGTTGCCGGGCGCGACCGACAGCGCCTGCGCCGCGACGAGCTCGCGCGCCGGCACGCGCTGTACCACGGCGTTCACCGTGGTCAGCACGATCAGCGGCTTGTCGCTACCGGTCAGTGACGCCAGCCGCGCCAGCGTCGTCAGGCGCTGCGCGAGGACGCCACCATGCGGCGAGACGCGGTCATAGGGCTGGCAGTCCCAGGCCGGGAAGGTCAGCACGGGCAAATCGGGCGCGAAGAATTGCAGAGCACGTTCGAGCTGCTGCATCCGCGGCCCGTCGCGACAGATCACCGCGAGGCTGACAGCCGGCTTCTTCGGCCGCGCCGCGATGGCGCGCGCGAGATCAGAGATGACGAGGCCCTCGGCACCCTCGGCAACATTGGCAAGCGTGAGCGCGCGGCCGGGCGTGAGCAGCTCGGCCGGCGATTTCATCCCCTGCTTCATACGTCGCGGTCCGCGATCGGAAACCCCTTGATGCGCGCAAACAGCGGGCCGATGACGTCGGCGGCAAGCACCTTGTCGCCGGTGATGGCGGCATAGAGGTCGGGATCGGCCTCTTCGAGCAGGGTCTCGAGCTGCGTCAGCTCGTCATCGGACAGATTGCCGATCTCGGCATCCGCGAACCGGCCGAGGATCAGGTCCATCTCGCGCGTGCCGCGGTGCCAGCAGCGGAACAGAAGCCGCTTGCGGCGGTCGTCCAGCCCGTTGCTCGATCGTGTCGTTCCCGTCATGTCTCAATTCCAGTCAAACGCCAAAAGCCCGGACGTGCCGGGCCGGGGTGATATAGCCACTCGGGCGGGCCCTGTCAGCCCTCGATTTGTCATGGCCCGCTGCCCCGCAGGGGCACGAAAAAACACGTGGATGCCGGGCATAAAGCCGGGCATGACGAGCGAAAACGGTCCTAGATTCGCCTGATGCGCCCCAGCCTGCTCAACCCGCTGTTTGCCCCCGTGACCAGCCTGCCCGGCGTCGGTCCGAAGCAGGACAAGCTGCTGCAATATCTGCTCAGCCGCAATGAGACGCCGCGGCTGGTCGATCTGTTGCTGCATTTGCCGAGCCAGGTGATCGACCGTCGCGCCCGGCCGAAGATCCGCGACGCCGTGCAGGGAACCATGGTGACGCTGGAGGTCACGGTCGACCGCCACCGCCCGCCCCCGCCGCGCAATGCGCGCGCGCCCTACCTCGTTTACGCCAGCGACGACACCGGCGACGTCGTGCTGACGTTCTTCCGCGCAAAGCCCGGCTATGTCGAGAAGCTGCTGCCGATCGGCGAGAAGCGCTTCGTCTCCGGCACGCTCCAGATGTACGACGCCATCCCGCAGATCGTGCATCCCGACCGGGTGCTGGACGAGGAGGCGATTTCCAAACTCTCCGGCATCGATCCCGTCTATCCCTTGACCGAGGGCCTTGCACTCGGCTCGCTGCGCCGTGCGGTCGCGCAGGCGCTGCAGAAGCTCCCGGCACTGCCGGAATGGATCAGCCCGGAGGTGCTGCGCCGCTGCGGCTTCCCGCCGATCGCCGAGGCGCTCACCCGCGTGCACCAGCCGGTCGAGCTCACCGACATTCTGCCCGACCAGCCGTTCTGGTCGCGCCTCGCCTTCGACGAACTCCTGGCCGGGCAACTTGCGCTTGCCCTGATCCGCGCCCAATTGCGACGCCCGGCCGGTGTGCGCAACGCCGGCGACGGGCACCTCCGCAACAAAATCATCGATGCCCTGCCCTATGCGCTGACAACCTCCCAGCGCGACGCAGCAGCCGCCATCGCCAATGATCTACAACAGCCGGTGCGCATGTTGCGCCTGCTCCAGGGCGACGTCGGCTCCGGCAAGACCGTGGTCGCGCTGCTGGCCGCCGCTGCCGTCACTGAGGTCGGCAAGCAGGCCGCCTTGATGGCGCCGACCGAAATTCTGGCTCGTCAGCATATCAAGACCATCGCGCCGCTCGCCGAGCGCGCGGGCATGCGGGTCGCGATCCTCACCGGCCGCGAAAAGGGCAAGGAGCGGCGTGACCTGCTGGCACAACTCGAAGCCAGCGAGATCGACCTGCTCGTCGGCACCCATGCGCTGATCCAGGACGACGTGATCTTTAGCGATCTCGCCCTCGCCGTCGTCGACGAGCAGCATCGTTTTGGCGTGCGCGAGCGGCTGGCGCTGACGGCAAAGGGCGAGGCCGTCGACGTGCTGGTGCTGAGCGCCACGCCGATTCCGCGCACGCTGGTGCTGACCTATTTCGGCGACATGGACATCAGCGAGCTCAGGGAGAAGCCGGCCGGCCGCCAGCCGATCGAAACTCGCACCATATCGATGAGCCGCCTCGGCGAGGTCACCGACAGCATCGGCCGCGCGCTCGAATCCGGCAAGCTGGTCTACTGGATCTGCCCGCTGGTCGAGGAATCCGAGGCCGAGGGTACCGAGCACCTGACCAATGCGACCAAGCGCTTCGAAACCCTGCAAAAGCGTTTCGGCGACCGTGTCGGCCTCGTCCACGGCCAGATGAAGGGCACCGAGAAGGACCGCGTCATGGGCCAGTTCGCCGCCCACGAGATCGGTCTGCTGGTCGCGACCACCGTGGTCGAGGTCGGTGTCGACGTGCCGGCGGCGACCATCATGGTGATCGAGAACGCCGAACGCTTTGGCCTCGCCCAGCTTCATCAATTGCGCGGCCGCATCGGGCGCGGCTCGGAGGCCTCGACCTGTCTGCTGCTCTACTCCGAGCCGCTCGGCGAGATGTCGAAAGCACGGCTGAAGGTGATCCGCGAGACCACCGACGGCTTTCGGATCGCCGAGGAAGATCTGAAGCTGCGCGGCGAAGGCGATGTGCTCGGCGTGCGCCAGAGCGGCCTGCCCGGCTACCGCATCGCCCGCTCGGAGGTGCACGGCCAGCTCATCACGCAGGCCCGCGACGAGGCGCTGCGCATCCTGAAGGACGATCCAAAACTCAAGGGCGAGCGCGGCGAGGCACTGCGCTGCCTGCTGTATCTGTATGAGCGGGATGAAGCGATCCCGCTGATCGGAGCGGGTTAGCTGGCCGCTCGTTGCCGCCCAATCTCATAAGCCGCCACATGCGCCCGGGCGAGATCCAGCAGGGGCGTGTCGATGCCGAGTGCACGGGCCCGGTTGGCCATATCGCCGAGGATATGCTCCGCCTCGGTGACCGAGCCGCGCTCGATATCACGCAGCATCGAGGCCTTGAGCGGGGAATCCGGGGTCGTGAACAGCTTGCGGTCAAACTCGATGAAAGGCGCTCGCGGCTCAAAACCCGAGGCCGTGGCGACGGCGCAGCATTCGGCAAACAGGCGGAAGATGGATTGCTCGCCGTTCGGAACGGCCAGAATGTCTCCGATGCTTGCACGCAGGTGATGCCGGCGAGCGTCGAGAGCTGGACGAATTTCTCCCACATGTCCTGCATGATCGCTTCGCTGGCGCGCACGTCGATACCGGGCACGTGCAGCAGCGTCTCCAGGGCGAGCACACGCTCGCTCAACGACCCCCCGATTTCGCCGAAGACGATGGTCTGATTGGCCATGAACTGAACGACGCGACCATCCGCATCGAGCCCGGCACTGACGTTCGCGAGCCCGCCGAGAACCTGAGCGGCGCCGAACCGCGCCGTCAGGGCGTCGACATGTTTCAGCCCGTTGAGGATCGGCAAAATCATCGTGTGGGCGCCAACGGCCGGGGCAAACTGGGCCATCGCATCGTCGAGCGAGTAGGATTTCACCCCGACGAGCACGACGTCGAACGTTTCCTTGAGGTCGTTGGCCAGGATGATCTTCGGCTGCACGGCGAAATCGCCCTGCGGGCTCACGACCTGCAATCCATTCCGCCGCAATTGCTCCGCACGCCCGGCCCGCACCAGAAAGTTCACGTCGCCGCCGGCTCGGACCAGGCGCGCTCCGTAGTAGCCTCCGAGCGCTCCCGCGCCGATCACAAGCACTCTCATTCGAACTCCCATTGCGGAGTGACCGCTTTCGCAGAAACAATAACAGATGAGCCTCGCGACGTCTCCTCAACCGGCGTGCGCGCGCAAGAACCTGCCGTGCTCGGCTTCGGTCCCCTCGTTGGCGGGGAACATGCACTCGAGCCGCAGCTCCTCCGCCGTCACCGTCTGCGGCGTTCCAACCGTCGTGATCAGGGAGAAGTAGTCCAGCGTCACACCGTCCTTGACGAAGGACAACGGGATCATCGGCATCGCATCGGATGCCGACGGCGCACGCCATTCCGGCTTCACCCCGGGGTATTGCGACAGCTCCTCCAGCAACGCCTTCGTCCTGATGTCAACCACGTGTCCGACTGCCTCGCGATACACCCGCGCCAGCAGCCCGCGTGCGGTCTGCGGCCAGTTCGCGATAAAAGGGCGCATGCCCTCCGGATCGAACATAAGATGCAGCAGGTTTCGTGGCGCCGGCCGTGCGGACATGTCGATGAAGCAATTGAACAGAAGCGGCGCGGCCTCATTGGTCATCAGCACGTTCCAGTACCGGTCCATGACGATGGCGGGAAACGGCTCGTGCTGACGCAGCATGCGTTGCAGGGCACGGTTGATGCTCGTCATGCCGGGCGCCTCGAGCGCGGGCTCGGAATAGGACGGCGCATAGCCGGCGGCCAGCAGCAGCTCGTTGCGTTCGCGCAAGGGCACGTCGAGGGCTTGCGCAAGGTCGAGCAGCATCTGGCGGCTCGGAACGCTGCGGCCGCTCTCGACGAAGCTGATGTGCTTCTGCGAGACGCCGGCGTCGAAGGACAGGTCGAGCTGCGTCTTGCCGCGAATGTCCCGCCATTGACGCAGCAGCGCGCCCGCGGAACTGGCGCGCGTCTTGAGGGCACTGGCCGTCGCTTTCATGGCCGACTGATCCTTCCTGTCGATGTGCGGCATCGTCAACGCGCATCGGCGGCGGTACGTCGGCTTGTCCGAGGCACCACCGCCGATGGTAGCAGGTTCGTGGCGATCAACCGAAGGCGACCGGCCCCACGGCACCGACCCAGTGCCGTACCTTGGTGTCGTTCCTCTCGTCCATGTAGAAGAAGTGCGTCATCGTGGGATGAACCGTCTTCATTGAGGGATCATCGGGTGTCATGTCCACGACACCCCGAAACACCTTCAGCGAGCCCGCGTCCCAATATTCGGTGATGTGATGGAGCGCGGTGAATCCGGTGTCGATGAAGGCCTTCAGATTGCCGCGGATCGCCTCGCGCCCCTTCCAATCGGCGACGCCGAGGTTGCAAACGGCATCTTCCGTAAAACAGTCGAAGCCTGGTCCGAAGGTCTTGTTGTCGATCTCCCGCCACATGTCGAGCAGCCATTGCGGCGGTTCCTTCTTCGTAAACACGACTTGCATAGCTCTCTCCTCATGCACCGACACACACGCGACAGGAGGCTTGATGGAATGCTTCCTGTCGGGTGAATGACCGGGACAGTAGCCAGGCTGCAGATGAGCTCAATTACATGCCAGGTAATAACGCGCGTTCGGAGGCCTCCTCTTTCCCTTCGCCCGACTTTATGGAACCCTACGACGATGCGCCGGATCATCGTTGTAGGCTGTCAGGGTAGCGGAAAGACGAGCCTCTCCCGAAATCTCGGGCAAAAGCTCGCGCTGCCGGTGGTGCATCTCGACGTGCTCTACTGGCGGCCGGGATGGAAGCCATCCGACAAACCGAACTTCCGAGCACGGGTTACTGACGCGATCGCGGGCGACGCATGGGTTGTCGACGGCAGCTTCTCGGGACTTGCCTTCGATCTCACGCTCGCGCGCGCCGATACGCTGGTCGTCATCGACCGCCCGCGCTGGCTCTGCCAGTGGCGCATTCTCCTGCGATCCGCCTTCGATCGCGACAAGGCCCGGCCTGATCTCCCGGAGGGGTGCCCCGAGCAGTTCGACTGGAAATTGATGCGCGAGGCGTGGCGCTACGACACCGAGCGCGCGCCTGTCATCGAGGCCGAGCGTATGCAGTATGGCGCTGACGTTCCGGTCGTGCGCTTGAGACGCGATCGAGACATCCAGGGGTTTCTGGATTCGCTGCACGGCACATGATGGATGGCGGTGACGTGAGACCGGACGATCAGGATTTCTTCTGCGCGATGCGCGCGGCGAATGCCTTCATCAGGTCGGTATCCGCCGCCTCGCCTTTCGCATCCTCGGCGAGGTGGTCGAACCAGCGCGCAAAGCCTTCGTAAACCTGGCTCGCCGGATGATCGGGGCCGAGGAAGCCGGAAATCTCCCGCATCTCCGCGACCCAGCGATAGGCTTTCGGAATCATGTCCGGCAGCGCGACTTCGAGCCGGGCCAGAACCGCGGGCTGGCTGAGTGCGAGTTCGTCGCGCAGCGCATCCGCAGCCCCCGCTTTCGTTGCCGCGACCACCATCGCCGCGCCGATCCCGGCGAGGCCCTTGACGATCCCGGCATAGGACATTTTCAGCGCGGACGCGGCACCGACCGGCCCTTCGACGATCCGCACGTCGAGCCCGAAATCCTTCAGCACGGCGACATCCTTGGCGTGCTCGCCCGACATGTAGAAGGCCGGGCTCTTGCCACCGGGCTGGGGCGGGAACCCGATGATGCCGGCATCGACGAACGGCGCCTGTGCCGAGCCGATGATCTCCTCGATCCTCATCACGGTATCGACGTTGACGGCATTGCAATCGACCACGACCGGCTTCTTCTCGCGCCGGACGATCAGCCCGGCCAGCCGCTCGGCGAGCGCCACGGCTTCGCCCGGCGGCACGATCGACAGGATGATGTCGGCGTCCGCGATCGCGTCGTCCTCGGCGCCGATCATGCCGGCATCCGTGGCGCGTTTGCGCGTCGCTTCGCTCCGCCCTCTCAACGACGTCAGCACACGCGCACCGTGCTCGCCGAGACGGCGGGCCACGGCACTGCCCATGGCACCGGGCGCGAGGATCGCAATAGTTTTGGACATCGTGCACTCCAGATCGAAGCCCGAGCAACGCGCTCAGTTCAATCGGAGACTAGCAGAGGACGAGACGCCCGCGTGAACGGCGGCCATCCCGCAGGGGAATGGCCCTACTCCACCTTCGCAGGCTGGGGCTGCACCGCCGCCGAGGCGTTGGCAATACGCGCGGCATTCGCCATGCCCGCCAGCGCCGCTGCCTTCTTCGAATCGGGCGCTGAGCCCGGCTGCACGACGCCGGCCGACATGATCAGCGTCGCGGCATCCTCGGTGCTCATGTCGACCTCGACGATCTTGCTCTTGGGCACATAGAAGAAGAAGCCGGTCGTCGGGTTCGGCGAGCACGGCAGGAACACCGAGACGTGCTCCTCCTGACCCGGCAGGCTGCGGGAGACGTCCTCGTTCGGCGCTTGCGAGAT
This sequence comes from Bradyrhizobium sp. 35, assembly GCF_023073215.1. Lineage (NCBI taxonomy): Bacteria > Pseudomonadati > Pseudomonadota > Alphaproteobacteria > Hyphomicrobiales > Nitrobacteraceae > Bradyrhizobium > Bradyrhizobium sp. 35. The sequence continues at coordinate 341,905 of NZ_JADPJC010000017.1, forward strand.
CAGCACGATCGACCACATGCCCGGCGAAGGAAACTCAACCAGGCCGACTTTGCGGAAGCTCGAGCCCTTGCCCGAGAACAGCGTCTCGAACACCTGCTTCAGGCCGCGGTAGATGGCGCGTACCGCCGGGATGCGGCCGAGGAAGGTCTCGCCGACATCGACCAGTGTCCGGCCGATCAAATTGGCCGCAAGGAAGCCGACCAGCGTCAACGTGAAGAATGCGACGATCAGCCCCCAGCCGGGAATGACATAGGGCAGATAAGTCTCGGGCCGATAGGCCAGCGGCACGAACGGCCGCACCACGCCATCGACCCAGGTGACGAACCACCAGACCAGATACAGCGTGATCGCAATCGGCCCCGTCACGATGAGGCCGGTGAGGAAATAGTTACGGAAGCGGCCGATCAGGCCGGTATGCGGCTCGGGCACGGCATCAAGAGGCGCAGGCGCGTCGTCACGGGGGTTCATTCGGGTTCCAAGTCAGTCGCTTCGTCCAAGCTAGGGTCTTCTAGCAGGTTTTGGAAGACCACGAAGCGTCCCGCACTCGACCCCTCTGCCTATTCCACCGTCACGGATTTCGCGAGATTGCGCGGCTGGTCGACATCGGTCCCCATGATGACCGCCGTATGATAGGCGAGCAGCTGAACCGGGACCGCATAGACCATCGGCGTGAACGCCGCCGCCATATCGGGCATGACGATGGTGACGAGGGACTCGACGGTTGCCTCCTGCGCGCCTTTGGCGTCGGTCATCAGGATGATCTTGCCGCCGCGAGCGGCGACCTCCTGCATGTTGGAGACGGTCTTTTCGAACACCCGGTCGTAGGGCGCGATGACGACGACAGGCATGGTCTCGTCGATCAGCGCGATCGGGCCGTGCTTGAGCTCGCCGGCGGCATAGCCCTCGGCGTGGATGTAGGAGATCTCCTTCAGCTTCAACGCCCCTTCGAGGGCGAGCGGGAAGCTGGTGCCGCGACCGAGATAGAGCACGTCGCGAGATTTCGCGATCTCGCGCGCGAGCTTCTCGATCTGGAGCTCGGTGGTGAGCGCATCCGACATCAAACGCGGGATTTCGACGAGCCCGTGAACGAGCTTGGTCTCGTCCTCGTCGGTCAGTTCGCCGCGGGCCTTGCCGGCCGCGATCGCAAGATTTGCCAGCACCATGAGCTGGCAGGTGAACGCCTTGGTCGAGGCGACGCCGATCTCTGGGCCGGCCAGCGTTTGCAGCACGGTCTCGCTTTCGCGCGCGATCGTCGAGGTCGGCACGTTGACGACGGCCACCGTGTGCACGCCTTGGGCCTTGGCGTAGCGCAGCGCGGCCAAGGTGTCGGCGGTCTCGCCCGACTGCGAGATGAAGATGGCGAGATCACCCTTGCGCAAGGGCGCCTCGCGGTAGCGGAATTCGGAGGCGACATCGACCTCGACCGGCACGCGCGCGAAACGCTCGAACCAGTATTTTGCGACGAAGCCGGCGTAGCTCGCAGTGCCGCAAGCCGTGATGTTGATGCGCTGGATGTTCTTGAAGTCGAACGGCAGCTTGACCGGCAGCGAGACCCGCTCGGTCGCCATGTCGACATAGCGTGCCAGCGTGTGGCCGACCACTTCCGGCTGCTCGTGGATCTCCTTGGCCATGAAGTGGCGGTAATTGGCCTTGTCGACCAGCGAGGTCGAGGCCGCGTGCTTGGTCTTCTCGCGCTGGACGGCATGGCCGTCCTTGTCGAAGATCGAAGCGCTTGTATGGGTCAGCACGACCCAGTCGCCGTCCTCGAGATAGCTGATCGTGTCGGTGAACGGCCCGAGCGCGATGGCGTCGGAGCCGAGATACATCTCGCCGTCACCATAGCCGATCGCGAGCGGCGGACCGTTGCGCGCGCCGATCATCAAATCGTCCTCGCCCGCGAAGATGAAGCCGAGTGCGAACGCGCCGCGCAGCCGCGCCAGCGTCAATTTCACCGCTTCCACCGGCTTGTTGCCGCGCGTGAGCAGGTCGTCGACGAGATGCAGCACGATCTCGGTGTCGGTCTGGGTGTGGAACACCGTGCCTTTCTTTTCGAGCTCCTCGCGCAGCTCGCGGAAATTCTCGATGATGCCGTTGTGAACCACGGCGACACGCTCGGTCGCGTGCGGGTGCGCATTGTTCACGGTCGGCTTGCCGTGGGTGGCCCAGCGGGTGTGACCGATTCCGGTCGTGCCCTTGAGCGGCTCGGCCTCCAGCCGCTTCTCCAGATTCTTCAGCTTGCCCTCAGCGCGGCGGCGCTCGAGATGCTTGCCTTCAAGCGTGGCGACGCCCGCGGAATCATAGCCGCGATATTCAAGACGTTTGAGCGAATCCACCAATTGCTCTGCAACCGGCTGGCGCCCGAGAATGCCGACAATCCCGCACATGCGGATCAATATCCCCCAAATCGTCGAAAAATGGCCTAAACGACGCGCTCGGTTTTTAGCGAAGTTCCTAAGGAACCAGATACTCAATAATTATTGCTGATTGAGACAGCACCGACGGCGACGCGCCTCGCCGGCGGCGAACTGGCTGGGCCTTAAACCGCGCGCGTTAACTTGCTGTCAACAAATTTGGCCAACCCTTGCGTACCAAGGAGAGAGGCCATGAAAGGCTCATCCAACCGCAAAGGCCTGTCATCGATGGCGGTGCGCGCCAGCGAGACCACCGGCACGCACCTCGCGCATTGGCCGCCGCCCCAGCGCGGCAAGGAAAGCAAGCCCGTCTTCATCAAGCATGTCGCGGGCGAGCCGGCGAAGCGTGCCAAGCCGCGCGGCTGGCGCCTGACGCGCGCGATCTTCTCCGAATTCGCCGACGACGAATAGCGGCGTTCATTTCTCCGGCTTCTTGCCACCCGTCTTCAGCTCGCGATAGCGCACCGCCCCACCTTCGCGGATGGTCTGCGGGCTCCGCTCCAGCGCCATGGCGTCATCAGGCACGTCGCGCGTGATCACGGAGCCCGAGCCGATATAGGCGCCGTTGCCGATTGTCACCGGTGCAACCAGCGAGGAGTTGGTGCCGACGAAGGCGCCCTGCCCGATGATCGTCTTGTGCTTCTTGAACCCATCGTAGTTGCAGGTGATGGTGCCGGCGCCGATGTTGGAATTGGCGCCGATGGTGGCATCGCCGATGTAGGAGAGATGGTTGACCTTGACGCCGGCCTCCAGCGTCGCGGCCTTGGTCTCCACAAAATTGCCGATGCGCGCGCCGTCGCCGAGCGAGGTGCCGGGCCGCAGCCGCGCATAGGGGCCGATGGAGACCTTCTTGCCGAGCTTGGTCTCGACGATATGCGAGAAGGAATGGACCACCGTGCCGTCGCCGATCGAAACGCCGGGGCCGATCACCACGAAGGGCTCGATCGTCACGTCCTTGCCGAATACGGTATCCGCGGCGAGATAGACGGTTTCGGGCGCGATCAGCGTGACGCCGGACTCCATCGCCACTTTCCGCAACCGCGCCTGCATCACGCCTTCAGCCTCGGCGAGCTGCGCCTTGGTGTTGATGCCGCGCACTTCGTCCTCGCTGGTTTCGATCACCACGGCATCCCATCCCTGTTCGCTGATAATGCCGACCGCGTCGGTCAGATAATATTCGCCCTTGGAATTCGCATTGCCGATCTTGTCGAGGATCGCGAGCGCGCGATGCCCGTCGATCGCCATGACCCCGGCATTGCACAGGTCGATCTTGCGCTCCTCGGCGCTGGCATCGGCCTGCTCGCGGATCGCGACCAGGCGATCGCCCTCGACGATGAAGCGGCCATAGCCGGTGGGATCGGCGGCGCGGAAGCCGAGTGCGGCAATTGCGGCGCCTTTGGCCAGCGGCGCGCGCAGCCGCGCAAAGGTCTCGGCCGAGATCAGCGGCGTGTCGCCGAACGCAATCAGCAGATCATCCACGCCCGGCGCAATGGCATCACGCGCCGCCAGCACCGCATGTGCGGTGCCGAGCCGTTCCTGTTGCACGAAGGTGAGCGCGTCGGGACGGATGCGCCTTGCTTCGTCCGCCACCGCCTGATGGTCGGGTCCGATCACGACTGCGAGCGAGGTGCCGGCTCCCTTGGGCGCCGCGGCGAGCACGTGGGCGAGCAGGCTCTGGTGCGCGACAGGATGCAGCACTTTCGGCAGGTGTGAGCGCATACGCGTGCCTTCGCCGGCGGCGAGCACGATCGTGAGGCTGGAACGGGCGGTCATCGCAATCCTGTCAATCGGCCGAATCAATCGGCGCCAGCGGGCGACGGGCCGCCCTCATCAGCTATCGCCTTGCTACCCCCGCAAACGCCCGGAGTTCAAGTGCGACACGCTTTTCCTGTTAATGTTCCCTGATTGATTCGGGGAAGCCGGACAGGGGTTGGGCACTTAACGTTCATGGCAAAGGATTCCGACCCACTGGCGGATGCCTTCGGCGCCAAGGAGACCGGCGGGCTGTTCTCCGGACTTGTGGCCGAGGAGAGTTCGTTCGATCGCGGCATGATGTGGCGGCTGGGCTCATGGGGCGTGACGGCCGTCGGCGCCGTGGTGCTTGCCGTGTTCGCCAACCAGGCCCAGCTCGGCTGGCGGCGCGACCAGGTCGCATCCGCCGATCTCGCGCGCCAGGCCGACCGGCTCCAGATCCTGACCAAGGAGAGCCAGAACGAGGCCCGCCGGCTCGCCTCCGCCATCGAGACGCTGAACACCGATCGCGACCGGCTCTATTCGCGCGTCACCGTGCTGGAGCAAGGGCTCGATTCCGTGACCGGCGCCATCGCCAAGCAGACGACAACGCCGCCGCAGGCGTCCGTTGCGAAGCCGCAGGACGCGCCGGCCTTGATCGGCCCGCCGGCGCCCGGCATCGCGCAGGTCGCCTCGACACCGGCTCCGGCCAACGACAAGCCGCGCGCCGAGGCCGCAAAGGAGCCGTGGAGTCCGCCGCCGCAGAGCGCGGCCGCGGCCTCGCTGGTCGCGCAGTCGCCGGCGACGAATTCGGCACTGCCGATGCTTCCGTTGGTCCCATCCAAATCGATCATGGCGCCGCCCGATCCGGCCGCCCCGAAACTGGTTCAGCCCGAGGCCGCAGAGAAGGCGACCGAGAAGGCTGCCGAGACGAAGCCAGAACCGGCGCCCGCTCCGATCGAAGTCGCCGCGGCACCTGCCAAGCCGCCGGAGGCCGCCGAAAGCGAGGCTCCCGCGATCGCGGTCCAGCAGACGCGCTTTGCGATTGATCTCGGTGGCGCCAACTCGCTCGATGGCCTGCGCGCGCTGTGGCGCGGGGTCACCAAATCCAATCCCGAAATCGCAGCGCTGCGGCCGATCATCATGATCAAGGAAGGCAACACCGGCCTTGGCATGCAGCTCCGCCTCGGCGCCGGTCCGCTGATCAATGCAGCGGCTGCAGCAAAACTCTGCGCCGGCCTCGCCGAGAACGACCGCCACTGCGAGACCACCGTGTTCGACGGCCAGCGGCTGTCAATGCGCGGCGGCCAAGAGAAGAAGCAGGACAAGACCCAAGACAAGACCCAAGACAGGGTTCAGGAGAAGGACTCCGACAAGCCCCAGGACTCGGTGCCGCAAGCCGAGACCGCCCCAGCGCCCGCGCCGGCCGCCAAGCCCGACAAGCGTCGCCGCAGCTATTCCTCAAAACGCTCATCGAAGCGCGAGGAGCCCGCGCCTGCTCCTGCGGCGCAGCCGGCCGCACAGCCGAAGCCCGAGACGGCGTCGGCGGGATCAACGCTGTCGTCGTTCTTCAGAAGGTAGCTTACCTCGCGGCAATTCATCAGCGTAATGGGTGAAGGATCTCACGCAGGTCGCGAGAAACTTGCGCCTCCCCTGTTGCCCCGTTCCACCATCCCGACCATATTGCCGCCATGACAAAAAAGCCCTTCCGCCTCACGCCCTACCAGGTGCAGTTCCTGATCGTCGTCGGCTTCGCCAGCGTCGGCTATGCGCTCTATCTGCGCTATCTCGGAATCGAAAACTCGCAGGTCGGTCTCGCCTGCGACGCCGGGCTTCAGACCCTGGTCTGCAAGGCGCGCTCGGTCTCGACCGTGCTGTTCAAGAATTCGGTGTTCGGCATCGTCGCGCTGGTGGTGGCAACGCTGAACCTGATGCGGCCGTCCATCGTGCTGCTCACCGCCGGCATCATCGCCGCGGGCCTTGGCATCGTGCTCTACAATGTCGTGCTGTCGGGCCTGGCGATCGGCCTGCTCATTCTTGGATTTGCTCGGCCCGCGCCCGCCACAGCGTGAGCGCGAACAAGAGATAGATCGCGCAGGTCCACAGCGACTGCCAATTGTCGCGGCCCTCGTTGAACAGCACATAGGCCGCCGACAGCGTCAGCACGCCGGCGAAGACCGATTCCGCGATCGGACGCTGGCCGATCTGCGGCCGGTTCAGCATCAATAGCGCAAACGGCACAACCGCCATCGTCAGCGCGGCGTAAGGGAAATCCTTGTAGCGCGGGTCGAACACGAATCCGAGCGCGGTCTGCGCCGCGATGACCGCCGTCACTGCCAGCGTCAAGCCGAGCACGGCGGTGAGCTTCGACCATTTCCGGCCCTCGCGCGGACCAAGCAGATCGAGGAAGGTCGGAAGGCTGCGGCCGATCACCATCGCCTGCGCGCAGAAGATCGGCGACAGGATGCCAGCCGCGAGCAGCGCGCCCCACAGCAGCCAGCCGCCGATGCCGTAGCTCTCGTAGTACATCTTGTCGGCGCCGATCCCGAGCAGAATGCCGGCCGAGGTTGCCGAGATCGCCACGCCGAGCCAGGACGAGAAGCGCGGCGTCCACGGTCTGCGCCGCAACGTCAGGCCCGCGACCGCGAACACCAGCACGGAGAGGCCCATGCCGGCGGCCATGTACCATTTCCAGTACGGGAAATTGCTGATCGGCTCGCCCGGCGGATATTTCAGGCCACGGCGCACCGAGTCATAGAGGCCCCAATAGCCGCCGACGGTGCCTTCCAGTTTGCGCTTCCACGGCTGGTCGTAGGACTCGATCAGGTTGACGCGGAATTTTTGCGCTTTCGCCAGACTCAGGATCTCCGAGACCACGCGCGCCTGGTTGGTGCGCGACGGCAGCGCGCCATCTCGCATGCGCCCTTCGCTCGGCCAGCCGGTTTCGCCGATCAAAATCTCCTTGCCGGGAAATGCGACCGCCATGCGCTCGCGGATCTGTTCGACATGGGAGGCGGCGAACTTGGCCCGCACCGGATTGTCTTCCCAATAGGGCAGGATGTGGATCGTGACGAAGTCGACGGCGTCATAGATCTCGCGATTCCTGAGCCAGAACTCCCAGACATCGGCATAGGTGACGGGCACGCTGACCTGCGCCTTCACCGAGCGGATGATGGAGACGAGGTCCGCGGTCGTCATCTCGCCGCGCAGCAGCACTTCGTTGCCGACGATGATGCTGGTGATGATCCCGGGGAAATCCTTGGAAAGGCGAATGGCGAGCGCGGCCTGCTCGAAATTCTTGGTGCGGTTGCTGGAGAGCCAGATGCCCTGGAGCACCTTCAGCCCGCCGATCCGGGCCGCGATCGCCGGCACCTGGTCGAGCCCGTTCTCCATCGAATAGGTGCGGACGCAGTCGGTGATCTCCTTGAGCTGGCGCAGGTCCTGCTCGATCTGATCGGCCTCGATATGAGTCCATGCGTTCAGCGGCGACTGCTCGCCGCGGAACGGCGCGTAGGAGACGCATTGGACCTTGTCGGCGGGATCGATCGGGGCGCGCGCGAGCGAGATCGGCGTGGCAAGCCACCACCACACGGCAGCGATCGCACCCAATGAAACGAGCAGAAGCGCCAGTGGCGTACGAAGAGAAATCGGTTCCGTCCTCCGCGAAGGGCCGTCGATTACCTGCTAGCACGCCGTCTGCCAAGGGGGTGACTCCGTTATGGATCCATCCCTCCCCTGAGGAATTTACCTGCGGCCGTTCGACCGAGGCCTAGGATCGTGACTTTGCTGGACAAAATTCCAGATTCAGGCCATGGACTCGGGAGGACTTTTCCGCCGCATTGGAGACCCATTTGGACGCCATCACCGGGCGCGTCCGCGAAGGTCCTGACGCGGACGGTCAGTGATATATTGGGGAATTCATGCGGCAACGGGTGTTCGAGTTACGAAATGCGGTCCTGCGGCAGTTCGCCGCCACCTTGGCCGTTTCTTCCCTTGTCATCCTGATGGGTATCGGCGCGGCCTCCGCCCAGAGCGGCACGCCCGCCCCCGACCAGAGCAAGGCAGCCGCCCAGCCCGCCGACACGGCCAAGGATGCCGCCCAGAATCAGCGCCGCACCGACGAATTCGCCGAAGCAGCCCAGGTCATCAGCGGCCCGGCCGGCAACCCCGAATGCGTCTGGCTCGGCCGCCGCGTGGTGCGGCTGATGTGGCGGGACGACCTCGATACCGCATTCCGCCATCTCGACCTCTATGACCGTTTCGGCTGCCCCGGCGGCCACATCCAGGCCGCCTTCCGCTGCCTGACCCGCTTCGGCGGCCAGATCGATCCCAAGGTCGCCGAGACCCTGGACAGCCGTGTGCACGCTTGCTGGATCAACCCGGCGTCGCAGCCACAGCAGGCCGCGGCCGCGGCCTCGCAGCCGGCCGCGGCCGCATCGGGCAATGCGCAGCCGCAGCCGGCCGCGAGCCCCTCGCCGGCGGCAAGCCCGTCACCGGCGCCCCCGAAATAGCCGCGATTGTTTCAGCCTCCGTTCAGGAACGATCGGCGATAGAAGCAATTGGCACTGCTGCGAATTTCGAAATGTGCATGCCCTCATTCGGTCATGAGGCGATGACAGTTGTTAAACCGCGCGGCAGAGGTATGCTCCATTTGCCGCGGACTTGGTCGGATCTCGGGGTCGGATCCGCTTCCCTGCCCCCTCAGCCCCTTTTGGTTTAGCCGCGATGCGGGTTGTCGCCGCCGTTCTGTTGCTTGTGTCCGCGCTCCACGCCGGCTTCTGGGGAGTCTTGCGCGACAAGGAACCCGCGCCCGACTTCGAGGGCCTGCTGCCCAGCGTCTCCTACGCCCCGTTCGAGGGCTCGGCTCATCCTGATATCGACAACATTCCGACGGTGGAGAAAATCCGCGCCGACCTGAAGACGCTGTCGACGATGACGCGCGCGATCCGCCTTTATTCGTCCACGGGCGGCGTGGAACTGGTGCCGCCGATCGCGGCGGAGTTCGGCCTCAAGGTCACCGTCGGCGCGTGGATCGACAAGGACAAGGATCGCAACGAGCGCGAGATCAAGGCCGCCATCGAGCTCGCGCGCAAGAACAGCAACGTCAACGGCGTCGTCGTCGGCAACGAGGTGATCTACCGCGGCGAGCAGAAGGTCGAAGACCTCATCGAGATGATCAAGAAGGTCAAGGGCTCGGTCCGCGTACCCGTCACGACCGGTGAGATCTGGAACATCTGGCGCGACAATCCCGACCTCGGCTCCAACGTCGACTTCATCGCCGCCCACGTGCTACCCTATTGGGAAAACTTCCGCTCGGATCAGGCGGTCGACCAGGCCGTCGACCGCTACAATCTGTTACGCAACCTGTTCCCCGGCAAGCGCATCGTGATCGCCGAATTCGGCTGGCCGAGCGCGGGTTACAATTTACGCAACGCCGACCCCGGTCCGTTCCAGCAAGCACTCACCTTGCGCAACTTCGTCAGCCGCGCCGACGCCATCGGCATGGAATACAACATCGTCGAGGCCATCGATCAGCCCTGGAAATACTTCGAAGGCGGCGTCGGTCCGTACTGGGGCATCCTCAACGCCAGCCGCGAGCCGAAATTTGCCTGGACCGGCCCGGTGCAAAATCCCGATTATTGGAAGCTGATGGGTGTGGCGCTCCTCGTCGGTATCCTGCTGTCGCTGCCGATCCTGCGGCTGCAGCAGCCGACGGCGAAGCAGGCGTTCCTGCTGTCGGCCACCGCCAACGGCGTCGGCGCCTGGGCTGCCACCGTGTTCGCGTTCTGGAACGGGCACTATTTCATCTTCGGCTCGGCCTTCGCGCTCACGCTCGGCATGATCCTGCTTGTTCCCCTCGTGCTGATCGCGATGGCGCGCATCGACGAGATCGCGGCCGTCGCATTCGGCCGGCCGCCGCAGCGGCTGCTCACGAAAGGTAAGCCGGTCGAGGACGTGCCCGAGAATTATTGCCCGAAGGTCTCGATCCACATCCCCGCCTATTTCGAACCGGTCGAGATGCTCAAGCAGACGCTCGATGCGCTGTCGCGGCTGAACTATCCGAACTACGAATGCGTCGTCATCATCAACAACACGCCGGACCCTGCCTTCTGGCAGCCGATCCAGGATCATTGCCGCGCGCTCGGTGAACGCTTCAAGTTCATCAACGCCGAGAAGGTGCAGGGCTTCAAGGCCGGTGCGCTGCGCATCGCGATGGACCGCACCGCCGTCGACGCCGAGATCATCGGCATCCTCGATGCCGATTACGTCGTCGATCCCGACTGGCTGAAGGACCTCGTGCCGGCGTTCGCCGATCCCAGCGTCGGCCTGGTGCAGGCGCCGCAGGAACATCGCGACGGCGACCTGTCGATCATGCACTACATCATGAACGGCGAATATGCCGGGTTCTTCGACATCGGCATGGTCCAGCGCAACGAGACCAACGCCATCATCGTGCACGGCACGATGTGCCTGATCCGCCGCGCCGCGATGGACATGGCCGGCGGCTGGTCGTCCGACACGATCTGCGAGGACAGCGATCTCGGCCTTTCGATCCAGCAGCTCGGCTGGACTACGCACTACACCAACCACCGCTACGGCCAGGGCCTGCTCCCCGACACCTACGAGGCCTTCAAGAAGCAGCGTCACCGCTGGGCCTATGGCGGCCTCCAGATCGTCAAGAAGCACTGGCGGAACTTCCTGCCCGGACGGAGCCGGCTGACGCCCGACCAGAAGCGCGAATATGGCCTGGGCTGGCTGAACTGGCTGGGTGCCGAAAGCCTCGGCGTCGTCGTGGCGCTGCTCAACCTCGTCTGGGTGCCGATCGTCGCCTTCGCCGACATCGCCATCCCCGACAAGATCCTGACGCTGCCGATCATCGGCGCCTTCATCGTCTCGCTCGTACACTTCTTGTCGATGTACCGCGCCCGCGTCGCGATCAAGCCCGGGCAGATGCTGGGCGCGATGATCGCGGCGATGAGCGTGCAGTGGACGGTGTCGCGCGCGGTGGCGCAGGGACTGATCACCGAGCACATTGCGTTCGCGCGCACCTCCAAGGGCGGCCTGTCCAGGATGTCGATCGAGTTCCAGGCGTTCTGGGAGGCCGTGATCGGCGCCCTGCTCCTGATCGGCGCCGGCGTGCTGGTGGCCTCCAACAGCTACCGCCAGATCACCGAGATCTACATCTTCGCCGGCGTGCTGGTGCTGCAGAGCCTGCCGTTCCTGGCCGCGGTCGCCATCGCCATCCTCGAGCTCAGCCGCATCAACTCGTTCCAGTTCTGGCGCGACAGCGCGATCCGCACCGCCGAGCTGATCGGCTTGCGCCCGGTCGCGCTACCCACCCCCGCCGGCACGCCGCAGCAAGTGCCGGTGCCGAGCGAGGTCCGGCGGGAAGCGAACTGACGGGGCTCCGAACGTGGCATCCGTCCCGTGGGCGGACGTCGCGGCTTCTTCGGCGTGGATGACGGCCGCCATTCGGGTTGAAAATCCCGGCTCAAGCATTGGAAACGGCGAGCGAATTCCCGCTGTTGCCTTCAAGTTCGGCAACCACCCGAGCTATTGACCTCCGCGCCCCATCCCCCTACACAGCGCGGGCCGAAAGCATGATCCGGAAACAGCCGGTTTTTCCGCAACGCTTGCGTCGATGTGGCGGCAAGACATGCTTTTCCAAATGACCGAAGACGATGGCGATTTCTTTGAAGCCATCAGCGGCCATGGGAGCGCGTAGCTCAGCCGGTAGAGCACGTGACTTTTAATCACGGGGTCCTGGGTTCGAGCCCCAGCGCGCTCACCAAGCAAATTCAATGACTTAAGCTCTAAATTTCAACCCCAGAATTTGGCGGACATCACTTCCGGGTGGCTGGTGGGGTAACGACGACGTGAACAAATCCTGGATGGCGCTAGACTGCTGATTATCAAGGGAAGCAGCACGATGAAGTTTTTCCTGCCATTCGCGGCTGACGAGAAGCAGGCCGAAGAGACCTATGAGGCCATTAAGAAGTTCGTCGCGCCTCAAGGTGACGTCTCGGACACGCGCTACTATGCCATTTACTATCGTCACAATGGGCAGGAGTTGAGGGCCAGGGTCGGCGATCCAGATCCCTTAACGGGAGAACCCGTCATAGCGATACTGCGCTCGTCCCGCGATCGAGGCCCGTTCTATGTATGCACGCCCAACCGCGGCGTCGTCCGCGGTGATCCTATCCTGGCAGATGGTGGTCCCCACACCCGAGCGATACACTTCGAACAGTAGCCCGCCGGCGTGAACCGCCGGGCTTTCGATTTAGTGGGGCAATCAAACGAGCGACCACCACGACCAGCAGTAGCTCGCCGACGTTCGGAGCCCCTACGAATCGATAATTTGCGAGGTACATGCAATGCCGCTTTGATGGCGGCATGCCCTCTCTCCGACGATACACCAAATGGGCGGGCCACTATCCGCCGCGCAGCCCCGCTGAATGGCTGGCTGACGGTCACGTGACCTGCAACGTCCAATGCCTGAACGGCCGCTGCAATCGCAGGGTCGACGTTCGGCTCGACGCACTCCCGCAGGATCAGCCGTGGTCGCGCGTCGGCTTGCGCCTGGTCTGCTCGGCATGCGGCGCCGCAGGATCTGTGCATATCGTCCCGAACTGGCATGACAGTCACGGGCAAGTCAGGCCAAGCATGCGGTTGAGGTTTTGATTCCAGCAATGAAACTCGTCACCGAACGCCCTTTTGCCAATCCGGAAGCTGCCGCCCGCCAGCTGGTTCAGCTCGCTTCAGGCATCGAGGCGGTACAGGACGGCCGAATCCACATCGAGAAGATCAACTATCCCTTCCTCTACACGCTCAAGGGAAGCGGCACGGAGTTCGGCGCCGGCATCAGGTGCGCTGTCGAAAAGGGTTGGCTCGAGCTGCACGAGAGCGGGACCTACGTGCGGCTACTGACACCAAGCGAGAATCTATTGACGCGCTGAGGAACCGGTCGGGCATGTTTTGCTTGAATCGGCGCCAGCTCGCCACTGAAGCTGGCGGAGCGGTCCCGGCCTACCCCCAAGTACCCTCCTGAAGCCGGGGCCGTCTCTCTGCTGGCGCCTACACAGTTGGCACGGCCCATGAAAATACCGAAAGGCAAGTTCATGGGCGAGCGCACCGACACCCCCCCGGGAGATGAAGCAGAGCATTTCATCAAGTGCCCGACCTGCGGCGGATGGATCGATATGCGCGACCTCGGATCGGTTTTCGACCATGAGGGGCCGCTGCCCCATCCCTGCCAGGATCAGGCACAATAGTCACTGCCATGATCGTCAGCTTTGAAAGGAAGGTCCGCCGTCGTGAACCGGCAGGACGCCGCCGCGGCGCCTAAAAGGCCGGCCCCGAAGGAGGATGAATCCTTGAGGCCGGAAGTTTACTCCACGCTGCTCCGAGACAGCGCTCGGAGCTGGAGACGAACGCGCCCAGATTGCCGGTTGTTCCCGACTCGCAAAATACCGCGAAGCGCCTATCTTTTGGCGCATGCGTATGGCGTACGAGCTCTGCTTGGCGACCGCCGGCAAGCAGGTCCCATCGGGGCCGGACTGGATCCACGAGGTGAAGCACGACGGATACCGGATGCTGGTCATCCGGGAGAACGAGCGCGTGCGGCTGCTTTCCCGCAACGGCACCGATTGGACCAAGCGCTACCCCTGGATCGCCGAGGCCGCGCTGAAGAACCGGCAGAAACATTTCGTCGTTGATGGCGAGGCGGTAATTCTCGGCATCGATGGCATCTCCGACTTCAACGCGCTGCATTCCCGCAAGCACGAGGACGAGGTGCAGCTCTACGCGTTTGACGTTCTCGCCATGGGCGGTGACGATCTCCGGCAGCTCCCCCTACACCTGCGCAAGACCAACCTGGAGCGGCTGTTGGCTCGCCGGCCGGACGGAATCACCGTCGCGCCATTCGAGCGCGGCGAGATCGGGCCGGAGCTTTTCCGGGCGGCGTGCCGCATGGGCCTTGAAGGTCTCGTCTCGAAACACCGGGATCGGAGCTACCGTGGCGGCCGGCAGAAGTACTGGGTGAAGGTCAAGAACCGCAGCCATCCAGCAACGGCGCGGGTTGTACAGTCATTCTCATAAGAACGGCACATCGGGCTGGCCGCCGCCTTTCCACTTTGCTTTACTCCTGAGGCGGCGCTTCGCCCTGGGAAACGAGATGCCTGAGAGGATTCGATTCACTACAGAGGTTGACGGCCATCAACGCAATCTGTTCTCAGTTACAGAACGAGCGAACGGCGATTTGATGATTTTTTTCGGGTACGCCGGCCGGTACGGTTATGAACCGACCAACTCGGAGATTCTGACACAGAAATATTCAGTTCATGTCAGCCCAAACAGCCACGAATATTGCACTCTCAAACATACGCTCTGGCTTACAGACGGCACCAAGCTAACCAGCAGCGCTTTGACTGACGCGCCCAAGAAGGGCGGCTTTTCCTTCATATTCTCGCGCAGACCTCCGAACCTAGCGAATGAAAAATATCTGATCCCGGAGAATAACACCGATCAAAGGGTGCAGCTTACCTGCCCGGTCGAACTCAATCTCTCACTCGTCTACAGCGTGGTTGTAGCCGCCGCGGATGCGCAGTTCGGTCCGCAACCTGGACTTTCAGTCATTGAGTTCCGTTTCGCAAAATTCAAACTCGTAATTCTTTATCAGCACATCGTCCTCCCCCCTCACCACAGAGGGGACCTGCTTCATACTCTTACGGCGCCACCCGAGCTCGGTGCCGATCGTGCTATCCAGGATACCCTCCGGAATCTCATGAAAGGTAAGGACCAGAGCACTATCCTGAAGCAATTTCAGGATCACTCGCATCTTCTGGCGAATAGTCTTGCCCACCACCTCCTTGAAGAGGTCTCCGATCAGACGCTTAGACGGCATCTCACGAACTTCATCAGGCAGACAGAAAACGCGCTTACCGATGTAGAACGCTATGTAATCGTAGGAGTAAATCAACAGGATCGCGCTCCTCCGATGCGTCCCAATGATCCACCACGCTAATGGCCAACCTCATTACCTCCGTTGAAACACCGGGCGGGAAAGTGCGTCGCTCGATTTGAACCCCGCCAACGCACCCTATCTCAGACTCGGGTGCGCCAGAGTTGACCCACCTATGTCGCTCAGGCACCAGCTCCAGCGTGTGTTCGATTCCCTTGTACCGGAATGCGTCAGTCATCGAGCAGCACCCGCTCTATAATCCCGAATGTGCTTGAACTTCTTTGCAGCCGGTCTCTCCGGCTTCGGCTTTTTTGCCTGTTCTAAGCGCTGAAACTCGGCAGCAACGGCGGCGCTAAGCCTCGCTGCTCTCGCCTCGATCTGGCCACCCACGCCCGGGATTCTGATGCGGTGTCCCATGTCAGCCGCGCTTCAACTTCGAGACTTCAACCGACTTCCCGCCCTTTACGCTCACAGACCGCACCACGAGCGTGGCTGCCTCGGGAACGCCGTCAGCGCTCGCGGTGATCTCGATCCGGTCGTTCCGCCGGAGGTTCTCGGCAACCTCGTCGAAGTATCCAGGGCTCTCCAGAATGTCCTCGAGCGTGTGGCTGGTTTTATAAAAGAACGTATTCCAGGGCATGGCTTGGATCGCGAGCGAAAAGCCATAAACGTCTATCGCCACAAGGTCGTGAATGTCGCTCATGCCGTGCGCCCTCCAAGACCAACCGCCGGCTCAGTGCCGTGGATCATCTCATTCAGCTGGCGAACCCGATCCTGTACCGACCGTTTGGCATAACCGGGCGTGCCGGGCGGCGTTTCCTCGAATATCTTGTTTAGCTCGCGCTGGGCCGCGCTGTTGCCGCTGGGAAGGGCTTGGCGCGGTTCATCAAGCTGCGAACGCCTGCTGCTCACTGTGTTGTCTCCCATGAAGTTGGCTTTCAGGCGCCCGTATTCGGCCAAGTGCTGAAGTAGGACCGCGTCATTGCCGAGGCCGGAGGCATCAACTCGATCGATTAACTCAGGTCTGTTCGCGACAATGTATTTGTAGCCCTCAAACGCGTATGCCAGATTTTCCTTTGCGTCTGAGCCCCAGCTCTGCACCAGCGCCGAATTCTCGCCGCCGTTGCTGGTGAGTCTGCTAAGCGCGCTATCAACGACACTCGGCTGTGCCTGGTCGGCTGGCCTTTGCTGGAGCTTGTCGATTGCCAAGTGATTCTGCAGCCATGGCTGCACGTCGCTGGCCGGGGCGGCCGGGGCGTCATCCTGGACGGGCTGAGAAAGCGCCTGGGCGCCAAGGTGATCACCAGCAATCCACGCTTCTGCTGCCGGGCTGATCGTTTCCGCTGTGTCGCTCAATTCTTTGCTCCGTATTTTCCTGAGTGAACGTTATAATTTCCGGTACCTTCGAGGGTGACGCCGCCGGGTCTGCGATCGCGGCGCGCTGCCGCCGGCACATGGGCGACGGCCCCGGCGATGGCATTGATTAAATCGTCGTGCCCCCCAGGAGGATGCGAGACGCTGTCGCGGCCGCTGCGAGTTGTTTGGCGCTCAAGCGCGCATAGCTGCGCAATAGAGCGGTCATCATCAAGCAGCGAGACCGTGCGACTGTTCACCCTGGGCAGCAGGTCCAAGAACAACTCGCTCTTGGTCTTCTCGCTGTGACGATAGTGCACGCCGTGAATGCGAAATTGGCTCGCGACCCACTCGGCCGCGTATCTGTCGCCGTAACAAGTCGAGATGCGGTAGCTCCGGAGTAGAGTGCAAAACTCCGAAACCGTGGATTCCGGATTGAAAGGCGGTTTCACCTCCCGGATGGCATCGACCACGGCAATGTCGCCGGCCAGGTGTGCCACGCACATGGTCATCGAGTCGCTACTACCGCCAGATGGATCGATAAAGCCGACATAGCGATTGGGATAATCGAACGGCCTTTCGCGCACGCCGCTTTCAATGCAATGCATGACTGCAGTGCGGCTCACGAAGTCGCTTAGGTCGTCGCGGAACTGCGCATCCCATTCGCTCCGCGCGGCTTCAGGGTCCATCTGGCGCGCTCGATCAATCACGCTGATGTCGAGCGTAGGATTGAGCCTCGTGGTCGGCGCTACAATCACCAGGCAATTGGGGTCGTCTTTCCCGAACGAGGCCTCATATTTGCGGAACAGCAAGCCGCTGCGACGATACGGGCTGGATATGCCGATTAGCATGCCGCCGGTAGTGGCCAGCGCCGGGAGCGTCGCGGAGTAAATTTCAAAGTCGGGATTCGCCGCGCTATCCTGATCACGCCAGAATGCCGACTCGTCAAACACAGCTGCAAGGAGCGTTCTGCCTCGGACCGTCTTGAAGTTGGCGGAGTGCGTACCGATCGTGATGTTACCCTTGAGCTTGATTTCCTCGGTGGTCGGCTCGCCCTCAAGCAACTGCCGGAGCACCGGCGACGATGATATGAAGCCAGCAGCATAGTCGAGCGTAGCCTTAGCCTGGGATTTGCTGGCCGCCAGTGACAGCACTGTCGCGGTCTCTCCCGGCGCGAGCTTGTGACTATTGAAGGCCGCTAGATAGGCGCAGATGGCACCGGCCGTGCGGGTCTTGCCGGAGCGCCGGCCAGCCTGTACCCAGAGCTCGGGCACACGACTGGCCGGTGGCTCACGTCCCCCGCCGAGCTCCTTGAAAAGCACCAACTCGTCCGCTGTCATCGGCTCGGCGAACGCGGCCTTGAGGATCACGCGCCAGGTCGCCCAGCTGTCGAGATCACCAAGGGCCGCACCAAGCAGGTTGCGGTCGGTTAGTGCATCGCTGATGGAAATGCCATTCAAGCGTTGAGCGCTTTCTTGAGCGTGGCCGCGCTGAGCGCCGCTCGGCCGTCCTCGAACCGAACGACGAGCGCCGTGTCAGAGCTGATGCCATTCTCAACGAGACGTAGAGCGGATGCCTTCAGCGGGTCGCGGCCGATGGCGAGCAGGCGCCCGCACGCCGTAAGACGCATGTGATACGAGCCCTCGAATGCGGGATCGTGATGAGCCATCACGACGATGGCTTCGCTGGGATCAGGTTGGATGGTCACTTGGTCGGCACCATCGGTTTGCCGGGCTCACGATGCGTGGTGGCGCCACCAGCAGCGCTCGGCTTGCCGCCTTCGCGGCCGGGAATGAGATAGTTGGGCTTCGCGGGCGTGGATGAAGGTTTGCTCAAAGCGTTTCCTCACGGTTGGCAGGGTTGACATTGGAAGGGCTCTCAGCGGGCTTAGCAGCCTTGCTGGCGAGGTATTGGGAAAGACTGGGCGTGATGTCCTTGGCGCGCCGTTCGAGTCCCAGGTCGCTTAGGAGGCGACGCAGGCTGTTTGCAGCGGTAGTGAACTCCGCGAGATCGAGAACGCCGCCGGCAACCATCTCGGCCTCAGCCTGCTCGCAGACCACACACAGTGCCGATGCGCGGCGAGCGATAGCGGTTTGAGCGCCCGATGGATCGCCGCCGATGTCGCTGATCAATTCGGCCAGGACATCGCGATAGCGGCGCGCGGGCGCGCTGCGACCGTCTACGCCTTCGAGCACGGCAGAACCGTTGCTGATACGGCTGCGAGTCTTGGACGGAGGCTTTTCGAGGTGGCTTCGATCACACATCAAGTTTGATTTCGCTCTCATTGCTACCCGTTGCGTTACCCCAAACGACTATCACTAGCCATAAATCTCTACAATATAACGATCTTCTACATTTCAGCACGTGATCAAATATCACGGGCTTATTGTCCATGCATTTGCATATATCAACGCCGCACAAGCTCCCAAGTTGAGAGTTTGAAAATCGCGTCAGAAAAAGTTGTCCGGCGGGTGCGTAAACTTGACCAGCCTCGAAGGGGGAATGGTGTGACACTCGTGACGATCGTGACGCCATTTTCCGGTAATCGCCCCACGCGCGCGCGCGTAAAGCTCTATTACGCAAACAAGCGTCACAAGTGTCACAAGCGTCACCGCCCTTCATGGAAGCTCGCCACCGGCTTGAGGGAGATGCCGAAGAATTCGCGCGTCTTCCGGCCGCGATAGTAGCGAAAGGAATGCCGTATCATCTGGTCCTGAAACGACTGCCGCGTGCCAGGAGTATGACCGGCGCCGAGCGCAAATTCCTTCCATGACTTGAACAGGCGACTGCTACTCTCCGACCTGTCTCTGTTCTCCGGCTCACAGACGCACTCCTCCGCGAGCCAGTGAGCAAACAAGTCTTGGTCTGAGAAGTATTCCTCGGTCGCGGCCAACACGCTGGCGGGCTTCGCAAGGCCGCCGTTGGACAGCCAATCGAGACACCCTTCGATCATCCATTGCAGAATTGCGGGCGCCTCATCCATCAGCTTCCGCTCCAGTTCGCGGTCGGGATGCTCTGGCTTCTGTTCGAATGGAACGATCAGAAATCGGTAAGCGCTTAGCCGCAACCCTATTGAGGCTGGCTTGACGTTTTGCGGAATCGCCACGGCATGAGGTCTTCGATGCGGCTATGGGGATGGCCGTCGATG